>JAIYDG010000228.1 GCA_027487625.1 Bacteroidota bacterium
AGGTTCATCTTCACCTAATATTTCTATTAATTCCGATTTTTTCCAGATATAATATTTGCCTTCAATGCCTTCACTATCTGCGTCTAATGCCGAATAGTATAAACCTTCTGGTGATTTCATTTCTGTTTCAAGATAAGCGTGAATTGATTCAGCAACTTCTTTAAACAATGGGTTTTTGTAATAAGAATATGCTCTTGCATACAAACTCAATAATTGAGCATTGTCATAAAGCATTTTTTCGAAATGAGGTGCAATCCAATAACTATCGGTGCTGTAACGGGCAAAACCTCCGCTTAATTGATCGTTGATGCCACCTTTTGCCATTTTTATTATTGTAGTTTCAGCAGCTTCTCTGCATGTATCATCATTAAAATAGAAAGCATATTGCATAAAGAAATCCCAGTTGTTTGGCATTGGAAATTTAGGTGCCCAATTGTAACCGCCATTTGTTAAATCAAAATTTGATTTCCATGATGATATAGCTTCATGAACAAATCTGTTTGATATAACAGAATCTTCAATAGGAACCAGTTTATCAAGACTTTTAATTCCATTCGAAAGTTTGGTAGCAAAAACCATGGCTTCTTCAGGCTTTTCTTCGTAGAAATTTGCAAGGGCCATCATGGTTTGTTCCCACTTATCTTTTGGAAAATAGGTTCCACCATGTAAAGGTCTTCCATCTGGTAAAGTGAACATATTCAAAGGCCAACCTCCTTGTCCTGTAAGCAATTGCACCGCATCCATATAAACCTGATCTACATCCGGTCTTTCTTCTCTGTCAACTTTAATGCAAACGAAATACTCGTTCATGATGGCTGCAGTATCTACTTTTTCAAAACATTCTCTTTCCATTACATGGCACCAATGGCAGGCAGAATAACCAATACTTACCAATACTAATTTGTTTTCTAAACGGGCTTTTTCAAAGGCAGCATCATTCCATTCTACCCAATTTACAGGGTTATAGGCGTGTTGCAATAAATACGGACTAGAAGCATGTATTAGCTGATTTGGAGTTTTATTGGAATGGCTCATTTTTTTCAATTGTCTTGCAAATAAAGCAAATACATTTGCCTAAAGTTTTAATCAATTTTGAAAGAGCAAATTTTTAAGTTCAAACAATTCAATTTATCACAAGGTAACAGCGCTATGAAACTAGGCACAGATGCTGTTGTTCTTGGCGCTTATGTCAATCCTTCTTTAGCAAAAAATATTTTAGATATTGGAACTGGAACTGGCATTCTTTCTCTCATGATGGCTCAAAAATCAGATGCATTTATTCAAGCTATTGAGATTGATGAAGTGGCTGCTTCAGAAGCTGAATTCAATTTCAAACAAAGTAAATGGCTGAATAGAATTTCATTGTACTCAAAATCAATTCAAGATTTTAGTAATGAATTTCCTGATATAAAATTTGATTTCATCATCACCAATCCACCTTATTTTGTTGCAGGAAACCAGTTTGAAATTGAAGAAGAAAAACGCAGAACAGCCCGTCATACAAATACTTTATCTTTTGAAGAATTGGCGAAAATAATGGCTCAACTACTTCATGAAAATGGAATAATTGCAATGGTTTTGCCTAATCAGGAAGCCGAATTGTTTATTCAGATTGCCGAAACATACCTGCTTTTTCCAAAAGAAATTTTACAGGTATTTCCTAAAAAGTCAAAGCCATTTAATCGTTTAGTGATGTTGTTTTCAAAGCAGAAACAAAACATCACACAACAAGAGCTGGTAATTTATAATGAAGACAATTCTTATACAGAAACTTACTATGAATTAACCAAGGATTTTTACCTCTGGAAAGACAAATCTTAATGTTCAATAAATTTAATATCGAATTTTGCCAATTCTTTTAATATAGGTTCATAATACATCGGACTTAAAGGAATACGAACGCCTTTATCGACTATTTTTCCTTGTAAAATTAGTTTCGCTGCAATAGCCATTGGTAAACCAACTGTTTTTGCCATGGCAGTATAAACTTCATCATCTCCTTTAACAATCAGAGAACTATTGGCCTTAAAATTCTTTTTGTCTTTTTTATAGGTGATTTCATGTTTCATCACAATCATATCCAATTCACCCTTTTTTAACTTCCATTTTTGAGTGAGAAGATGTTGAAGAATTTGAGCCGGACTTGCATTTGAGATGCCAATTTTTTCATCATTTAATAAGCCCAACCATTTTATTCTTTGGAACTCTTTTGAGGTTTGGGCTTTGTTCATAAAACGACTTAATTGTATCTCTAGATTTTGTTGGTTTGCTCCTGATAAAAAGGCCGCCATCAAATCTCTGTAAGTCATATTTTCGCTATTGGCGATTTTGTAAGTATCGTCTGTAAGCCCTAAATTTACTAGGTAATTCCAGTTCTGACAATAATTTTTTCTTCTTAAAGTACCTCTTAAAACTGTGTGAGCAGAATCAATTCCATAAGGTGAAATATAACCCAAAGAATCACGGTTGGCATAACTTTCGAATTTGCCCAATTCGGGTACCATTACATCAACAGTTTGATTAAAAATTCTATTTGGCGGAATGAATTTTACCTGTTTATTTTCGAGATAAGTTGCAGTTGCTTGTCCTGCTAAAATTACATTTCTTGGGTTCCAAGTAAATTTATAATTCCAAGGATTGTCATCATATTCTGGAGCAACCAAACCACCGCAATACGATTTAAATGAAGTGATTTCACCACCATCTTTTTGAATATGGTGAATCATTTGCATGGCAGATAAATGGTCGATTCCCGGATCTAATCCAATTTCGTTTAATAATAAAATTCCGGCTTTCTGAGCAGCTTTATCAAGTGATTTCATTTCCTCACTCACATAAGAAGCAGTGATTAAATTTTTAGCAGATTTGATACAATCTTTTGCCACCAAAATATGTAAAGTTGGAGGCAATAAAGAAATGACTAAATCGGCGGTTTGAATGAGTTTTTCTCTTTCTTCTTTGTTGTTGATATCGATTGCGATAGCCTTTGCAAATTGACTTTTCCCAACTTTCTTTTGAGCTAATTCAAGGTTTGCATCAATAATGCTGATTTGCCAATTTTCTTTTTTGGCATTCGATAACAAATATTTAATCAAATATGAGGAGGATAAACCTGCTCCAAACACAATAATATGCTTCATAAATCAATGAATATAAGCAGCGAAACTAATAGCAAAGCTTGAACTGAACAAATGAAACAAAGTGATTTTTTGCAAAATTGTTAATTTTATTGTGTGAAACCTCGATTCGGCAAGGCTTTCTTTGCTTTTTAATTAGCTTTATCTAACTTGTGAATATGATTGAAACAGTGAAAAGAGAAGTGAAGCTGCTAAGTGTTTCTGATAAATCTGAACTTAGTAGTGCAGATGCTGAATTGTTGGACAGTGCAAAAAAAGCGCTGAATGGAGCTTATGCGCCTTATTCTAAATTCCATGTGGCCGCTGCGGTATTACTCGAAAATGGAGTAGTGGTAAAGGGAAGTAACCAAGAAAATATGGCTTATCCTTCTGGATTGTGTGCTGAAAGAGTTGCTATTTTTTCTGCATCAGCAAATTATCCAGGAGTAGCGGTAAAAGCAATATCTGTTACAGCTAGAACCGATGAGTTTAAATTAGAACATCCTGTGATGTGTTGTGGTGCATGTTTACAAAGTGTAAGTGAATACGAAAAGAGATATGGCAACCAAATAAGAATGATTTTACAAGGCGAAAGTGGTCCCATTTATATTGCAGAGGGAACACAAACATTTTTGCCTTTTCAATTTGATGGTGAGTCATTGAAAAAAGAATAAGATGAGTGATTTTGTTATAGAAGCGAATTTTGTTGATATCAGAAATAGAAACATTTTTCCTGCAGAGATTGAAGTAAAGGATGCGAAAATTTATTCCATCAAAAAGATAGATAAAACTCTTTTCCAATATATACTTGCTGGCTTTATAGATGCACATGTTCATATTGAAAGTTCGCTTTTAATTCCATCAGAATTTGCACGAATGGCCGTTTTACATGGTACAGTTGGAACCATTAGCGACCCTCATGAAATTGCCAATGTTTGCGGAATAAATGGCGTAAACTTCATGATAAAAAACGGGAAAAAAGTACCTTTTCATTTTTGTTTTGGTGCTCCAAGTTGTGTTCCTGCAACCGTTTTTGAAACAGCAGGAGCCACACTGAATTCGAATGATGTAGATGCTTTACTTCAAAGAGGTGATATTTATTATCTTACCGAAATGATGAATTTTCCTGGGGTTTTGTTTCAAGATGCTGAGGTGATGGCGAAGTTAAAATCAGCTCAAAAATACAATAAACCTATTGATGGACATGCGCCTGGTTTAATGAATGAACAAGCTGCTTTATACTTCTCTCACGGCATTTCAACCGACCATGAATGTTTTACTTATGAAGAGGCTTTAGATAAAGCAAAACTGGGTGTAAAGATTTTAATTCGAGAAGGAAGCGCTGCTAGAAATTTCGAAACATTGATTCCTTTAATGAAAGATTATCCAAAACAAATCATGTTTTGTAGTGATGACAAACATCCAGATTCTTTATTAGAAGGACATATCAATTCATTGGTAAAACGTGCTTTGCAAAAGGGTTTTGATTTGTTTGATATTTTGTATGCTGCATGTATTCATCCAATAGAGCATTATAAAATGCCAGTTGGAACGCTACAGTTAAATGAAAATGCAGATTTTATTTTGGTGGATGATTTGATTGACTTCAAAATCAAACAAACCTATATCAATGGAATTTTGGTGGCAGAAGGAAATACTTCTTTTATAAATTCAGTTTCTGAAAATCCTATCAATCAGTTTGACTGTAAATTGATAAACGAATATGATTTTCAGTTTGAACTCAAAGAAAACAACCATGTTATTGAATGTTTGGATGGAGAATTGATTACCAATCACCTTTTACTAAAAAAAGATGAATGTTCTTTAACAAATGATGTGATTTATTTAGCAGTGGTGAATAGGTATCAACATGCGCCAATTTCAGTATCGCTGCTAAAAGGACTTGGTTTAAAAAATGGAGCAATTGCAGGTTCGGTGGCTCATGATAGTCATAATATTTTGGTGGCAGGAACCAATTTTACTGATATGAAAAATGCTGTAAATTTATTGGTAGAAAACAAAGGTGGATTAAGTCTTTCCTCTAGAGAGACACAAGAGGTTTTAGCTTTACCAATGGCAGGATTGATGAGCATGGATGATGCTTGGACTGTTGCAGAAAAGTATACAAATCTCGACCGCTTAAGTAAATCTTTGCTAGGTTCACATTTTAGAGCGCCCTTTATGACCCTATCATTTATGGCACTTTTGGTAATTCCTCATTTAAAACTCAGCGATTTGGGGCTTTTTGACGGAGATAGCTTCGAATTCGTTTCATAAAATCTTTATTATTGCCTTTCGTTAGAACAGAAGAAAAACAAATTGCACTAGCAATTGATTATTATTAACAAAAATTGAAACAGGAAACAAATTATATCTATCAAAAACTGGATGCTTTTATCAGGAAGTATTACAACAATCAACTGATAAAGGGAAGTATTCTTTTTGCCGGTATTTTTTTACTTGGCTTTTTGTTGGTGAGTATTTTTGAATATTATGGAAGATACACATCTAATGTAAGGGCAATTTTATTTTTTACTTTGCTGATTTCTTCATTGGTTGCTCTGGTATATTATATCATTATTCCACTAGCAGGATTGTATAGAATTCGCAGGCAGATGAATTATTCTGAAGCTGCAAAAATTATTGGTTCGCATTTTACAGAGGTTCAGGATAAATTATTGAATACACTTCAATTGTTAGAATCAGAGCCTCAATCGGGAAGTTTACTTGAGGCCGCCATTCAACAAAAAACAGAAGAATTAAAGCCTGTTCCTTTTAGTTCAGCAATTCAGTTTAGTAAGAATTTACGCTATTTAAAATTTACAATTGTTCCAATCATTATTTTTCTTTTTATACTGATTTGGTCGCCTGATATTTTAGGTGATGGTGCCGAAAGAGTTCTGAATTTCAATAAAGAGTTTAAAATGAAAGCTCCTTTTGAGATTGAAATTGTAAACAAGGAATTGGCTGCAGAACAATATGGTGATTTCACAATTCAGATAAAAACCAGCGGAGAGAAAATTCCTGCAGAAATGCATCTCTTGTTCGAAAATCAACGCTATAAAATGTTGAATAATGAACCGGGCAATTTTGAATACGAATGGAAAAATCTGCAAAAATCACTATCATTTACTTTAGAATCAGGTGGATTTACTTTTGGTCCTTTTGATTTAATTGTTTCTGGAAAGCCAATTTTGTTAAACTACCAAGCTAAATTAAACTATCCAGCTTATTTAGGGATGAAAAATGAAATGCTTAATAATCCTGGTGATTTAAGCATTCCTGCAGGTACAATCATTGAATGGCAATTCATGGGTAAAAATACCGATGATATTCAACTCAAATTTTTGAAAGCCGAGCACCATGCGCTAAGTGAAGATGGTATCAGGTTTCAGTTTAAAAAGAAGTTTTTTCTTTCTGATGAATATACCATTCAAAGTTCTAACAAAGACAATAAAAAAGGAGATTCATTACATTTTGGAATTCAGGTTATTCCGGATGCATATCCTCAAATTGAAGTAAATGAACAACAAGATTCCACTAGCAGAAAATTGATTTATTTTTCAGGAAATGTTGAAGATGATCATGGATTGAAAAAATTGAATTTTCATTACAGATTCCTCAAATCAGAAAATCAGGAGAAAGTAAAAAAAGGTTTGCAGTCGGTTGATATTACGCTTAGATCAGATAAAATCAGTTCATTCAACCATGTATTTAATTTGTTTGAAACTGGTATTGAAAGTGCCGATGAAATTGAATATTATTTTGAGGTTTGGGACAATGATGGAGTTCATGGTTCAAAATCAAGCAGAAGTAAAATTTTCACTCTAAAAGCACCAGATAAGAAGGAATTACGTGAGGAAGCCAATGCTGGGTCAAAGGAGTTGGAAAGCAAAATGGAAGAAAGTTTGAAGGAAGCAAAAGACCTTCAAAAAGATTTAAAAGATTTACAAAAG
This sequence comes from Bacteroidota bacterium, assembly GCA_027487625.1. GTDB lineage: Bacteria > Bacteroidota > Bacteroidia > UKL13-3 > UKL13-3 > CAISCU01. The sequence continues at coordinate 7,073 of JAIYDG010000228.1, forward strand.
AAACTTAAAAGTGAAAAACAATTAAGTTGGGAAGACCAACGTAAGATGGAGAAATTAATGGAACGCCAAAAGGAATTGGCGAAGAAAATTAATGATATCAAAGAAAACTTTAAAGATAACAAACGTAAGGAACATGAGTTCAAGGAAGAGAATCAGAAAATCCTAGAAAAGCAGCAGCAACTTCAGAAAATGATGGATGAAATAATGCCTGAAGAAATGAAGAAAATGATGAAGCAATTAGATGATTTGATGAAGCTTCAAAACAAGGATAAATTGCAGCAGGAAATGGATAAGCTACAACTTAATAACAAAGATGTAGAGAAAGAATTAGATAGAATGCTTGAGATGTATAAGGAGATGGAAGTTGAGAAAAAGATGGAGGAAAGCATTGAAAAACTAAATGAATTAAGCAAAAAGCAGGAGGAGCTTTCTAAGAAATCTGAAGATAAAAAAGATTCAAAAGAAAATCTGAAAAAAGAACAGGATGAATTGAATAAAGAGTTCAAGGATTTGAAAGAAGACTTGAAGGATATGCAAGAAAAAAACAAAGCATTAGAGGAGCCAAAAGACTTGCAAAACTTGGATAAAAAACAGGAATCCATTGACAAAAAAATGCAAAAGGCCTCTGAAGAATTAGGCAAAGGCAATGAGAAGAAAGCTGCTGAACAAGAAAAAGAAGCAGCTGATGAAATGGAACAAATGGCTGATGAAATGAAAGACCAGATGGAGAAGGAGGAAGAAGAAAAAGCGGAAATGAATATTCAAGCATTACGTGAAATTCTTGAAAACCTACTTCAATTGAGTAAAGACCAGGAAGCGTTAATGGAAAGAATGAAAGCCATTACCGGTTACAATCCTCAGTTTGTTCAAATAGCACAAGAGCAGAAATCTCTAAAAGACAATGCCAAATTGGTTGAAGATAGCCTCTTAGCTTTAAGTAAAGATGCTCCAGAAATAAGAGCATTTGTAAATCGTGAGGTCAATAAAATGAACGACCACATGGATCGTTCTGTAAAAGGTTTTTCAAACAGAAATCAACAAGAGATTAAAAGTCAGCAGCAGTATGCTATGACCAGAATGAATAACCTTGCTTTGATGTTGAGTGATGTATTAAAACAAATGCAACAACAGAAACAACAAAAGCAAAATGGCAAAAAGGGAAAAGGGAAGCCTTCTCCAAAAGATGGAAGTGGAAAGCCAAGCATGAGTAAATTAAAGAAAATGCAGGATGAGCTCAATAAACAATTGAAGGAAGGTCAGAATAAAAATGGTACTGGTGAAAAAGGCAAAATGGGTTCCGAACAATTTGGTAGAATGGCTGCTCAGCAGATGGCTATTCGTCAGCAATTGCAGAAAATGGCTAGTGAGATGGATGCCCTTCAAAAAGAGCAAATGGGTGGTGGCAAGCAGTTGGGTGATTTACAAAAGATGATGGAGCAAACAGAAAAGGAATTGTTTAACAAAAGATTGAGTCAGGAAACCATTATGCGCCAACAAGAAATTCTTACACGATTATTGGAGCATGAGAAAGCTGAGAAAAAGCAAGAACAGGATACCAAAAGAGAGGCTGAACAATCCAAACAAGGTCCAAAACCATCTCCAAAATATTTTGAGCAGATGAATAAAAAGCAGAATAAAGAAACCGAATTACTCAAAACAGTACCTCCAGGTATGCAACCTTATTACAAGGATAAAGCCAAAGAGTATTTGAATTCCTTGCCACAATAATTCAATAGTTTCGATTTATAATAACTCTTGTTTAGTTTATTCAAATGTGATTTTGAACCCTGAAGATTTCATAACGAAAGGAATAAAATTCGCCTTGTAATCAATCAAATAGTTATAAAATCTTTTTTATTCACGATTTTGCAGCCCCGATGAATAAAAACGAAAAAATCATTCTTTATATACTGGCCGCAATCAATTTCAGTAATATCATGGATTTCATGATTATGATGCCTCTTGGTCCACAATTGATGCGTCTCTTTGAAATTGGTCCCAAAGAATTCAGTGTTATTGTATCAAGTTATACTTTTAGTGCTTTTGCTTCAGGAATGTTGTCATCTTTATTTATCGACCGTTTCGATAGAAGAAAATCCTTAATGGTGATGTATACCGGTTTTATAATTGGAACAGCATTGTGTGGTTTGTCAAATTCATTTGCTTTACTAATGAGTGCAAGAATTTTCACGGGATTGTTTGGTGGTGTAATTGGAGCAACAGTTTTATCAATTGTTGGTGATGTGATTCCTTTTGAAAGAAGAGGTCAGGCAATGGGAATAGTTATGGCTGCATTCTCTGTGGCATCTGTATTTGGAGTTCCTTTTGGATTGTTTATAGCAACACATTCGAGTTTTGGATGGCAAGCACCGTTTTTGTTTTTAGCATTATTAGGTTCTCCAATTTTGTATTTGATTTATAAATATTTACCTCCTATTAACAAACACCTTTTAACAGGAGAAAAAAGAGAGCATATCTTCAAAGCCATTTCAGTTATTTTGCAAGATAGAAACCAAAGAAAAGCCATTTTCCTATCAATGGTTATGATGTTAGGTCATTTTACAATCATACCTTTTATTAGTCCATCTATGGTTGCCAATGTTGGATTTAGCGAATCACAATTGCAATATATTTATTTAGTTGGTGGCGGTGTTACTGTATTTACTTCGCCATATATAGGAAAATTAGCTGATAAATATGGTAAATTCAAAGTCTTTGCCATTTTTGCTTCATTGTGTGCATTCCCGGTTTTTGCCATCACCAATATGCCGCCAATTCATATTGCATACGCTTTAGTAGTTGCTGCTATATTTTTCATTTTAGTAAGTGGCAGAATGATTCCGATGCAGGCAATGATTACTGCATCAGTAAATCCAAAATATAGAGGAAGTTTTATGAGTATCAATTCTTCATTGCAACAGTTAATGGCAGGATTGGGTTCTTTATTTGCAGGAATGATTATTGTAAAAGATCAAGTAAGTGGTCATTTACTTAACTATGCTTATGTAGGATATTTTTCTATTTTTATGGGATTTATGGCCATAATAATTGCAAGAGGTTTACGCACCTCGGAAGGTGAAAAATTCTAAAATCTGCCTTATTTTTCGTTATTTAGGTTAATAAATTGATTGTTTTTGGTATTGGTAAATATTCGGTTATCTTTGCCCGGCAAATAATCATTCTTTATTTGCCATGTTCAACGACCCTCAAAAATTTTACGGTGAAGGACTCACTTACGATGATGTTCTCTTATTACCGGCCTATTCCGAAGTACTTCCCAGAGATGTAAATACATCTAGCCAATCAACCAGAAATATTCGTATCAATATTCCAATGCTTTCGGCAGCAATGGATACAGTTACAGAATCGCGTTTGGCAATTGCTTTGGCTCAGCAAGGTGGAGTAGGAATTCTACACAAAAACATGAGTATCGATCGCCAGGCTGAAGAAGTTAGGCGTGTAAAAAGAAGTGAGAGTGGAATGATTATCGATCCTCTTACCCTCAATGAAAACGCCATTTTGAGAGATGCTACCAAAATGATGAGCGATAATAAAATTGGTGGTATTCCAATTATTAATGATAATGGAACTTTGGTGGGAATTTTAACCAATCGCGATTTACGTTTTGAAAAAGACATGAATAAATTGGTGAGTGATGTAATGACCAAAGAAAACCTCATCACTGCTCCTGAAGGCACCGATTTAACAATGGCTGAAACCATTCTACAAGAATATAAAATTGAAAAATTGCCTGTAATTGATGGGGCTGGAAAATTAAAAGGATTAATTACCTATAAAGATATTTTAAAGGTTAAAGACCATCCAATGGCTTGCAAAGACAAACATGGTCGTTTAATTGTTGGAGCTGCAGTTGGTGTAAGTGCCGAAACTGAAGACAGAATTTCTGCTTTGGTAAAAGCTGGTGTTGATTTGGTAATTATTGATACGGCACACGGACATTCTCGTGGTGTAATGAACGAAGTTGCCAGAATTAGAAAACAGTTTACGGGTATTGATATTGTGGCAGGAAATATTGCAACTGGAGATGCGGCATTGGCTTTGGCAAATGTTGGTGTTGATGCTGTAAAAGTCGGAGTTGGACCAGGTTCAATTTGTACAACCAGAATTATTGCTGGTATTGGAGTTCCTCAATTAACTGCTGTTTATGACGCTGCAAAAGCTTTAAAAGGCAGTGGCATTCCAGTTATTGCAGATGGTGGCATTAGATATAGCGGCGACTTAGTTAAGGCATTAGCTGCTGGTGCAAGTACCGTTATGAGTGGATCAATCTTTGCAGGTGTAGAAGAAAGTCCGGGTGAAACCGTAATTTATGAAGGACGTAAATTTAAATCGTATAGAGGAATGGGTTCTATTGAAGCCATGAAAGAAGGTAGCAAAGACCGTTATTTCCAAGATGCTGAAGACGAAATTGCTAAATTAGTTCCTGAAGGAATTGTTGGAATTGTTCCTTATAAAGGATTTTTAAAAGAGGTTGTTTATCAATTTGTAGGTGGATTAAGAGCAGGAATGGGTTATTGTGGTGCTGCTACTGTTGAAGCTTTACAAGCAAATGGTAAGTTTGTAAAGATTACCTCAGCAGGTGCGAAAGAAAGTCACGCACACGATATTACCATTACAAAAGAAGCTCCAAATTATAGCAGGAATTAATTTTAAAATTCCAATAAAAAATCCCGGTTTGATTATTCATTCCGGGATTTTTTGTTTGATTAAGATTATCTCAACTGAACTCTTCTTCTTAATTTTTCTTTTCCATCAGCTAATATAATTAATTGGTAAAGTCCATATTCAATGTTTGCATCTGTATATGCGAAGTCTTTTTTATGTATACCAGCTTGAAAATTTTCTTCTTTTATAAAGGTAGCTACTGTTTTGCCTTTTGGGTCAAGTAATACCAGATTTACTTTTGCATCTTTTTCTAAATTAAAAGAAATATTTCCATGAAAACTTGTGATGCGTCTTCTATTACTAAAAGAAGATGACATTAGTTTTTGAGCTTTTATTTTGGCTAATTCTTTTTCTAAATCCAAGTTTTGGTGTTTTGCAATCATCGTTTGTAAGTCACGTTCAATAGTTTTGTTACTGTGTTCTATCTGGCTTAATTCAGCATTATCGCTTATGCACCAAATAGCGTTTTGTGCTACATCATCATCATACAACTTGTTTTCATCCAGGTATTCTGCCATAGCCAATAAATTTCCTGTGGCTTTTTTTCCAGGTGCGTATTGGGTTTCACTACCCGGACAACCGTCATGTTTTTCGGCGCATAATGCAAAAAGGTTTTTAGAAATACTTTGGTGTGGTTGAATTTGAATTTCTTCTGTTTTGGTAATGATAAGATTTTGAGTTGATGTGGTCGGAGTAATGAGCATATCACCAGCAGAAATAATGAGTTTAATAAGTTGATTGGTTTTGTTTGTAATTTTGATGAATGCTTTTTGTCGGGATGAATTAGCACCATTGATTTTAAGCGACAAAGCCTTGTTGTTTTTGGCTTGTTTGATGTCGACAATATTTTCTGAGAAAACGGGCTGATAGGCAAACGAGCCCAGCAACATTAAGAACACTGATAAATTTTTCATGGGTGATGATTTTGCGTGTTTAACGCCATGAATCTTTAAATTCTTATCAGTTTAGTATGAATTGTTCGTCGATATTAATGCGATTTTAATGTTGCGAGAAATACAATACAATTTTTATTTAGGTAAATATTCATCACAAAAAAAGCCCCTCATTTTTCAATGAAGGGCTTCCTGTTTCTATAAGATTTATATTCTAGCTACAACCTGTTTGTGTTCCACAGTTTAGGCATTTGTAACATGCTCCACTACGGATAGTTATATGACCGCAAGTAGGACAAGCTGGAGAATCTCCCATACGTTTGTTCATCTCGCTAATTTGATCAGGCATACTTGCAGAAGCAGTAAGACTAGCAGATGCTTCTGGTGCAGGAATAATTGGTGCCACAGCGCTTACTTCAAGTACAACTACTGGAGCAGGTTTGAAAAATCCAATTGGGTTTACCGGAGCTACTTGTGTTGCAGATTGGTTAGCCAATGCCTGAGCATGTTGTTTATGTAAGTTTACCGATAAATTCTGACGTTGTGTTTCGGTAGGAGGTACTTGTACAAATTCTTCACGACCTAAGTATTCAAATCCTAACATGCGGAACATGTAATCGATGATTGAAGTTGCGTTTTTGATATTATCATGACCTGCAACCATACCAGCTGGTTCGAAACGAGTGAAGGTAAATTTATCTACATACTCATCCAAAGGAACACCATATTGAAGTCCTAATGAAACGGCAATTGAGAAGCAGTTCATTAAACTACGTAATGTTGCACCTTCTTTGTGTAAGTCAACAAAGATTTCTCCCAATGTTCCATCTTCGTATTCACCTGTTCTTACGAAAATGGTTTGACCACCAACAGAAGCTTTTTGTGTAAATCCACCACGTTTTCCTGGTAAAGTTTTTCTAGCAACTACACCAGCTAATTTGTGTTTGAAAGTTGTGTCATGAGTGCGGTTTAAAATGGCTTGAGCAGCTTCCAAAACTTGTTCAGGACTTAATTCCCCAACAGGTTTGTGTGCATCTTCACCTAAAACACTTTCTACTACCATTTGAACTTCTTCTTCGTCTTTCACGTCAGATTTGTTGCTTAATGGTTGAGATAATTTACATCCATCTCTATAAAGTGCATTGGCTTTTAATCCAAGGCTCCAACTTAAATGGTAACAATCTTTGATATCATCAACTTTTGCTTCATTTGGAAGGTTGATGGTTTTAGAAATAGCACCACTTAGGAAAGGTTGTGCTGCAGCCATCATACGGATATGACCTTGAGCTGCAATGTATCTTTCACCTTTGTTTCCGCATTTGTTTGCACAATCAAAAACAGGTAAATGTTCATCTTTTAAGTAAGGAGCACCTTCAACAGTCATTGTTCCGCAGATGTAATCATTTGCTTCTTCAATTTCTTTTTTGGTGAATCCTAATTTACGTAGTAAGTTAAAGTTGTGGCTATTGTATTCTTCAGGAGTAAATCCTAAACGTTTTAAGCAATCTTCACCTAAAGTCCATACGTTGAAAACGAATCCAATTTCGAAAGCACCTGCTGCACCTTTATCTAAATTAGCAATTTCATCATCATTAAAACCACGGAATTTTAATGTTTCTGGGTTGATATGAGGAGCACCAACTAAAGTTGCAGAACCAGTTGCATATTTAATGATTGCATCAATCTCTGATTCGCTGTATCCTAAATTTCTTAAGGCTGCAGGCACGCTTTGATTGATGATTTTGAAGTATCCACCACCAGATAATTTTTTGAATTTAACTAAGGCAAAGTCAGGCTCAATACCAGTAGTATCGCAATCCATAACCAAGCCAATAGTTCCAGTAGGAGCAATTACAGTTGCTTGTGCGTTTCTGTAACCATATTCTTCACCCATTTGAACTGCTTTATCCCAATTGCTTGTAGCAGCAGCCAATAAGTAATCAGGGCAATATTTAGGGTCGATACCAATTGGTTTAACAGATAATCCTTCGTAAGCTTCAGTAGCATTGTAAGCAGCATAGCGGTGATTACGCATTACACGCATCATGTGTTCTTTATTTTCTTCATACTTAGCAAATGTGCCAAGGTATTTAGCCATTTCTGCTGAAGTTTGGTAAGCAACACCATTTAATACAGCTGTGATAGCTCCACAAATAGCAAAAGCTTTAGGTGAGTCGTAAGGAATACCAGCAACCATTAACATAGAGCCTAGGTTTGCATAACCTAAACCTAAAGTTCTGTATTCATATGATAATTGAGCAACTTCAGTAGCTGGGAACTGCGCCATTAATACTGAAATCTCCAATACGGTTGTCCAGATTCTTGTTGCTTGTTCGAAACCTTTAACATCAAAAACCAAAGTTTCTGGGTTGAAGAATTTCATTAGATTCAAACTTGCAAGGTTACAAGCTGTATTGTCTAAGAACATATATTCTGAACATGGATTCGAAGCATTAATTCTTCCACCTTCAGGACAAGTATGCCATTCATTGATAGTAGTATCGTATTGTACACCAGGGTCTGCACAAGCCCAAGCAGCATCAGCAATCATATCCCACATTTCATTAGCAGGAACAGTTTTCATCACTCTGCCATCGGTACGAGCTTTTAATTCCCAATCAGTACCTTTTTCAAGTGCACTAAAGAATTCATTAGGAATACGAACCGAGTTATTTGAGTTTTGACCAGAAACAGTAGCATAAGCTTCTCCTTCATAATCGCTAGGATATCCAGCAGCAATTAAAGCCGCAACTTTCTTTTCTTCATCTTTTTTCCAATTGATGAATTCAACAATTTCCGGGTGATCTAAATCAAGACAAACCATTTTAGCGGCTCTTCTTGTTGTACCACCAGATTTTATTGCTCCTGCAGCACGGTCACCAATTTTAAGGAAACTCATTAAACCAGAAGAAGAACCTCCACCGCTTAATTTTTCTTGAGAACCACGAATTTTTGAGAAATTAGTTCCAACACCAGAACCATATTTAAAAATTCGAGCTTCACGAACCCATAGGTCCATGATACCACCTTCATTAACCAAATCGTCATCAACAGAAAGAATAAAACAAGCGTGTGGCTGCGGTCTTTCGTATGCAGAGCTTGATCTTTCTAATTTACCTGTTTTTGGATTAACGAAATAATGTCCTTGAGGTTTACCGGTAATGCCATATGAGCTATGTAAGCCAGTATTAAACCATTGAGGTGAATTTGGAGCAGCATATTGCCCCATAATCATGTAAACTAATTCATCATAAAATACCTGAGCATCATCACTACTATCAAAATAGTTATAATCCTCACCCCATTTTCTCCAACAATACGCCATTCTATGAGCAACTTGTTTCAAGCTCGTTTCTCTTCCTAAACTTCCGTCAGGTTGAGGAACACCAGCTTTTCTGAAATACTTTTGTGCAAGTACGTCAGTTGCAACTTGGCTCCAGAAATTTGGAACTTCTACATCTTTCATTTCAAAAACCACGCTACCATTCGGGTTTTTAATTACGGATGTGCGGTAGTCGTATTCGAATAGATCGAATGGACTTACTCCATCTTTTGTAAAGTGGCGATCAAATCTTAATCCACTTTGTGTGTTGTTTTTTTTGTTGCGGCTCATGGACAATGAGTTGGTATTGTTATTAATTTTATTCTAAGGTAAACCTTTGTTTTCTAGAGTTTGGGGGTCAGATTAACCTAGAACAATTAGTAAAACATCAAATTTTGATGTAGTATTTTGTTCACTGCTGGTGGGGTAGTAGTAAAAGGACATCATATCAAGGGTAAATGATTATGTGGTAGACCTGCAGATTAAGGAAATCCTGAATTCAAACAATCTCTAAAGAACTGGGATTACCAAATTGTTTTTATTTGGTTAAAAAACGCTCTAAAATTTTTAGGGGGTTTTTTATCCAAAAGTCCAACACAAAAGAGGTTTTATCAAACTTCGATTTCAACACCACCCTATGTGAATTTCTAAAACACCATGATGTAGTAAGCTTGACCTTGTTCATAAGATAAGTTATTCACATTCGGGGCTGCACCTATTGCGGTTTTCAGGTAAATAACAATTTGTTCATATTCAGTGGCTTGTCTTGAATATAAGACAGATTTCAATTATTTTGAAGGGATTAGCCAAATTGATTTTTTTTGACTTGCATTTACTATTTTTTTTGTCGTTATAGGTTCAGAATTCATTAAAAATGGATGAATGTTTTGATAATTTTAGATGTTTGTTCCTGATAAAATTGAATGAATCACATTTTAATTGGATTAAATTCAGTTAAAAATTGTTTATTTGTTACTTTCAATTTATCGAACGTGCACTTGAGTATTTTAAAACAACTTCAGCAAAATCCGCTTAAAAAACTTGCGGTTCTTATCGACCCAGATAGTTTAAGTGGGGAGGAAGCCGTTAATACTCTAATTGCACATTGCAACAGTGCAGAAGTAGATTTAATTTTAGTAGGTGGTAGTTTAATCACCAATGGATTTTGGAATGATTGCGTAAGTTCAATCAAAAAACTAACTGATATTCCAGTTATTTTGTTTCCAGGTAATTTAATGCAAACGCACGATGAAGCAGATGCAATTCTGTTTTTGAGTATGATATCTGGACGCAATCCCGATTTATTGATTGGTAAACATGTTTTGGCAGCTCCTGGTTTAAAAAAGTCGGGTGTGGAAGTCATTCCAACAGGTTATATGATTGTTGATGGTGGTAAGATAACAAGTGTCATGTACATGAGTAATACTACTCCAATTCCACATGATAAAAATAATATTGCTGTAAGCACAGCAATGGCTGGAGAAATGCTAGGATTGCAAGTAATTTACATGGATGCGGGCAGTGGTGCCAATCAACCGATATCAAACAGCATGGTGAGAGATGTAAAATCAGCAGTGAATTTACCTGTTTTTGTTGGTGGTGGAATTAGAACGCCTCAACAAGCTATGGATATTTGTAAAGCAGGTGCTGATGTTGTAGTTGTTGGGAATGCAATTGAAGCAAATCCAAATTTGGTTTACGAATTAAGCAAAGCTGTACATTCCCTTAATTTAGCAATGGCTGAAAAATAAAAATAGCCGTTATTTTCATAACAGCTATTTCCTTGAAGTATTTATCAATTATAATGTATCGTCTTCTATTACTGCGCCTGATGAATCCATTAAGGCATTAATTGCTTGTTCTAAAGAATCCATTGCAGCTTGGTCTTTTTTCAGCTGATCTTCAACCGCTGTTTCTTCAGTTTTGTCTAATTTAGGTTCACCACCGCAAGAAATTGTCATTAAGCCTAAAGCTAAAAATGAAACGAAGAGAATTTTTTTCATGTTATTATAGTTATTTTTATTGTGAACGTTTGAAAATTGCAATTCTGATTTGATTTGCTTTTTCCAAATATAAGATTCTAAGTAAAAAATAAATCTGCCTAATAATAATTTTTTAAAATTCCTGATTTTGGGATTTTATCTCAATACAAAATTCTGTCCCAAATATACCTTTCTTACCATTTCATCATCTGCCAATTCCTGAGCAGTTCCAGCTTTCAAAATTTTTCCTTCAAACAACAAATAGGCTCTATCAACAATCGATAATGTTTCATGCACATTATGGTCGGTAATAAGGATACCAATATTTTTATGTTTTAGTTTGGCAACAATTTGCTGGATATCCTCAACTGCAATTGGGTCGATACCTGCAAATGGCTCATCAAGTAAAATAAATTTAGGATTTACTGCTAGTGCTCTTGCAATCTCTGTTCTGCGTCTTTCACCTCCACTCAAAACATTACCCATACTTTTTCTTACCCTGTTTAAACCAAATTCCTCCATTAAAGACTCCAGCTTATCAGCTTGTTCTTGTTTGCTTAATGGGGTCATTTCTAAAACAGCTTTTACATTGTCTTCCACAGATAAAGTTCTGAAAATAGAAGCTTCTTGAGCCAAATATCCCAATCCTTTTTGGGCTCTTCTATACATTGGAAGATTGGTGATTTCTTCGTTTTCAAGAAAAACCTTTCCTTCATCTGGTTTAATTAATCCAACAGTCATGTAAAATGTAGTGGTTTTACCTGCTCCATTTGGACCAAGTAAGCCCACACATTCGCCTTGTTCCACTTCAATTGAAACATTATTTACAACGGTTCTTTTTTTATAGCGTTTTACAAGGTTTTCACTGCGTAATTTCATGTTGTTGTATTTTGGTTTTTTATCAGCAAGAATAATACCATTAATAAGCTCTTCCTGATTTACCTTCCATAAAATTGATAAATGCTTTATTTACAACTTTGGTTCCTCCAGGAGTTGGATAATTGCCGCTAAAGTACCAATCACCACTGTGGTTTGGACAAGCTTCATGAAGGCCATCTAATGTTTGATAAATCACATCAACCTCTGCATGGATATCAGTAGGAGTAATAATTTCAGCTATTTTTTTGCTGATTTCATCATCAGTAAAATGCGCATATAAACTTTGAACATGATTCAGCATTTCTTCTTTAGGGAGATTTTCTTGTGCTTTACACAATTGATAAACCTCATCTAATCTGTGAGCCATATTTCTTTCTTTGATGAGCGCAACCATTGCCTGAAATGCAACGAAATCATTCATCTTACTCATATCAATTCCATAACAATCAGGATACCTGATTTGAGGTGATGATGATACGATGATAATTTTCTTCGGATGTAATCGGTCAAGAATTCTTAAGATACTAGTTTTTAATGTAGTTCCTCTAACTATCGAATCGTCAATAACTACAAGTGTATCAACATCATTATTAATGATACCATAAGTAACATCATACACGTGGGCAACCATGTCTTCACGATGTGCATCATCAGTAATAAAAGTACGTAGTTTTGCGTCTTTTACTGCTAAGCGCTCTCTTCTAGGTCTAACTGCTAAAATTTCTTTTAGTTTTTCAGCATCTAAATCAGTACCTAATTTTTTAATTTCATTAACTTTCCAAGTATCCAGAAGGTCAATAATTCCATCAACCATGCCATAAAAAGCAACGGCGGCGGTATTAGGAATGTATGAGAAAACAGTGTTTTTAAAATCATAATTTACTGCTTCCATAATTTTTGGTCCCAGTATATAACCTAATTGTTTTCTCTCTTTGTAAATCTCTCTATCATTACCTCTTGAGAAATAAATTCGTTCAAAAGAGCAAGATTTTTTCTCTCCTGGCGGGATGATATTTACTTCTTCGATTTTACCAGATTTGTACATCACCAGCGCATTACCCGGACCCAGTTCTTTTACATCTTTATAGGCGATGTTAAAGCCAGTCATAATTGCCGGTTTTTCACTGGTAACTACACAAATTTCATCGTTTTGGTAATAAAAACATGGACGAATTCCATTGGGATCTCTCACCACAAATGCATCACCATGTCCAATCATACCTGCCATCACATATCCACCATCAGCATCTCTTAATGAGCGTTTTAGAATGGTTTCTAAATTGGTGTTTTCGGCAATTAAATGAGTAATTTCTTGGTTACTGTGTCCTTTATCTTTAAAATGGTCGAAATTTTTCTGAACATCTTCATCCAAAAAGTGGCCCATTTTTTCGAGCATCGTAACCGTATCTGCTTTTTCTCTAGGATGTTGACCTAATTCAATTAATAAATCAAATAGTTCATCAACATTGGTAAGATTAAAATTTCCGGCAAGCATCAAATTTCTGCTCATCCAATTATTTTCTCTAATAAAAGGGTGACACAAATCTTTGCTATTACCACCATGCGTTCCGTATCTAAGGTGACCTAAATACAATTCACCAACAAAAGGAGCATGTTTTTTTAAATAATCAGCATCTTTTGTTTGAGAAGAACTTCCTGATTTAGAGATTTTAGAAGAAACTTTATCGAAAATTTCAGCAATTGCACTGCTGCCATTTGCTCTTTGTCTAAAAATGTAGTTTTCACCTGGTTCTGGGTCAAATTTTATTACCCCAAGACCTGCGCCGTCTTGACCTCTGTTGTGTTGTTTTTCCATCAACAGGTACAATTTTTTCAAGCCGTAAAGCGAAGAGCCATATTTTTCCTGGTAAAAGGAAAGTGGCTTCAAGAGACGGATCATTGCAATTCCGCACTCGTGTTTAATAGGATCACTCATAAAATGGAACCGCGAAGTTAAGCAAATTTAAGCGCAGGCATCAACCCATTTATTTATATTCTTTTAATACATGGTCTAAAACCTGTGTAAACGTTGATGGGTCTCTATATCCGGGGTCTAAAAAAATACTTTTTTTATTGGGATGTATGAAATAGGTAGTTGGAAATCCTGTAGATTCTCCTCTGCTAATTTGGGCATAAAAGTCGCGGGCCGAATATTCTTGACTGTCAACCTTGTAGGTTAGATTGCTTAATTCAGGATTGAATTTTACAACAATAAAATCTTTGTTTAATTTTTTAATAATATCAGGATTTGCATAAGTATCCTTGTCCATTTTTTTGCACCAGCCGCACCAATCAGTATAGGCATCAACCAATATTATTTTGCCATTTTTTTTCGCTAATGGATAACCTTCATTCCAAGAGTACCATTTTAGAGTTTCAGTTGGTGGATTTTGAAAGCTGCTGGAAATAAAAAGTATAATAAGACCTAAAAATAAATTCTTCATAATATTACATTTTCAAAATAAACTACAATAATCATACCTAAGCTGAAAGGAAAAAATAACGAATTTCGGCAGCAATACGTTCTGGGTTAATTTTTTCGAAAGGATGAGCAGCATTTGGAACCACCCAAAGTCTGGAATTAGATAGTAATTTATAAACTTTTATGGTTTCGTTTAAACTACTTGTAGTGTCTCTATCGCCAATGCCTAAAAGTACAGGATGTTGAATTTGTTTTAATTCTTCCTCACTCATCACAATGGTTTCCGAGAGTTTTTTCATCATATCACTGGTGCTGGCAAGTAAATTCTTCCAAATATTCATTCCATGTAAAACCATTAGGTTATTAGCAAATGCAGGAATTTTCTCTAACATTTTCTCAGGATCTAAAAAGCCAGTTTCCTTAGCTGTGGTAATAGGGTCCCAATTGAATTTTACGTTGAGAGTGAAAATTTGCTTCACTCTTTGTGGGTGTTTGTGTGCAAAATACATGGCAGCGTATCCTCCCATACTAAATCCGAAAAGATGGGTTTGTTCAATATTGTTTTTATCGAGATAAGATAAAATAGCTTGTGAAAACTCTTCAAATGTTAATCCACTTGCTGGAATTAACTCTCCTCCATGGCCAGGTAAATTAATAGCATGACAATCAAACTGCTCGTTTAATAAAGAAATTAGCTGCGTAAACTGAGATTTTGAAGCCAAAGCACCATGTATAAATAAAATAGATTCTTTTTTCATTGAATGAGGTTTAATCATCAAAGTAAACAAAAAATAGACAATAGAAAATTCAAATTATGATTTTATGGGATTTTTTATTGATTTTTTTCGTTTTGAAATATTTGATTTCCATGGACTTACTGAGCGAATTGGTGTTTTTCATCAACAAGAAAAAGGAAGAGAAAAAAATGATTGATGAAAGCTTACTTTTGCGGGGTATGATTCAATATAATAGAAAACATTACAGCAACGAAGAAATTGCAAATCTTTATAAAGCCATTATAAAACCTAGAATGATAGAAGAGAAGATGTTAATTCTTCTTCGTCAGGGAAAGGTGAGTAAATGGTTTTCAGGAATTGGTCAGGAAGCCATTAGTATTGGAACTGTAATGGCTTTACACAAGGATGAATATATTTTACCACTACACAGAAACTTAGGTATTTTTACTGGAAGAGATATTCCATTTGCCAAATTGTTTTCGCAATGGCAAGGCAAAATGAATGGTTTTTCTAAAGGAAGAGAGCGTTCATTTCACTTTGGAACAAACGAATACCATATTGTTGGAATGATTTCTCATTTAGGTGCTATGTTGGGAGTTGCCGATGGAATTGCATTGGCCGGTATGTTAAAAAATGAGAAAAAAGTAACTGTAGTTTTTAGTGGTGATGGTGGTGCGAGTGAGGGTGATTTTCATGAAGCTTTGAATACTGCTGCTGTTTGGCAATTACCTGTTATCTTTTTGATTGAAAACAATGGTTACGGACTTTCAACTCCATCCAATGAACAATTCCGTTTCAAAAGCTTTACAGATAAAGGAATTGGTTATGGCATGGAAGCTTATAAAATTGATGGAAACAACCTGCTTGAAGTGTATGATACAGTGAAAAATCTGTCTGAATCTATTCGTTCAAAACCAAGACCAGTTATTTTGGAATGTATGACTTTCAGAATGCGTGGACATGAGGAAGCTTCAGGCACTAAATATGTACCTCAAGAATTGTTTGATATTTGGGCGAAAAAAGATCCTGTTAGTAATTTCGAAAAGTTTGTACTTGAATATGGAATTTTAGATGAGCAGGATATAACAGCCATCAAAGCAGAAATAAAAGAAGAGATTGATTTAGGTGTAGAAGCAGTTTTAAATGAACCTGAAATTATTCCTGATACAGCAACAGAAATGGCTGATGTTTATATGGAATATAAGCCTGATGTAATACCAAGTCATGGACATTTACAACATGTAGTTCATGCGCCTGAAACTGAAGCTAAATCAAAAAAGAGATATGTAGATGCCATAAGCGATGGATTAAAACAAGCCATGCAAAAACATGATAACTTGGTTTTAATGGGTCAGGATATTGCAGATTATGGAGGAGTTTTTAAAATTACTCAGGGCTTTTTAGAAGAATTTGGAAGAGGCAGAGTAAGAAATACGCCTTTGTGTGAAAGTGCAATTATTGGTGCAGGATATGGTTTATCAATCAAAGGAATGAAAGCCATGGTTGAAATGCAATTTGCCGATTTTGTAAGTGTTGGATTTAATCAAATAGTAAATAATCTTGCAAAGAGTCATTACCGTTGGGGCCAAAATGCCGATGTAGTAGTACGCATGCCAACAGGCGCAGGAGTAGGAGCAGGGCCATTTCATTCACAAAGTAATGAGGCTTGGTTTTTTCATGTTGCAGGATTAAAAATTGTTTATCCATCAACACCATCAGATGCAAAAGGATTGATTACTGCAGCAATTGAAGATCCAAATCCTGTGATGTTTTTTGAACACAAAGTGCTTTATAGAAACGTAGAATTGGAAGAGGATGTATATGATGATTATTATGCACTTTCAATTGGTGAAGCCAGAAAAGTAAGAGATGGAAATGATGTGTCAATTATTACTTACGGAGCCGGAGTTCATTGGGCAAGTAGTCATGTAGAAAAAGCAGGTATTGATGCAGATATCATCGACCTAAGAACATTGTTGCCATGGGATAAAGAAGCAGTAGAAGCCAGTGTAAGAAAAACAGGTAAGGTTATTATTTTACATGAAGATACTTATACAGGTGGAATTGGTGCAGAGATTGCGGCACATATTGGTAGACATTGTTTTACATACTTAGATGCACCGGTAGTTAGAACAGCAAGTTTAGATACGCCTGTTCCATTTAATATGGATTTAGAGCAGAACTTTTTACCAAAAGATAGGTTTGCAAAAGATTTGGAAGACTTGTTGAATTATTAGTTAAACAAGGACATAAAAAAAGCGGCTTTGGAATTTCCAAAGCCGCTTTTTTATTGAACTATTTTGAATTAACTCAAAGCATTTTCTAAAGCATCTTTCACCAATTGAGGAGTAAAAGGTTTGCTAATGAAACCATAAGCTTTTGCAGCTGCTACTCTTTTAAATGTTTCACTGTCTTTGTGATTTCCTGAAGTGAAAACCACACGTGCATTTCCACCAAGAAGAGAACTGGTATCAATACCATCTAATTTTCCTTCCAAACCAATATCCATTAAAACAACATCAAACTTATTGTCTCTTGCTGTATTAATAGCATCAAGTCCGTTGCTTACATGTGAAATATTGTGATAACCTAAACCTTCAAGAATTTTCTTTAAAGATTCAAAACTCATTGCATCATCTTCAACTACTAAAATAGGATTGGCTTTCATAAAAAATAATTTGGTTATGGATTTTGGGGTTTTTCTTATTTCTTCAAATATGAGAAAATATTGTTAAGGTTTTAGAATAAATTTCAATAATATGTCTGAATAATTAACAAATCCGTAAATGGCAGGAATTTCTCCGTGGTCTGCTCCATCAATTCTATGGGCTTCTTTATAAGTGCCTCCATGGTTTTTGTAAACTACTTCGCCGTGTGTTTTAATTCCTAAGAAATTGTCATTAATTCCGTGAATCCAGAAAAAATCTTGCTTTACTTTTTTGATTTCTTCGGCATTATCAATTTTTAAATTAGTAATAAAACTAGAAGGCATATTTAAAACAGCGCCATCTGCTGCCATTACTGCTGATGATGCAAAAGGAGCTTCGAGCATTAATTTATGTGGAGTAAGTGTTCTAGGGCTGGCAGTTAATTCTGTTGCGGGAGCTGTTCCCATGCTAAAGCCGTATAATAAGAATCTATCATTATTTAAGCCTTTTTCTTTTAACCATTTCATACATGCATCCACATCTTCATAAAGACCTTCTTCTGTTGGAACTCCTTCACTTAAACCATAACCTCGATAGTCTAAATACATCACCCCAAAACGGTTTTTACCTCCGACATTTGCAAGTAATTTGGCTCTTTGCCAGTAAAAATCCATATGCCATTTATTACCATGACAATACAGAATAACAGTATCAGTAGCAATCTTAGAAATGCTACCAATATAAATGGCTTTGATTTGATAGGTTTTGTTTTCTTTTTTGCTGTATGATGAAATATTCATCAGATGAATTAAACTATCAGGAATAGTATAGGATGCGTCGAGTTTAAAGTCTTGATCATTGGTATAATTATCTAGTTTATACTCGGTGATTTTATCACTCAGGTTATAAAAATTAGAATCAAGACGCAGGCAGCTACTTAGTAATGAAATACCAAAACAAGCTGTTAAAATTAGTAGTTTGTTTTTCATCTTAGAATTTTTTAGCAATACTGAAATAAACACCTAAAGCACCTTTGCCTTGAATACCTATATAATCAACCACATTGGGCTGGTTATTTTTTCCGGGAGCCAAGTATTTAGCTTCTATATTATAAGCCCATTTTTTTGGAGCCCAGTTAAAGCCAATATGCGGATTGATTAACCAATGAGTTTCTTGAGTTTCGCCATGTGCACGAGTTGAAGAAAGCTCAAACCAATTGGCAGCACCTAAGTAAACAAAACCTTTTTTAGAGAAGAGGTCTTTGTGAATATTCAAGTCTAATTCAGGCCAGAGTTTTGCATTGGCTTCCCAAGTATCAAAAG
>JAIYDG010000119.1 GCA_027487625.1 Bacteroidota bacterium
GCACATAAATTAGGAAAAAAGGTTGCAGTTGATCCTAAAAAGAGGAACTTCTTAAATTATAAGGGTGTTGATTTGTTCAAACCAAATTTAAAAGAGTTAAAAGAGGGTTTCAAAAAAGATGTTGATCCATCTGATAAAGTTTCATTTGAAGCGGCTGTTCTTGAATTGATGAATACCATGGAAATTAAAAATATCATGGTAACATTAAGCGAAAGAGGAGTGATGATTAGTAATGGAAGTGAATTTGAATATATTCCAGCGCATATCAGAAAAATTGCTGATGTAAGTGGGGCAGGAGATACTGTAATTAGTGTTGCGTCTTTGTGTTTAGCTTTAGGACTTACAAACAAAGAAATTGCAAGCATTGCTAATTTAGCGGGAGGTTTGGTTTGTGAAGAAATTGGTGTTGTTCCAGTTAAGAAAGAATTATTACAGAAAGAAGCGGCTAAAATTTAAACGATATCTCTAATTGATTTCAATCCAAAATAATAATGAAATTTAATTTAGGATTGAAAATTCGAATTATCCTACTAGTGAAACTTTAATAAAGTGAAAAAAGATCAAAAAATCTTCGTTGCAGGGCAACATGGAATGGTTGGTTCTGCAATCAAAAGAAATTTACTTAAAAATGGTTACGAACAAGTAATTGGCTTGTCGAGTAAAGAGCTTGATTTGAGAAACCAAAATGAAGTTGAGCAGTTTGTTAAATTTCATAAACCGGATATTGTGATTGATGCTGCTGCAAGAGTTGGTGGTATTTTAGCCAATCAAACTTATCCTTATCAGTTTTTGATGGATAATATGCAAATGCAAAATAACCTCATTCATGCTTCACACATGTTTGGAGTTAATAAGTTTATTTTTCTTGGAAGTTCTTGTATTTATCCTCGTTTGTCTAATCAACCAATGAATGAAACAGAATTACTTACAGGTTCTTTGGAGCCAACTAATGAATGGTATGCAATTGCTAAAATTTCGGGTGTTAAAGCCTGTGAAGCTATAAGAAAACAATTTGGAAAAGATTATGTAAGTTTAATGCCTACCAATTTATATGGTCCGTTTGATAATTTTGATTTAACAACTTCTCATGTTTTACCTGCCATGATTCGTAAATTTCATGAAGCTAAAATTGAAGGTCATAAAGAAGTTGTGTTATGGGGAACTGGAACTCCTATGAGAGAATTTTTACATGTGGATGATTTGGCAAAGGCTGTATTGTTTGCTGTAGAAAATGTTTTACCTGATAACTTATATAATGTTGGAACCGGAATTGATAATACCATTCTAGAATTAGCATTAACAATTCAAAAAGTTGTAGGCCATAAAGGAAAAATAGTTTGGGACAGTTCAAAACCTGATGGAACTCCAAGAAAATTAATGGATGTTAGTAAAATGCATGCTTTAGGTTGGAAACATGAAATTCAACTTAATAATGGTATTTTTAGCACCTATCAATGGTTTTTAGATAATATTCAATCATATAAAACAGTATCAATTTAATGACAAAAGTTGCGTTAATTACCGGAATAACGGGTCAGGATGGGGCTTATTTAGCTGAACTACTTTTAAATAAAGGTTATTTTGTTCATGGAGTAAAAAGAAGAAGTAGTTTATTAAATACAGATAGAATCGACCATTTGTACCAAGATCCACATGATAAGCACTTAAGGCTTAAATTGCATTATGGTGATTTAACTGATAGTACCAATTTAATTAGGATTATTCAAGAAACTCAACCTGATGAAATTTATAATTTGGCTGCTATGAGTCATGTTCATGTTAGTTTTGAAACACCTGAATACACTGCCAATGCCGATGGAATTGGTACATTAAGAATTCTTGAGGCGGTAAGGTTATTGGGTTTAACAAAAAAGACTAAAATCTACCAGGCTTCAACTTCAGAATTATACGGATTGGTACAAGCTGTTCCTCAATCAGAAACAACGCCGTTTTACCCAAGATCTCCGTATGCTGTTGCCAAATTATATGCTTATTGGATTACAGTAAACTATAGAGAAGCTTATGATATGTTTGCTTGTAATGGCATTTTGTTTAACCATGAAAGTCCAAATAGGGGAGAAACTTTTGTTACCCGAAAAATTACAAGAGCAGCTAGTAAAATTGCTATTGGTTTGCAAGATAAATTGTATTTGGGGAATTTAAATGCACAAAGAGATTGGGGCCATGCAAAAGATTATGTGGAAGCTATGTATTTGATTTTGCAACAAGAAAAGGCAGAAGATTATGTGATAGCAACTGGAATTACAACATCTATTCGTGATTTTATTAAAATGGCATTTAATGAAATTGGCATTGAAATAGGATTTAAAGGTGAGGCGGAATCTGAAATCGGTTTCGTTCAAGGTTTGGATGAAGAGAAACTAAAAAGCAAAGGAATTTTTGAACATTGTAAATTAACAATAGGACAAGAAATTGTAGCAGTTGATCCTCGTTACTACCGCCCAACAGAAGTTGAATTGTTGATTGGAGATCCAACAAAATCTAAAACCAAATTGGGTTGGGAGCCTAAATATGATTTAGCAGGTTTGGTAGAAGATATGATGAATTCCGATATCGAATTAATGAAGAAAGAAAAGTTTCTGAATGATTCTGGATTAAAAAGCTCAATGCAGATGGATTATTAGAGAATATTGGTCTAGTATGTTGGATCAAATTAAATTAAACAAAAACACACTTGTCACAAAGAATCAAGTGTGTTTTTTGTTTAAATCTCCACTGATAGTTTCAAGTGAAGTCCAAATCCTTCTCTAATAATTCTCATAAGGGTTGAAAGTCTAATATCACTCGCATTATTTTCTATTCTAGAAATATAGGTTTTAGTTGTTCCGCACTTTTGTGCAAGTTGTTCTTGTGTTAAGCCTTGTTCTTTTCTGAGTTCTTGAAGCATAACACCAAGTTTAAAAGCTTCGAATTCTTGCTCATAAGTATCTCTTATAATAGTCCCCTTTTTACCATATTGCATATCAAGGTGTTCAGAGAAGGATGTTAGATTTTTATTTTCCTTTTTCATCGAAGTATTGTTTTTTTAATTTTTCAGCTAATTCTATTTCACTTTTAGGTGTTTTCTGAGTCTTTTTCTGAAAACCATTTACTAAAATGATAATTTGACCTTTATCAAAAAAGCTAAAGACTCTAAAAATATCAGAACCTACTTCAACTCGAATTTCATAAATACTACTTGAACCTGTAATATGCTTGAAGTATTTTTCAGGTACACGATCAAGTGTTGCTATGAGTTGCAATGTCCTTTAAACTTTTTCTTTACATCAGGTCTAAGTTTTTTAAAGAATTCATTATAGTAATTCTTATAATAAAAGATGTTTCTAATGAAATTTTCTTCCACAATTCAAAGTTAGCTAATTAGGTAACAATTACAAATCAAAATTTAATAATATTTAAATTTAAAAGAATAATTACCGTTGATTATAATCGATTTCCATTTTTCAATATAATTCTCTTATTTGAATCAATGATTGAGAAAATTGCTGTTTTATATAACTCATTTGCAGGTAAAGGGAAAGCTGAAAATTTAATTCCAGAAATTAAAGCTTATTTAGTTAAGAATTCGTTTTTGGTTACAACTTTCAAAAATGAATATCCATTAAATCTAAATGATTTTGACCTTTTATTAATTGTTGGTGGAGATGGTACTATTCAAAATGTATTTAATTATTATAAAGATGTTTTAATTCCTGTTTTGTTAATAAAAGCAGGTACTGGCAACGATTTCTATGAACATTTATACGGGAGTTTTTCTTGGAAAGAACAGCTTGTTAAAATCAATAAAAAGCAAATTGTAAAAATTGATGCAGGTTCATGTAATGGCAAAATTTTCTTAAACGGATTAGGAATTGGATTTGATGGTGAAGTCGTAAAATCAGGTTTGGGCAAAAATTGGTTTTCTGGAAAAGCAGCTTATATGAGTACTGTTTTAAGTTTATTGTTTACACATAAATCATGTGATATTGAAGTTGATTTTGGAGATGTAAAAATAAAGGATTCAATGTTTATGTTAAGTGTTGCCAATGGAAGTACTTATGGTGGCGGTTTTAAAGTTGCTCCAAATGCCGATTTAAAAGATGGCGTATTGGAATTCTCTTGGGTAAAAGATATTTCGTTGTTTCAAAGAATGAGATATCTGCCTGTTATTGAAAAAGGAAAACACCTTGATTTGCCTTTCATCAACTACAAACAACTTGAAAAAGTAAAGATTAAAAGTAGTAGTTTAATCCAAGCTCATTTAGATGGTGAGTGGTTTGAATCTAATGTTTTTGAGGTTGAAATTCTAAAAGAAAAATACAAATTTTTGGTTTGATTTTTATTGGATAGATGATTTTTAAATAGTCTACTTCATTGCCTTTAGGCTTAAATTAAATGCGAGGTAGAAATTATAGATATCAATAAAATCTGTCTAATACCTCAATAGCCTTGTGGTATTCTAAGGTTTTTTAATTTCCAAATCAGGCAGCTAATTTTATTTCATATGGCCTCTGATTTTTAATAACTGCAAACATTCTTCCAATTAGTTTATTTCTCACTATGTTGAGTGTACTTGTTTTGTTTTTACCTAATTCTAATCTTCTCTTATAGAATTCCTTAATTTCAGGATCGCAGGTTATTGCAGATCGAGCTCCTAACTCTAAGAGGCTTTTAAGCTTTTTATTTGCTAAGTGGTTAACCTTTGTTTTTCCTCTTACACTAGTACCTGAAGTGTAAGGAAAAGGTGCTGTTCCACAATAGCAACTAAACTTTCTACTGTTCTCAAAAGCTGTAAAATTCTTTGTATAAACGATTGTATAATAAGCGATTATTTCGCCTACACCTTTAATACTTAGAAGCAATGACATTGTTCTTTTTAGTTCTTCATCTTCATTCAATAACTCTTTAAGTTCAATAGCTATTTTCTTAATTTGAATGTCAATTGTATTGGCAATTTTGATTTGAGATTCAACTTGAATATCAGAAGCTTTTAGGCCTAAAACTACCTGGAGTTCTTTGGCTGTTTTTTTCAATCCAGAGGATTGTATAACCAATTTATCTCTCAATGATAAAAGACTTTTCATTTTCATTAATCGAGTATTTGTAGGGGCATCATGCTTTAGACTAGTCGCCTTTTCCATAGCATACTTGCATATTTTTCTTGCATCTACTTTATCAGTTTTTGACCGACTTATACCTTGGGAGCGAAGAATTTCCAAGCCAGATACCTGGCTAAATCCTATCTCCATTTTTGTGCAATAATTGGCAAGATTTTGAGAATATATACCTGTATTCTCAAAAACTACCCATAATGGTTGTTGAGCTTTATTTTGCTTTGAAAGTGCTTTAAAGAGAGAGTTAAAGCCTTTTTTGTCATTGCTCAATGTCATTACTAAACCGCTTTGGATGCAACATGCATCAAGTGTTAATTTCGAAACATCAATTCCTAAGAATAAATAATTTTCCATACTTTTGATAATAGATAGTTTAAAATAGTTGCATTGTCTAAAACCTTTGAAAGGGCTTTCCCTAAAATTCTAACTGGACCTTTGCAACTTGTGGTTTGAGCAGGGACTAATACCACGGATAGATCACTAGTCTAGCTTCAGCCAAAGTTCACCCTGCTCATCCACAATTATCCACAAAAAACTTAGATATTAACACCCCCCTGGACCCCCCATTACAATAACAATAACTTTTGTATTTAAATGGAATAATCTATCCAAAGGCTTGAGCCCAAGGATAATGAGGTATTAAAACCAATTGCCATTAAGCCGAAATAAACTAAGCACTTTAATTTAATGGTGTTGGGGTTTTCTACAATTCAATTTATAGGAAACCAATCTCAATTATCTAATTTTTTACTTGTCGATGTTTGATTTATTGACAAACATAAATGCCGCTAAAGCAATTACAATTAAAGGGCTATAAAGTAAGGGGTTTAATACTTTGTGAATTACAATTAATCTTCCAGCATCAGGATGAAAAAAAATAATTAAATCCAAAATTATTAGTGCAGTAATTCCAATTGGAATGAAATAATTTATGTCTTTTAGGTCTTTCAAATTTTTGCCAGATACCAGTAATATCATAGAAACATTCAATAACAAACGAATGAGTTTATTCAAGATAACATCAAAAATGCCAGAACAATTTGGATGGTAAGTATAAAAATCACAGAAGCTAAAATTTATAAAGTTAAATGACTGAATTGCGAAATTAAAAACAATCAAAAAGAGCAAGAAACCAAGTGTTTTGATTTTCATTGTTTTTTAAGTTTTAACTGTGATAATTTAACCCACCAAACCATTAAACCAAATGCAAAAGCATATAATATAGCAGGAAACAAATAAGTATGGAATATTTCAAACAATTCAGGCTTTTGAATTTTAAATTGTATGAGTGTTATGAGTCTTAAAATATTTCCAATTTGAAGCAATAAAAAACTAAGTGGCAGAAACCATAAATAGGTTTTTGGTTTACCTGTAAAAGCCAATGTAAATGATAACAATGTAATCCAAACAGCCATACCATTGCAACCTTCCATAATATTTACCAAGGCACCTTGATTGTTCCAAATTTGAATTCCACTTTTCGACGGAAATGAATGTAATTCTATGCCATCAATAAAATTAGGTAAAATTTGTGCTACCAAAATGGTAAAGATATCTGGACCTGGTGCGGCAGCCCATATTACAAGCTGATATAATCCGCTCATAAGCAAATATGAAACGCCAAATATTAGAATAAATTTAAAAGCTGGAGACATGTTGCAATTTATAAAAGATTGGGTTCTTAAATAGGAATAATATAAAGTATTTAATCAATCTAAAATCTACCACTTAATTGTAGCATACTCATTCTTGGTGGACCTAAATCAGCAGGTCGAAACATGGTTTCTGAATTAAGCAAATTGTTTATAATCAAAGCAATTTTTAGGTTTTTGTTGATTTTAAATGAAGCTCTAAAATCAACAATATTGTTTCCACTTAATTCATTTCTTGCCTCTTGAATTCCAGGAACAAAAAATGGAATTATTCCATCAATAAAGGCACGGTCAACATTTCTAATCTGACTATTATATCGCCAACTTAAACCTAGTTCAAATTTTTTATATGTACCTTGTAAATCGATTTTAATTTGATGCTCAAATCTATATTTTAGAATATTCAAACTGTCTGAACTAGTGTTTCTGAAATTTTGTGGTCCTCTTGATGAATCGAGTGCAAAAACATAATTCTCATCTAAAATAACAGGAATTGTATAAGTATAACCCATCATTCCCTGCCATAAAATCCCAGCAAATTTACCTTCATATCCACTGCTAAAATCAATTCCTTTAATTTCAGTTTCACCAATATTAAACGACTTAAAGCCAATGGTGCTAAAAGGATTCATTGGATTTGGAGTTTTCCAGGCACCAAAATTAAATTCTATCATATTGGTATATCTTGTATAAAACAAGGCAACATCAACAAAACCACTGATGCCTTTTAATTTATATCCTTGTTTAAATCCTAATTCTGTCGACCAACCCTTTTCAGAACCTAAATTTGGATTTGGAAAAATATTTAATGCGCCAACACTGGTTGTAATATACCTTTCAGCAATGGATGGATACCTGTAACCTTGACCCCAACTTGCTCTTAAAAATCCGGCTTTCCCTGCTTTATAATTAATGGCAGTTCTAAATACTGGTCCCGATTCCGATTCATCATTCATTTTAAACCATTCATACCTTGCTCCTAAAGTAAAAGATAGCTTTTTAAATTGCTGATCGAGTTGAAGAAATGCTGCACGGTTTTCATTGGTATTCTGACCTCCATACAATGCTGCATCACTATTGTTTTTTCCCCAAACCAAACCACCGGTAGCTCTTGTTTTTTTGTATATTTTGTCGAATTGATATTCTGAATAAAAGTTTTTAAAGGAGTTGTCTTGATTTACGTTTGGGTCAATATTTATAAGATCATTGTTTACATACATCCACCGCGCTCTAATTTGATGGTAAATTCCACCAGCATTAAACTTTATAAAGGGGTCGATAAAAACAGATTGAGAAGTGGAGGCAGTTGCTTCCGAATCAAGCGCTGTATATCCTTTTTGATAACTTTCCCAAAGTAAAAATGAAGAGCCTTTACTCAATAAACCTGTAAGTCCCAAGCCATATATGAATTTGGATGTTTGATTTTGATAATTCGCACTTAACCTTAATTTTTCCTCAGATTCACCAAGTCTATAACCATCATCATTTAAGTAATTGGTTGAAAAAGTTAGTTTATGAGTGCCAATCATTCTGCTATGAAATCCCTGAAATCCGTATCTTATTAAGGGTTCGTTTGTCCAATTTAAACTACTTCTTTTGGGTTTCGAAAAGCCTGATGTAAAAACATTAAAACGTGAAATTGGTTCACCAGAACTTACTTCAGTTCTAAAATGAATAATTCCGTTTAATGCTCCTGAACCATATAAAACAGAAGATGCGCCTTTAATTACTTCAATTTGTTTTACATTTTCAATGGGTACCAATCCCCATTTTACATTTCCTGCATCACCCATTAAAAAAGGCAAATCATCTACCAAAACTAAAACTCTTGAACCAGCGCCATAAGTCCAGCCACTTCCACTTCTGATATTAATTTGTCCATCAATTACACTCACAGAAGGAATCTGGCTAAGGAATTTATCCATATTGGTTACGCCTTTGTTTTGAATTAGATATGGTTTAATTACTTCGGTACTAACTTTTGAACGAGTAATTGATTCTGTATTTCTGGAGCCAGTAATTATTGCTTGTTCTAATAATTTGTTGGAAGGATTTAAATATACAATAAATTGGTTTTTTCCTTCGAGATATAAGTTTCTTTCGCTTTCGGAAAGTGATTTTGTAATTGATTCATAACCTTCTTTAAAAATATTGATATAATACTTTTCAGAGTCCATTTTTTTGAATGAAATTTCAAATTCACCGCTATTATTTGATTTGATTTGAGATTCATTCAAATCAATTACACAATCAGAAACCGGTTTGTTTGAACCGGATTCCAGAATCTTGCCTTTTAGTAAAAATTGTGCATTTATAGTATTAATTGAACCCAGAAGAGTTAAACAAATCAAAAAAATATAATACCTTGCCTCAAAATTATTTTTCATGAAAAAGCTATTAGTTTGTTCAATAATACTGATTTCTGCAATTACTTTCAGCAAAGATCTTTCTGCACAATGTTCACCTGATACTACAATTAAAAGTAGTGGAATTTATCCTGCGGCCTTAAGTAATGCTAAAGAATCTGTTCCTTACACACAAATTATTCAATTTTATATCAATAGAGATACTTTGGTAACTTATTTGGGGCAGCAAATTCTTGCTAATATTGATTCTATTAAAATTACAGGTGTTAAAGGCATGCCTAATGGATTTGGTTATGTTTGCCACAATGCTACATGTGCTGCACCCGGCGGAAAAACAGGATGTGCAACGATAACAGGAACAGCAGCAAGTGGAGCAGCAGGAAATTATCCTCTGACTGTTTATTATCAAGTTTTTGCAAGAGCTGTTTTTGGTGGATTTCCAATATCACAAACCATCTCAGATTCAAATATGGCCTATACATTGCTTGTTGAAAATGCTACAGGTTTAAATATAGTTTCTGGTGATTTAGGTTTTGATGTGTATCCAAATCCATCTTTTGAGCAAACAACTATTTTATTAAACAGTAATACAGAATTATCAAAAGTTGAATTGTTTTCATTAGACGGAAAAGAGACTGATGTAATTGTAGAATATAAATCAAACATGATTGCCACAATTAAAACCAATACATTAATTAAAGGATTGTATTTAGTTAAAATTTATACCACAGATGGCAGATGGGCATTTAAAAAATTGCAAGTTGATTAGCTGTTGACGGGCTTTTGGCTATTTGCTTTTAACCATTGGTTTAGGTGTAAAAGCCTAAATTACGTTGACCGTTTTTAGTTAATTTTCCTAAGTTCAAATACACATTCTTTCAATTCAAATTTAAAGTTAAAAGCAAATTGCCTCCAGCCAAAGTTTTTGCACTACTTTATTCATGAACCTGAAGGGTTCAAATGTTTATAGAAAAGTGAATGACGGTAGATGTTCGACCCAGAATGGGTCGTATAAATTCATGAAGGATTTTGCTATAAACATATGACCCATTCTGGGTCGATTTGATGTAATTGAAACAATTGTTTTAATCATTTACTTCGTGAGCATTTTCTTCAAAAATATGTTTCATTTCCTAAGTAAAGTCACGCTAAGCCTTAAGAGGCATAATTCCTTAGACCAATTCTAACGAAATGCCTTAAGCTCTGAATGGGCGAAATTGATTGTTATTTAAAATGATTTACTCGGAATAAATTTTTATTTGACAGATTATCCCTGCAAATTTGTTTATGTCAAAAGCAAGTCTCTTATACCTATTTGTGTTTTTTTCTCTTCTTCATTTTAATACCTATTCCCAACATACCTATATTCCACTTGGCCAGTCGAGTATGCATTTGCTAGATAGATTTGAGATAAAATCAGGAGAATTGAATAATGATTATTTTCATAGCTCAAATAAATCATATAGAAGAAAATCAATTGTAGAGTACTTAGACAATCTAAATGATTCAACAATACAATTATCAAAACAAGATAAATTTAATATCGATTATCTAAATACAGATAATTTTGAATGGTATAAAAACAACAATACACAATCAAGAAAGAAATATGGCAAAAGGTTTTATCAAGAAAAAGCAGCTTTTTTTTCAGTCGTAAATCCTGATTATTCAATAGTTTTTAATCCTGTTTTGTACTACCAAATTTCAAGCGAAAAAAATCAAGATAATTTTGCATTAATTAACAATAGGGGATTAGAGTTAAGAGGTAATATAGGGAAAAATATAGGGTTTTATTCACAAATAAGTGATGAGATTTTAATTCCAAATTCATACACTAATCATCGCTTTATTTATGATACAAGTTATATGTATGTTAATTTCTACAAAAAAAATGGAAATGGAACTGTAAGTTATTTTAGTTCAAATGCTTATATAACCGCAAATTTAAATAAATTCATGGATTTGCAATTTGGCCATACCCGCAATTTTATAGGTGATGGCTATAGAACATTTATTTTAGGTGACAATCAACCAGAATACCTGAATTTAAAATTAACCACTCGTTTTTGGAAATTAAATTATACCAATATTTGGGCTGAATTAAGAGATTATCCAAATGGAAAAGCTATAGGATGGGATAGAAGTCCTCAGCCCAAACATTATATGGCAGCACATCATTTAAGCTTGAACTTAACTAAAAATTTTAATGTTGGAATTTTTGAAACTATAGTTTTTCAAAGAGATTCAGGTCATGCCTCTACTGGATTTGAACTTAATTATCTTAATCCAATCATATTTTACAAAAGTGTAGAAAATGGTTTAAATAGCTTAGATAAAGCCATTATTGGTTTTAATACAAAATGGAATATTAAAAAGAAGCTATCTTTATATAGTCAGTTTGTAATTGCGGAATTGGTTATAGCAGATTTATTTGCCGGAAATGGTTCTTTTACAAATAAATTTGCAGCTCAGGGAGGATTAAAATATATAGATGCATTTGGAATTAATAATCTTGATTTACAAGGTGAAATTAATATTAGTAGACCTTATATGTATACATCATATTTACCCAGAAATTCATATAGCAACTTTAGGCAAAGTATGGGTCATCCTTTAGGAGGAAATTTTAAAGAATTGGTGGGGATTATTAGGTATCAGCCAATCAATCGGATTTCAATTTTTGCCAAATTCATTTTTTATACACAAGGATTAGATACCAATGGAAGTAATTGGGGAAGTAATATTAGGAAATCATATTTAGACAATACCAAAGAATTAGGCAATAAAATTGGTCAAGGAGTTAATGTAAACACTTACCTAGCAGAATTGATTGCAACATGGATGCCTAAACATAATTTGTTTTTTGATGCAAGATTCACTTTTAGAAAAGCTAGTTCTGAAATTGATTGGTTTAATGAAAATGCTGGTTTTGTTAGCTTCGCAATCAGGTATCAGTTTGGTTTAAGAAATTACGATTTTTAATAACCGGAAAAAAACTGGATGAATGCCAAATTTAAATTTCTTTTTGGGTCTTAATTTTAGGAAATTTATAATTATGAATAGGCTGATTAAGAAGAATAGATTTATAATTAACATTCTTTATAAATTGATAACATTATTAATTTATAAAACAACAAAATAACTTTTATTTAATTGTAAATCAATGTTTTATGTTGATATTGTGCAAAGTTATAATTAATCAAATTCATATTAATAAGTTTTAGATTCATTGGTTTGTGTAAAATTAAATTCTGTTCAAACTAAAATTCATTTCATTTTCCTCAGATTTATTGATTTAGTTCTATTTTATCCTGATTAACAGTGTTATAAGGTCTTTGAGCCTACTATTAATCCTTTGTTTTTTTTGTATGATACATTTTAAACCCACCTAATAGTTTATTGTCTATTAATCAGGTTTTTAAAGTTTTGGCAAATTTTAATCCTCAAACTAATTTCACCACTTATTCATCAATTCTCGTCAATTAAATGTTTACCATGATTTAATTTGGAGGAAAGTTTTAGTATTGTTATAATTGTGTACAAAAAGTACTCAATTTCGTTTGAGTTTTTTATTTTGTCAAGTCTTTGACTGTGACTCACCAAGCGAAGCTATAAGTAATTATTTGTAAATTACTTTTCTTCAATTTACAATAATTAAATCGGAAAAGTGAAAATTTAGTTTGTTTGGAAATTTGATTCTACTAATTCGGACAAGAATATAGATTAATAAACCATAGAATTGTGGCACAACATATCTTCATTCTACTAAAAATTCAGCCAAAAGCTAACAGCCAGAAGCACTCATGTTAGACGCTTTAATTACATCTAAAACCAGAATTAAATTATTGCTTAAGTTTTTCTTAAATAGCAATACACAAGATTATTTAAGGAATTTAGAGTCTGATTTAGGTGATAATACAAATGCAATCCGCCAAGAGTTAATCAAAATGGAAGAAGCTGGATTGCTAAAAAGTTTTAGTAAGGGAAACCGGAAGTACTTTCAATCAAATAAGGAACATCCTTTATTTTCAGACATTAACAGTATATTAATGAAAATTACCGGTTTAGATGAACTTGTTAAAAGAGTTTTGAACAATGTTGGTGATTTACAAGAAGTTTACTTGACTGGAGATTTGGCAAAAGGAATCGGTTCTGAAATTATCGATTTAATTTTGGTTGGAGATATCAATCAGGAATATTTTCATGATTTGGTTTTAAAAGGTGAGAAGTATATTAAAAAGAGAATTCGATTCATAGTTTTCAAACCGGAAGAATTTCAGGAAAAACAAGGCAAAGTTTTAGCAGAACAAGATTTACTAATTTGGAAAAAATAAGTTTAAATAAAATGGATAATACAAAAATTGCAGTCATTGGTTTAGGTTATGTTGGATTGCCGCTAGCGGCAGCTTTTGCTACCAAACACCATGTTGTTGGTTTTGATATCAACAAAAAAAGAGTTGAAGAATTAAATGCAGGTAATGATTTTACCCTTGAAGTTGATTCAGATACTTTGAATTCTGTTTTGGTTCATAAAAACCAAGGAAAATCAACTGGTTTGTTATGTTCAACAAATTTAGATGATATTAAAGATTGTAATTATTATATAGTTACAGTTCCAACGCCTACAGATAAACACAACCGTCCCGATTTAACTCCTCTTTATAAAGCGAGTGAAACCGTAGGTAAAGTGTTGAAAAAGGGTGATATCGTTGTTTATGAATCAACTGTTTATCCTGGTGTTACCGAAGATGAATGTATTCCTGTTTTGGAAAGAGTTTCAGGATTAAAATTCAATGTTGATTTCTTTGCCGGATATTCTCCAGAAAGAATCAACCCGGGTGATAAAGAACATACGGTTACTAAAATTTTGAAAGTTACTTCTGGCTCAACTCCTGAAATTGCTGAAAAAGTTGACCAGTTATACAAATCTGTAATCGTTGCAGGTACTTTTAAAGCTGCATCAATTAAAGTAGCAGAAGCTGCTAAGGTTATCGAAAACTCTCAACGTGATATCAATATTGCTTTTGTAAATGAATTGTCTAAAATCTTCAATAAATTAGGAATAGATACAAGTGATGTTTTAGATGCTGCCGGAACCAAATGGAATTTCTTAAAATTCAAACCGGGTTTAGTTGGTGGACATTGTATTGGAGTTGATCCATACTATTTGGCTCAAAAAGCGCAAGAAGTAGGTTACCATCCTGAAATTATCCTTGCTGGTCGTAGATTGAATGATGGAATGGGCGCTTATGTTGCAGAAGAAATTGTGAAGTTGATGGTGAAAAAAGAAATTGGTGTTAAAAATGCAAGGTGTTTAGTTTTAGGTTTTACCTTCAAAGAAAATTGCCCGGATGTGAGAAACACCCGTGTTATTGATATCATTAAAGAATTACAGACTTATCATATTACTCCTGTAATTTTCGATCCTTGGGCTTCAAAAGAAGAAGTTATTCATGAATATGGTGTTGAAGTTGTTAATGAATTACCTGAAGGAAAATTTGAAGCTGCTGTATTAGCTGTTGCTCACAAAGAATTTGCTGAATTAAATATAAGAAGCTTGGTTGGAAATGGTGTTGTTTATGATGTAAAAGGAATTCTTCCTAAAGATCAGGTAGACGCTAGGTTATAAACCATTCAATACTATTAGAAAATTATCTCATTAAAATGTACAATCCAAAACTATATAATAAGATTTATCACACCCGCGATTTAGGAAATTCTAAATTTCTAGTAACTGGTGGTGCCGGTTTTATTGGGTCCAATATTGTTGAATATTTGCTAAAAAATGGCGCAGGTCATGTTAGAGTATTAGATAACCTAAGTAATGGTTATTTTGAAAATATTGAACCTTTTATGGACTTCCCGAATTTTGAATTCATAAAAGGCGATATCCGTGATGTTGAAACATGCATCAAAGCCGTTGAAGGTATGGATTATGTTACCCATCAGGCTGCTTTAGGTTCTGTTCCTCGTTCTATTGCAGACCCTATTACCAGCACAATGGTAAATATTGCAGGATTTGTAAACATGATGAATGCAGCCAAAGACAATCCCGGTGTAAAACGTTTTGTTTATGCAGCTTCTTCAAGTACTTATGGCGATAGTAAAGAATTGCCAAAACAAGAGGGTAGAGAAGGGAAACCACTTTCACCATACGCAATCACAAAAGCTGTAAATGAAATTTATGGTGATGTTTTTAGTAAAATCTACGGATTTCATAGTATTGGCTTAAGATACTTCAATGTATTTGGACCAAAACAAAATCCGAATAATCCATATGCTGCTGTTATTCCACTTTTTTGTAAAGCGTTTTTGGATAATAAACAAGCTACAATTTTTCGTGATGGCATAACTAGTCGTGATTTCACTTTTGTTGAAAATGCAGTTCAGGCAAATATCAGAGCTATGTTACATGAAGATTTAAATAACCATGAAGTATTCAATGTTGCTTGTGGTGAACAAACTTCTTTGAATGATATGATTAAAATGCTTCAGGAAATTACACAACTTAATCTGGAGCCAATTTATCAAGCAGAAAGAAAAGGTGATGTGAAACATTCATTGGCTAGTATCAATAAAATTGAAAGCACGCTGAATTATTCGCCAACTTTTTATTTCAGTAAAGGTTTGGAAATAGTTTACGAATGGTACAAAGAACAATATGGTAAACAAGTCGGCTAAAATATTTGTTGCCGGCCATCGTGGTATGGTGGGTTCGGCTATTATGAGAACGCTCAATGCAAATGGTTATACTAATTGTTTTGGCGTTTCAAGCAAAGAACTTGATCTGAAGAATCAGCAAGCTGTTAACGATTATTTTAGTGCAGAAAAACCTGAAATAGTTATTGATTCAGCAGCAAAAGTTGGGGGCATTTTAGCCAATTCAACTTATCCATATGAATTCCTTATGGAAAACATGTTGATTCAAAATAATTTGATAACTGCTTCTTTAAAATATGATGTAAGTAAATTTGTGTTTTTGGGCAGTTCTTGCATTTATCCTAAACATGCGCCTCAGCCATTAAAGGAAGAATATTTATTAACTTCAGATCTTGAACCAACCAATAAATGGTATGCAATTGCTAAAATCTCTGGAGTAATGGCTTGTGAAGCAGTTAAAGTTCAGTATGGTAAAGACTTTACTAGTTTAATGCCTACCAATTTATATGGTGAATTCGATAATTTCGATTTAAAGAATTCTCATGTAATCCCTGCTTTAATTAGAAAATTCCATGAAGCAAAAATCAATAATCATGATGAAGTTGTAGTTTGGGGCTCAGGATCTCCTTTCAGAGAATTTCTTCACGTGAATGATCTTGCTAAAGCAGTTTTGTTTTCTGTTGAAAATATCCTTCCAGAACATCTATATAATGTAGGTTCTGGTTCCGATGTTACAATTAAAGAATTGGCAGAATTGGTTCAGAGAACTGTTGGTTTTAATGGAAAAATTACATGGGATTCAACTAAACCAGATGGCACTCCTAGAAAATTAATGGATGTTTCAAAATTTGAAAGCCTTGGCTGGAAACCTGAAATTTCATTAGAAACCGGAATGGCTTCGACATACCAATGGTTTTTAGAAAATATAGACAATTACAGAGGTAAAAAATAAGTTCCACTATGCGTTTATTAGTTACCGGCGCAGCCGGATTTATTGGGTTTCATCTGGTTAAAAAAATCAGTGAGCAATACCCCGATTATCATATTGTAGGACTTGATTCCATCAATAATTATTATGATATCAACCTGAAAATTTCAAGATTGAAAAATATTGGAATTGATATTGATGAAGCTTTAGATGGAAGAGAAATTAAAAGTAAGGTTTTGCCTAATTTTTATTTTTATAAAGGCCATCTTGAGAATAGAGAATTGCTTCTAAGAATATTTGAAAAGGAGAAATTTACTCATGTTTGTAATTTGGCTGCTCAAGCTGGTGTAAGATATAGTTTAATCAATCCACAGGCTTATATCGATTCAAACATCATTGGTTTTGCAAATATCATTGAGTTTTCAAGACAGTTTAATATTGAACATTTTGTTTATGCCTCTTCTTCGAGTGTTTATGGCTTAAATGAAGAAATGCCATTTTCGGTTCATCATAATGTAGATCACCCGATTTCATTATATGCAGCATCGAAAAAATCAAACGAATTAATCGCTCATTCATATAGCTATTTATTTAATCTTCCTACTACCGGACTCCGCTTTTTTACGGTTTATGGTCCGTGGGGTAGACCTGATATGGCTATGTTTCTTTTCACCAAAGCAATTATTGAAGGTAAGCCTATCAAGGTTTTCAATAATGGAAATATGAAAAGAGATTTCACCTATATCGATGATATTGTTGAAGGTGTTATGAGAGTTATTCATAAAACAGCAAGTCCTAATCCGGAATGGACAGGTTTAAGTCCGGATTCAAGTAGCTCAAAAGCTGCTTATAAAATTTACAATATCGGAAACAATCATCCGGTTTCAATTTCAAAATTTATTGATGTTTTGGAAAAAGAACTAGACATGCCGGCAACAAGAGAATTGATGCCTTTGCAACCAGGCGATGTTCCTGAAACATTTGCCGATATTGATAATTTAATTGAAGACATTGGATACAAACCAAACGTAAGCGTAGAAACAGGAATTAAAAATTTTGTAAACTGGTATAAAGAATATTATTTATGAAAGTAGCACTAATAACAGGTATAACAGGCCAAGACGGAGCCTATTTAGCAGAACTTCTTTTAGAAAAAGGATAC
This sequence comes from Bacteroidota bacterium, assembly GCA_027487625.1. Taxonomy (GTDB): domain Bacteria; phylum Bacteroidota; class Bacteroidia; order UKL13-3; family UKL13-3; genus CAISCU01. The sequence goes on from JAIYDG010000119.1 coordinate 17,883, forward strand.
ATGGTTCATGGCATTAAACGCCGTTCATCATTAATCAACACTGGTAGAATTGATCATTTGTATCAAGACCCACATGATGCTAATCAAAGATTTAAATTACATTATGGTGATTTAACAGATTCTATGAATCTAACCAGAATCATCATGGAAACTCAACCAGATGAAATTTACAATCTAGGCGCAATGAGTCATGTAAAAGTAAGTTTTGATACTCCTGAATATACTGCAAATGCAGATGGTATTGGAACTTTAAGAATTTTAGAAGCAGTTAGACTTTTGGGACTTGAAAAGAAAACCAAAATTTACCAGGCTTCTACTTCAGAATTATATGGCTTAGTGCAAGAGGTACCTCAAAAAGAATCAACTCCTTTTTACCCTCGTTCACCTTATGCTGTAGCTAAATTATATGGATACTGGATAACTGTAAACTATCGTGAAGCTTATGATATGTTTGCTTGTAATGGTATTTTATTTAATCATGAATCTCCATTAAGAGGTGAAACTTTCGTAACCAGAAAAATTACCCAAGCTGTTTCTAAAATCTGTTTGGGTTTACAAAATACACTTTTCCTTGGTAACCTAGATGCAAAACGCGATTGGGGTCATGCGAAGGATTATGTTGAAGCGATGTGGAGAATCTTACAACAAGATACACCTGAAGATTATGTGATTGCAACAGGTATTACAACCACTGTTCGTGATTTCGTTATTATGGCTTTTGGTCATGCTGGGGTTACATTGAGTTTTAATGGTGAAGGTGCAAATGAATCAGCTGTTGTTGAAAGCATAGATGCCGCTAAATTCGAAAAAAGTATAGGTGAACCTTTTCCTTCAACTTTAGCTATTGGTACTATTGTTTTACGAGTTGATCCAATGTACTACAGACCAACTGAAGTAGAATTGTTAATTGGTGATCCAACTAAAGCAATGACTAAACTTGGATGGAAACCAAACTATGATTTACAATCATTGGTTACCGAAATGATGGATAGTGATATTCTTGGTAGCAAAAGAGCCAGAAAATAGTTAATAACAAGTTTTGTCGAAAAAAAATCAAGCTGTAAACGGATTTCTTTGGAATGGTATAGATGCCTTTGCAAAGTATGGTCTTAGCTTTATCATCAGTGTTGTATTAGCCAGAATTCTTTCTCCCGGCGATTATGGACTTGTTGGACTTACCCTCATATTTATTGAAGTAAGTCAAACTTTTATAGATGGTGGATTTAGTCAGTCATTACTTAGGAAAAAAGATTGTACACAGGAAGATTATTCTACTGTATTTTATTTTAACTTAGTTCTTGGTGTAACACTTTATTCCATCTTGTATTTCTCTTCAGGTTTTATTGCCGATTTATTTGGAAGAGAAGAGATTAAGAGTATGATTAAATTGCAGGGAATTGCAATTATTATTTCTTCTCTTACGCTCATACAACAAGTTACATTGCAAAGGCAAATGAATTTCAAAACACTTACTTTAACATCAATGGTATCGACTTTGGTGGGAGGTGCAGTGGGAATTTATTTTGCATTGAATAATTACGGTGCATTGAGCATTGTTTACATGACTTTAAGCAGTCAGGCTTTAGCAAGCATTCTTTATTGGACAAATAATAAATGGATGCCAACTGGTTTTTACAAAGAATCTTTTAAGAGTTTATTCAAGTTCGGAAACAAAATGCTCATAAGCAGATTAATTAATGTTGTTTTCGAGAATTTTACAGGCGTTATTATTACCAAATTTCATTCATTCAGTGATTTTGGTTTATACACCAGAGCCGATTCTTTGCGTAAAATGCCTTCCAGAATGTTGGCTGGTATCGTTCAAACAGTGAGTTTGCCGTTACTTGCAAGTTTGCAGGATGAGCCTGAAAGATTAAAAGATGCTTATAGAAGATTAATTAAAACTTCAATGTTCCTCAACTTGATTGTTATTTTTGGTTTGATGGTAACTGCCAAAAGTTTCATTCTTATTTTATTGGGTGAAAAATGGGAATCGGTTGTTTTGTATCTTCAATTGTTGTGCATTCCTACATTGATTTTTCCAATGCAATCTTTAAACCTGAATATCATTAGCGTAAAAGGTAGAAGTGATTTGCATCTAAAGCTTGAATTGATAAAGAAAATCACCTTACTTCCAATTTTTGCAATCGGAATTTTTTATGGAATCATTCCCATGATTTGGGGATTGATTGCCAATGCTGCTTTTTCTTTTTACTTAAATAGTTATTATTCTGGAAATTTGATTAATTATCCAATTTCGGAACAAATCAAAGATATACTTCCATCAGTTTTACTAATTGCACTTTCCAGCTTAGCCGGATATGCAATTGTGTTTTTAAATTTAAATAAGTTCCTTGAGTTTTTTACCCAAATAGGATTAGTCCTAGGATTGGTAGTTTTAATTTCTGAAAAAATTAAATTAACTGAATACCTAGAAGTAAAAAAGATAGTTTTATCGAAAATTAATAGAGCCGCTTAAAATGAGTAAGGTAACACAAACCAATATTTCCTACGAATTTTTGAAATCTGCTTTTGAAACCAATGGCAGATTTTTGAACATGGATCAGGTGATTCAATGGATGAAAGAACAAAACGAATCTGTAAATGTTCAAGTAACCAAAGTTCCTTTTAGTCAATTAAATGCCTGGAATTTTGATGAGAAAACAGGTAGTTTAAGACACGAATCCGGTCAGTTTTTCTCAATTGATGGAATTAAAGTTTCAACCAATTGGGGTAAGGTTCAAACCTGGTCACAACCTATAATTAATCAACCTGAAATTGGATACTTAGGTTTTATTTGTAAAGAATTTGATGGTGTTTTACATTTTTTACTTCAGGCTAAAATTGAACCGGGTAATGTAAACCATGTTCAGTTATCTCCAACTTTACAAGCAACAAGAAGTAATTACAAACAAGTACATAAAGGTAAAAAACCAATGTATCTTGAATACTTCCAGAATGCAACAAACAAACAAATTTTGTTAGACCAGTTGCAGTCTGAGCAAGGGGCTCGTTTCCTCAAGAAAAGAAACAGAAATATCATCATCAAAATAGAAGAAGATATTGAGGTTTACAGCAACTTTATTTGGTTAACTTTAGGTCAGATTAAAAAGCTGATGTTAATTGATAACCTGGTAAACATGGATACCAGAACCGTAATTTCAGGAATCCCTTTTGGTGATTATTCTACTGAAGTTATTGATTTATTCAATTTCCTTAGACCAAAAGGTGCCGATCAAAAAGTTAAAAATGATTTCCTGAATTCAGCCTTGAATAAAAATGCAGGAATGCATTCAATCGAAGACATTATTACTTTTATTACCCAAAAGAAAAGTTCTTTTGATTTAGAAATTGAAAAAACCAAATTAGCTGAACTCGATAAATGGGTGGTTGGTGAATCAGAAATTTACCACGAAACCAATAAATACTTTAAAGTAATTGCAGTAGATGTAGAAATTGGTAACAGGGAAGTTGTAAAATGGAGTCAACCCATGATTGAACCTGCACAAGAAGGCTTATGCGCCTTTGTTTGCAAAGAAATTAATGGTGTGATTCATTTTGCAGTTCAAACCAAACTCGAATGTGGTAACCATGATATCATTGAATTTGCACCAACTGTTCAATGTCTTACCGGAAATTACAGAGAGGCATTGGGCATAGGAAAACTTCCATATTTGGAATATGTATTGAGCGTAAACAAAGATCAGATTATTTTCGATACACTTCAATCTGAAGAAGGTGGAAGATTTTATAAAGAACAAAATCGTAATATGCTGGTTTTAGCAGGTGATGAAATCTCTGAAGAATTACCTGAAAATTATATCTGGATGACTTTGAATCAACTTTATACCTTCCTTAAATTCAATAATTATTTAAACATTCAGGCTCGTAGTTTAATCGCGGCTATTTCTTTTGAATAATGGAAAATAAAATGAATATTGGGGTAATGGGTTGCGCTTCTATTGCAGATAGAATGGTAATTCCTGCCATATTACAAATGAGTGAATTTAAACTGGTAGCAGTTGCCAGCAGAAACTCAGAAAAAGCGAATTCTTATGCTTCCAAGTTTAATTGTGAAGCTATTATTGGTTATGATGAATTGTTGGAGAGAACAGATATTGAAGCTATTTACATGCCACTTCCAACTGGTATACATTTAGAATGGGCTTTAAAAGCGATTGAAAAAGGTAAACATCTTTTAATTGAAAAATCACTTGCAGCTAATTACAATGAAGCCAAACAAATAATTGAAGCAGCTCGCGATAAAGGTGTTTTAATTAAAGAAAATTTCATGTTTGCTTACCACAAACAATTAGATGTTGTTAAATCAATTTTAAATTCAGGTCAGTTAGGTGAAATTCATACTGTCAGAACAGCTTTTGGTTTTCCACCATTTCCTGATTCAAACAATATCAGATATCAAACTGAATTGGCAGGTGGTGCATTATTAGATGCTGGTGCTTATACATTAAAAATTAGTGCTTTATTACTTGGTTTCGATATCAAAGTTTTAAGTAGCATTATGAATGTGGATGATAAATTTGGTGTGGATGTTTCTGGTTCTATTATGATGACTGATAGCAAAGGAACTGGAATTCAAACAGCTTATGGTTTTAATCATTTTTACCAGTGCCAGTTAGAACTTTGGGGTAGCCTTGGTAAACTAACTGCCCCAAGAATTTTTACAGCAGGTCCGGGTGTGGCTACTAAAATTACCATTGAAAAAGCTGGTAATACAGAACAAATTGATTTAGAATCTGACAACCATTTTATTAATTTATTGAAACACTTTCATTCATCAATAAAATCAGGTGAGTTTGAAGGTGAATATGCTGAAATCTTGGCTCAAGCTAGATTAATTGAAGAAACTAAAGCTGCTTCAATTTAATCAATGTTAAATATAGTCATTATAAATGGTTTGGGTTTTGGTCGTGAAGTAGCTTCTTGGATAAAGTTGATGCCCGGTTATGGTAAAGATTTTATACTAAAAGGATTTCTAGATGACAGACAAATAACTGATGGAGAATTCCCAATTTTAGGAACAGCCTCAACTTATCTACCTGAAAATAATGATAGCCTGGTTTGTGCATTATCAGACCCAAAACTTAAAAAGGAATACATCACTAGGTTTCAAAATTTAAAAGCTTCTTTTTTTAACTGTTTTCATCAAACTAGTTTTTTTGATAGCAGCGCAAAAATCGGAACTGGTGTCATTGTTGGTCCATTTAATACCATTTCAACAAATTCAGAACTCATGGATTTTGTTTGTATTTATGGTCATTCAAAAATTGGTCATGATTGTAAAATCGGACAATATACCTTTATGGAATCTCATGTTTCTGTCGATGGAAACAGCCTCGTGAAAGAGGAATTATATATACATTCATTTACTAAAATTCAAAAAAATTCAATTTATGGATAATCAAAATCCCGTTTTTGTAACTCAACCATCTTTAGCTCCTTTAGAAGAATTTGTAGAACTTTTAAAAGGAGTATGGGAAAGAGGAATTCTAACCCATAATGGACCCCTTGTTCAACGTCTGGAAAAAGAGTTGGAACAAAAATTGGGTATCGAGCATTTAGCAGTAAATACCAATGGTACTATTGCCTTACAAATGGCTATCAGAGCATTGGAAATAAAAGGTGAAATCATTACAACTCCTTTTACTTGGGTTGCTACTGTTAGTGCAATCAAATGGGAAGGATGTACTCCTGTTTTTTGTGATATCGATCCTGAAACATTAAACATCGATCCTGCTAAAATAGAAGCTTTAATTACACCAAATACAGTAGCTATTATGCCTGTTCATGTATTTGGAACTCCATGTGATGTAGATGCCATCGATGCCATCGCCAAAAAACATAATCTAAAAGTTATTTATGATGGTGCCCATGCAATTGGTTCTTCTGTAAATGGAAAAAGTTTATTGGCTTATGGTGATATTACTGCAACAAGTTTACATGCTACTAAATTGTTTAATACTGCTGAAGGTGGCGCATGTATTGCTGCTAACAAAGAATTATTAGATAAATTAAACCGTATTCGTTTCTTCGGTCATAACGATGCAAAAGATGTAATTGAAGATGGTTTCAATGGTAAAATGACTGAAGTTCATGCAGCTTTAGGTTTGGCCAATATGAAATATTTTGATGAAGTTTTAGCTGATAGAAAAGCCAAATACAATATCTATTTGGAAGCATTAAAAGCTAATCCAAAATTCACATTCCAAAAGGTAAAACATGGCGAAACCAACTATTCTTACTTCCCTGTTATTTTTGAAACAGAAGAAGAATTGCTTGCCGTTGAGAAAAAATTAAACGCACAAAAATTATTCCCAAGAAGGTATTTTTATCCTTCTGTAAATACTTATACCAAAATAGTAGAAGGTCAAGCTTGCCCAGTTTCAGAAGATATTTCAAAAAGAATTTTGTGTTTGCCTCATTACTGGAAATTAACTAGTGATGAACAGAATTTAATCATCAAAATTTTATTGGACTAATTCCAAATAATGGAAACGTTCTTCTTTATCCCTGTTCAAAAGTTAGCTAAAGTTCCTCATTATTTGGAGGACAATTTAGTAGACCATATCATCATTGATTTGGAAGAAAGTTTGCGTCCTTCAGAATTTGAATTGTTTGTTGATCAACTTCTGAACCTTGAAAATAAAGACAAGATTTGGGTTAGACCTCTATTAAGGGTTTCATTTGCAGATCCAATTCAATTAGATATGGTTCGTGGTTTAATAAAATTAGGTTTTACTAAATTTATCTGGCCAAAACTAATAAGTGGTGAAGAGTTAATTGCAATTGAAAATGAATTTGATGCGAATAAAATTGTATCAATTCCTTTAATTGAACATCCACGTTTATTAGCCGACATGCATATGGTATTGTCGAAATTAAAGTTTGAATTTGTTGGGATTGGGAATCATGATTTTTTTACGATTACCAATGAAAGAAATACTCCTGATAATTTAAACTTTTTACGCAGGGCTGTATCCTATGCTGTAAAGGCTTGGGGTATTCAAATTATTGATACAGCTTGCATGGAATTGAATAATGATGAGGCATTATTAAGAGAAATAAAAGATGCAATTGATATTGGTTACGATGCCAAATTTTTTATCCATCCGAAACAATTAAATGTATTCTATTCCAATAAATATTTCTCTGATGAAGAAATTTCATGGGCAAAATCAATTGTTGAATTGGTGGAAAGTCAAGGTGGTGTTTCTCAATTTGTTCCTCAAAGGTATAATGGGAAGATTGTAGAAAGGCCGCATGTAAAATGGGCTTTAAAAATTTTAAAATTAAGTAAATAATGGAAGCAAGTAAATTAGGGAATTACCTTGAAGACTTTAAAGTCGGAGAAACAATCTATCATTCATTGTCAAAAACAATTTTTGAATCTGATAACAATTTCTTCTCTCTGCTTACAATGAATCATCATCCGGTTCATACTAACCAACATTATGCTGAAACAAACCAGCATGGTAAAGTACTGGTTGTTGGAACTTTGGTTTTTAGTTTGGTAGTTGGTATGACTGTGCCTGATATTAGTGGTAAAGCGATTGCTAATTTATTATATGAAAATATTCTGCATTTAAATCCTGTTTTTGTTAATGATACAATCTATGCAAAAACAGAAATTCTTGACATTACCATGTCGGAATCAAAGCCGGATAGAGGAGTGGTTTATGTAGAAACAATTGGTTACAACCAAAACAATGTAAATGTAATTTCTTTCAGAAGAAGAGTTTTAATTAAAAAACGTAATTAAATATACCATGGAAGGCTCAGTAAATGCTTATCTAATGAGAAGCTTAATGTTTGTTCCGGGGCACAATGACAAGTTATTGGAAAGTGCCTCAAGATCGGAAGCTGATGTATTATTGTTAGACCTGGAAGATTCTGTCCAGCCTAAAAGTAACAAACTGGTCGCGAGAGAAAAGATTAGTAGTTACGTGCGAAAAGGTTCATTTGATAAGTATAAGGTATTTCCAAGAGTTAATGACAGAGAATCGGGTGAACTCCTAAAAGATATCTATGAATTAACTATTCCGGGAATAAATGGTTTCGTTTATCCTAAAGCTAAAAATGGTGATGATATTTACTTTTTTGATAAGCTATTAGAAACTATAGAATACGAAAAAGGTATTGAAATAGGAACTTTTAAAATCATAGCCTTAATTGAAACCGCCGCTGCTGTTATGAATTTACAAGAGATTTGTAAAGCATCAAACAGATTGGTTGCGATTACTTATGGTTCTGAAGATTTTATTACTGATTTAGAAGGTATCCATGATTCAGAACACGTTAGTTTGTTTGTACCAAGAGCAATGATTGCCATGGCTGCAAGGGCGAATAACATTATTCCAATAGATACTGTTCATATAAATGTTCACGATTTAGAAGATTTGGAACATAATTTAATATTGGCGAAAAAACTTGGTTTCGAAGGAATGTTAATTTTAAACCCTAAAGAAATTCCTTTGGCACACAGATATTTTTCTCCAACTAAAGAGGAAGTAGAAAATGCAAATGATATTGTTCAATTATCAAAACAAGCATTTGAAGGTGGAGAAGGTGTTGCAATCAAAAATGGTAAGTTTATAGGCCCACCAATTTTGGCAGCGGCTAAAAAAGTGCTAAAAAAGCAAATTTTAATTGATAAAAAATAATTGAAATGAAGAAATTAGTTATTTTAGGTGGCAGTGGCATTGGTATGATTGCTGCCTCGGTTGCTCAGGATTTAGGTTTTTATGAGGTAAAAGGTTTTCTTAATGATGTAATTGATGTTGGTTCTAATATTGGGAAGTTTAACAAATTCCCTGTTTTGGGCAAAACAGAAGATTTAACCAAATACCTTGATGATAAAGATACATATTTCTTTATTGCTTATGTAGGACTTCAAAACGAAAAAAACACCTACAACAAAATATCTGAGTTTCAAATTCCTGAAGACAGATTTGCTACACTAATACATCCTACTGCAATTATCCCAAAAGGTTTTTGTTCAATTGGAAACGGTGTATTAATGGCTCCTCTGTCTCAATTATCTCCTGATACTACAGTTGGTGACAATTGTATTTTATTGCCAAATTCATTTTTGGGTCATGATAGTACAATGGAACATTTTGCTCATTTAGCAACTAATGCTGTTGTTGGTGCGAATGTTAGAGTAGGTAGAGCTGTACACGTAGGCAGTAACTCAACTATTCGTGAGAAAATAAATATTGGTGATTTTAGTTTAATTGGTGCAGGTGCGATGGTTATAGGTAATGTGCCCGAAAATTCAATTGTAGTTGGTAACCCTGCAAGGTTATTAACCCAAAGGTAGTATTAATCTTAAAATGTAATTAGGCACTACCCAGCTTAAATTTCTTTGAATAATCTTTATTCCCCAATAAATGTTCTTTTATGTTCATCAGGTAGACGAAATTATCTGGTTGAATATTTTAAGGAAGCATTGGCTCCATTTGACGGTAAAGTGCATACAATGAACAGTGAGAAATATGCTAGTTCATTGTATGTTGCAGATAATTATTCCATTTCGCCTTTAATTTATTCAGATGAATATGAATCATACTTATTTGAATATTGTATTAAAAATGAAATTTCAA
>JAIYDG010000443.1 GCA_027487625.1 Bacteroidota bacterium
CAGCCAAGGACCATCGTGTGTTTGGGTTGTCTGATCAAGCCAGGCGTCTTTTGGCCGAGCTGCAAGTGCTGGATAATCAGATGAAGGTGCTGCTCAAAACACCCCTTACAACTCAAGTCGTCATGGATGAACTTTTGAACTTGCGCAAAATGGAAGTCAAGTATTACGACTATTGTTCTCAGTACAACGAGATTCTTCAATCCATGCTCAGCCAGATCAACTCTGCCTAAAGTGTATATAAACTTGTTGAATACCTATTTCTGCACAGTCCATTTCCTAAACTTGAACAAGCAACATGTCAAACATTCGGTGGTTTATGCTTGGTTATGGCACCTACAAGCTTGAACACATCATTGCCGAGAATCTTGTCCTATCACATCGCCATTCACTTATAGAGGCGCTTCAATTGGTCAAGGAAATCAAAAAGACAGTTGAAAATGGAGGCGTCCCTATTGATGAGGTTTTAACCATGTGGAATAGAGCCTACGATTTGTACAAAGACAATTCCGATTCCGATGATGCCAATGATTCAATGTAAATAATGGTGTGAAATAAAGTATTGTCAATAAAGTTTCATGTTTGAAATAAAGAATGTGTTAAAAAGTACTCATTTAAGCGTCTCCATTTCTTTAAATACTACAGGTTACAAAGGGTTTGGTTTAGTTTACTTAAACATGTCAGAGAAAGAAGACGTAGTCAGTGAAAAGTTGTCACTCTTGATAGAGTGGGTGAATCAACAAGTGGAGCGGAATGATCCTCCTAGATTGTCAGATATATTGGATCACGCCTATCGTGTGATGGGTTTCACTACACTAAAGAAAAGTGTGATCTTGAGGGCCATTCGATTGCTACCAGCTTACCACATGAATGCACCCCAAGCATTGAAAAGGAAAAGAAGTAGAAAAGTGAGACCGATTGTTGTCAACGAGTTGGGTTCGCTTCACGGGGATATCGGGTTTTTTCCCATCACACGAGACTATGAGACTCCCATTACTTTTAGAAGCGGTTTTCTAGTCTGCAAGGATATTCTCTCAAGGTTCACCTATGTCTCAATATTGAAGAAAAAACGTGATGCAAATAGTATGGTGAATGCGTTTCAAGACATTTTCCACCAGTTTAAGCAGCAGAATGGAGGCTTGCAAGTCTCTTCTGTAGCGTTTGATCAGGAAACGTCAGTCATGTCAAAACAAGTGCAAGCGTTATTCAGGGATAATCACATTGCATTCCACGCTTTTCAAAATACCCGTTCAAAGTCCAAAATGGCGGAAGGTGAAATACGCATCATTCGAAACATGGTTCGCCGGCTACGAACAAACGCGGAACAACGTTGGTGGCATCTCTTGAAGCCAGCTGTTGATGCTCTCAACAGACAGCCCCTCCGCATCAACAACAAGTACATTACGGAAGGTGGATCTGGTGAGTTCTACACCCCGGCAACAGTGACGAATGAAAATCTACCAGATTTCATCTCAAAGGTACAAAAAGCAGCCCCTGCGTACTATTTCAATCAGTTTATGCTTAACCCTGATTTGATCAACTTCAAGTACAGTGTGGGAACGTTTGTGCGCCAAAAACTGATTGCGTCCAGCTCAGCCGTCATTGGCGAAAAACGTTCAGACATTTCACTGGGTGAGACAGTCTTCATCATCACCAAGCGCCTAGCCTATGTCAGTCGTGCACTGACACCAGAACCCTTGTATATTGTGCAAAACATCAACGGGAGAAAAACCGAAGAAGCCTTTGATCAAGACGAAATTACGGAAACGAATCCACCAACATGGTTTCAAGAAAGAGAACGTGCGAGGGAGAGTTGAAAGAAGTGTACGTGTCTTTTAAAACTCGCATTCCTGCGGGCTCGTGCAAATTTGTGGTTAAGGTTCCAAAATTAAATACAGATAGACACTTTTTCTTTTCCTCTCTCTTTCTCACACCTGACTTTTATTCGTTGGAGGCCGAAAAAGAAAATCTAGATGATCCTGATGTCCTCAATACACCCATTTCGTACAAACTTCAATTGAAAACGGTATTTACACTGAGTAATGCTCTTCATCCTGCCGAATTTTGGTTTCCAAAATCGTACACAAAACACTCTGAGCTACTGGATAAAACCAACAACTTTTTTGAAGTGAAGAAACCAAGCGTTTGCCCACACTTGGGTTGTTTTTACGATTGGACAGACTTGAGATATCAAGAAGAGGAAGGAGAAACGTGGGACGAGTTTGTTCGTAAAATGGCCCTTGTCTATTACAATGTTCCATTTGACGAATCCAAACACTTTAACGCTCTACCACCATCCGCCCGATCGATACCCGGAGCAAACAACTATTTGTTTCCAACAGAGCTGAATCGGGAAAATTTGGAACATTTGAGAATTAGATTGTTCTTGGCTCCCAACATCAATGCAACTATATCTACCGTCGGACAAATGAAGTCTCTGGGATTTACCAAGGAGCAGCTAGCTAAAAAACAGTATAATCGAGTTGTCATTGAAAGTTACAACGCTCCTGGCTACTCCATCATTGAAGCGGAGGGGCCTATGCTGGAGATATTCAACAACAAAAACCAGTTTAAACTTGGCCTTAAACTTAAATCAACATTGCTGTGGTCTGAAGCATTTGAATTCAGCATTACAAAAGGGAACTCGGAAAAAAATGACAGTTATGTTCCTCTCCTCAAGATAATGATGGAGGAATTGGCAGAGAATGTGAATTTGAATATTGACGTTGGTTATAATGGTGACAAAAAAGAATTTACATTTACACTGCCCATTCACGATGCCATAGCGAATTGCACTCTGATTGTTGCAAAAGATTTGGCAGAACGCTTGGGGTTTGGTCTCATTACAGACATTACAGAAACCAACAAGAAAGGAGAACGCGTGGACGACAACATTGACGTCAGTAAAAGTGAGGCGCGAGCGCGAGCCCTGGGATACGACACTGGCGTACTGATTGTGACCAACGAAGGGACCTCTAGCAATCTCATGTCGGGATTCAGCGACCAGTTCATGTGTTGTTTGTATCCCACATCTACAGGAACATTTGAAATTCCAATGTTGGAGAGCTGCTTCTCTCCCCCCACCATGAGTATGCCTCAGCAGTTTCAAAGCGCGTCAGGTTTTGTTCCCATCACGTTCAAGGTGTCTCGCTTCTTGGACACTGACGAGCCCGTTAACCTGGATTGGAAAAATGGCGCCTTCATTTCAGGCTTGCTTCGGGGTGTGGTCCGACACCCGGGTATATAAGGATGTCATTTTGTCACATCCCCTCAGTATCATTTCAACCGTTGTTGTGGCATGTATTATGGTTACAATCCACAACAACCCTTGCTAAACTATTCGGATCAATCAGAGAGAGCATCATTTTTCGAAGACAGTGTAGAAGAATCGTCAATGTCCCGTCGTCGGCGCAAGGGAGGAAAGCGAAGGAAAGGAGGAAAGCGTGGTAAAGCACCCAAAGGAACAAAGGGTTTGAGGTTTTCCAAAGGGCGTTTGTCCCTTCGCCTGGCTGGTTTTGGTGTTCAAAAATTGGGCGCATCAGAACTAGTCAAATATATCCCATTGTCAAAGCTTAGAGAAGCTGCAAAGAAGGTTCTGAGAGGAAAGGGAACAAGAATCAAGAAGAGGAGAAGAACTAGACGTAGAAAAAGTTAACGTTAAATCATGTCAAAGCAAGAACAAGGTACAAAAAGGCCCGCGTCGGTGCTCGATCAAATGTTTGAATTCCCGCATGTAGAAAAATGGCGCAGTGGTTTGAGTCAAAAAGTTCTCGGAAGTGAAGTTCACACAACGCTTCCTGCCAACATTACTGGAAAACCCAACCAGCCCTTGTGCATTGAATTTGTTTTGAAGAGCGATGAAATCTTTTCCTTTGGACCCATGTCTCGTTTCAAAGTCAAGGGCCAATTTCAAATCAAATCTGCAGCGGACGGAGAATGGGAGGCCGTGGCTCCAGCAGATTCTGCCAAGGTTGTTGTGGCCCCCAATTGGTTTGAGATGCTCATCAAGGACTTTGATGTCTTTCACGGTGCGGTGAAAATTGACACAACCAACAAGAGTCGTTTCATTTGGCAACACTTGAATATTTGGCGATATGCTTTTATGAACAAAGCACAACGAGACCTCCTTTGTCCAGAAGCTTGCCACCCAGGTAAAGGTTTTCCTACGAAGAAAGGAAACGATGGATGGAGCTGGCAAGCTAATTCAGAATGGAGAGCCTATGCAGATGCCCTCTTCAAGGAAAATACGTCAGTTGAATTTACCTATACTCCCATCGATCAGCCCCCCTTCTTTCAATTTTCCAATTACTTTCAAAATGGCCAAGTCCAAAAATACTTTCCCATGCCGATCGTTGATCGACTTCTCATCCGGTTCAACTTTATCGACAACCAAAAATTCATCTTTGACGTCAAGCCAGTTGCTCCACCAGGCCATACCCCTGAATTTAGATTTGTTCTGCAGGAATTGAAATTGGACACGGAACGTTTGCGTCTCACGCCTTCATTTCAAGCAGCGCTGTTGAGAACACCAAAAACCTTGTACTATCCGGGTGTAACCAAAATCATTCAGTCAGAGTTGATTCCGGCCACTACAGCCAATTTCAAGTGCAAGATTCAAAGCGTTGGACTGCCAGAGGGTATGATCATCTTTTGTCTTCCCAAGGACGTGGAAAATGGAAACTACAACTATGATAATAGGCCCAATGAGCTCGTCTTTCAAAATCACAACATTGAAAAGGTCGGATTGATGTACAACGAGGAGCAATTCTTTTTGACGGAACCTAACCTGGGGACGGTGCGTGAAGACGAAACAGAAGCAAAAATTTACAACGACATGCTGTGGTCACCTCCCTTTGGTGTTAAAACTGACCCTTCTAAAATTACCCAAGCCCTTGTTCACGACTGCTTTGAATCTACCCCATACCCCATGGTGTTCATCAACCTGACCAACTTTGGCTCTACCTCTCGGGTTGTCCCGTTTATGAATTCGGGTGCCTGCTTGAGTAAAAATCACGATTTGGATTTGACCCTACAGTTTAATGGTACCCGCTCTGCTGAAAATGTCACCTACTTTATCTGCTTGTACTACACCGACGTCAACCTCATTCTGGACATGAAGAAAAAGGGACACGTGTTCTTTTCATCTCCTCACATTGTCAAAGCTTAATCTCTCCAAATGTGTACTTTTGTATCATGTTTAATCACGGATTGAAATATAATGTACAAAATGAAATGTATGTCATTTATTTACAAAAGGTGAACTCATTTATTAAATACAAAGGTCACAGTTTTAGTTTCAGTATTTGCAATTTTGTTGACACGTCTCTGTTGTTGGACAGCTAAACGTTGTTTATTCAACATCATTAATGAACATGTATACGCATAGTCATTTTTCAAGTTATTTAGAGCACAATTTTTTTGAACAGAGCTTTCCTTGGCTAATATGACATAATTCATGGGCATTGCAGATACAAACTTCCATTCTTGATCCCTGGGAATGACATACTCCAATTTCAAGTGTCCTGCCGTATTGGGCTTGAAGAAATTTTCCCTTTCATTTTCATAGACGCTCTTGAGGGGTTCTAACACAGCGTCCTCCAATGTAGGGGCTGCTAATGCCATGACAATATTGTCCACATTACTGTAGAGATGCCGGTATTTTGAGGGATCAAGAACAGAATCAAAGAAGCACAAGATTTGCGACATTCTCAATTTTCCGTACTCTAAAATGCTAATGAAAAGTGGAAGAGGTGACTTGCTCATGACAAAATTCTCATTCTTTTTTGAATAAAAAGTTTTAATGTAAAAATCATGCTTTCCGGTGCTCTCCAGGGGCTGCAATTGATGTCGAAAAATGTTGTACTTTTTAGAAATGTTTGAAATAAGGGAATGTCGAGCATAGCTCCTTTTGTTTACGTTTAAGCCAAAGTAGCCTGCACTAAAATTGATAACATTTTTCACCAATTGTTTTACTGAAGGCAGAATCCCGGGTGTCATGCGCAAGTCGGTGAGCTCTTTAAAAACAGAATTGAGAACATAGCAACGCTTGTAAAAGTATACTTTATGTACAATGGTAATTTGAAAATTAAATTCTTGTATAAGCCAATCGAGAAAATCCTTGGTGAGCATCAATTCTTCTTGAGTTGCACTACATCGAGCCCATCGTTTGTCTTTGTATTGCAAGAGAGCCTTGAGTCCCGCCTGCTGGGGAATGAAGCCTTCCAATACAACAAGATAGGTTAATTTGTCACTGCACTGTATAATGTCTTCTTTGGTGATAATTTTCTTGTTGGAATAATCTTCAATCACAGACGAGAGCATTGGAATCCTGTCAAATGCATGGCGTAAAGCTGAGATGCTGTACTCTGGATGGTGACAGCTGGTTTTGACATGGTAAGATACCCTCCCTTGATGCACAGCGTTGACTGGCTCCATCCAAATGTTGATAAAGTCATCTCGTTTTTGCGACTCATTTTCCAAGATATCTCTGCTCTTTCCGTGCACATAGGTGGGAAGCGGCTTACAACCTTGTCTACAGCCATGCGCGTATTGTCCGTCAAATTGATACAGCATGACATTGCCTTGAACGGTGATGACTACAAGATCGATAGGATAATGCCCGATATAGAATAGACCCGATTGATGAAAATTGCTGAATGTGGTTTGAATGTGGAATCCATCTTCTATTAAGCGCCATAGTGTGAAAAACACAGACAAAAATTCAAATGTGTGGTGACGAGCCACAGGCTCGCATGACTTTAACGTTCCGTTTCCATTTTTGGTGTATGCGTTACAAAAACCTTTTGGGGCCTTCATTTCACTGGCACCAAAACCATAACTTGAGGTTAAATCTACTTCCAACAATGTTTGAGCAGGTTCTCCCCAGTCTCCATGAATAGGTTCATCACAATTGAGCGTATCTCTGACGGAAAAGGCAAAGCCTCCTTTGCAAAAGCTGCGAAATTTTTCTTCATAGGCTATTTTTGTCTTTTCTAATCCTTGATGAAATATGCCCGCCTTTTTTGTGTACTTGTTCCACACACCAAGAAAAGATTGTTGAGACAGGGAAATGGAAGAGGAAGAAAAAATATCCAAGTAAAATTGATTGAGAAAAAAGTGTCCCACAGCTTGCCAACTTTTAAACAAAGCTGGAGCAATTTGACAACCTCGCTGCTTGCATTGAACTATAGCAGTCATTCCACTTTCTTTGCTTTTTGATTGATGTTTTAAATGTTTCAAATCACTTCTAAGCAGAGGAGCTGGCAAAGCATCTTCCGGAATAATGTTTTCACTCAAATACATATTAAGGTTGAAAAAGGTGACATTTTTGTACTTCATCATGATGAGGTCGTTTTTGGCATCTGAATTCAAGATAATGCCCCGAAATTTTTTCCCATATAGAGTTTTTAGATAATTTGCCAGGGGAATTTTGATGGCGTGAAGAGCATTGTCGTTGGGTGAAAACAAAATCACTTTGAGGTGTTGAATGCAGGACTTTAATTGCATATTGCAAACTTGGTAGAGTGATCTCGTCTTGGGCGAAAAGCTCAACAGTGTTTCTAGTACTGGTTTTAGCAATGCTTCCTTTTGACTTTGAAAGATAATTTGTTGTTGAAAAATAATGTTGAATACTTTGGACCACGATGATTCATTTTTTATTTCTGTCTGAAGTAAAATTGCGTTTGAATATACAGTTACATAACGAGCATTGCATTTGTCGTCCAATTCGAGCCACAATGATAGGCAACACTGACTCATTTCTGCTGACAAATGTTCAAAGGTCTGATCTGTTATGCAGCCTAAAGCATGCGCAAGATTTAATCCAGTCAGTTTTACACTGATGGCGCTACTCCTATTTGCTTGCGTTTCATTGCTGACGGGAGGCTGGTACATGGCAGGTTCACTTGTAGAAGGTTCCTTTATCTTTCTTCCTTTACCCGGTCTCTTTTCCAGTTGCCGAAATCCAATGCCGTACGATTTTGTAGTAAAGGCCACGATCCATGTGGTGGCATGATAACACTTGTTCCAAATATGGCGTTTTCGTCCGCAGCCCGGTGCCAACAAATACTCTACGTGAACCGAGTCTTCCTTGTGGTGGTTGACTAGAAAATCCATCGTCTCCTGGAAAGTGACGGGGTCTGGTTCAGGGTCTGCAAGTCCCAAAAGTTGCCAAAGAGGAATAGATTTTGGTACATGTTGAAAATTGTTTGCATGCAGAGGCGGAAGCTTGTCACCTTCATGGCGTTTTTCTTCAAGATCACCTTTGGCATTCAACAACCAGACATGACACGGAAGTGTTTGATCAAGTCCTGCCAAATGTCGTCCATCATATCGTAAAGTCCAGTTCCAGTTTTTCATTTGTTGAATGATCAAGAGGCGAAAGGGCACCAAGGCTTGAAGGTGTGTGAAAAATATAGCGTCACTTTTGAGGACGTGTATCAATGTCTTGTTTTCGACGACATCTTTATCCTCCCCCAATAGGTGTAGTAAATGCGATCCCATGGGTAAGAGTTGAATGGCATCAAGGCAGAGCAAAGGTGACTGCATTTCGTCTATCTCGGTGTCGAAACTTTAGTGTGACGGGGGCCTGAAGTTGAGTCCTACACTGCACGTTAAAAATGATGGAAATGACGTGATCAAATTTCCACTCTGTTCCTTGCGAACGAGGCCAGTGATACAGGGTGTCTTCAATGTCCTCCAAACAGATTAACGAAAAGTAGATGAATGTATTTGGATCAAACCGTTTAAACTGGCTGAGCATGCCAGGGGCGTTACCGTGCGCGTAAAATGACCCAGTCCAAATACGCTGTTGCCCGTTGGCCTCGTTCACCAAGAGATAACTGGCTGTGATTTGAAAGGAAGTAGGAATGCCAGCAAAATCCGTCTGCACAAGACGTCGAACGCGTTGTAATATGCCAATCGACTGTTGACGGGTCGCAAATGAATCATACGGCACATTAATGTTGTATATAACAATGCACTCTCCGGGTTCGTCGGTGGGTAGCAACAAGCCATCTACTTTTTCTTCGCTCCTCGGCACCTGGTTGTTCATGACACACTGTTGCCATTCTTTCGAAAAGCATGCCTTTTATACCTGAAACGTATAAATTGAGAAATTATGAGGTGATCAATACCACTCGTCATGGACACGTCAAGCAAGCCACAACTCTACTTTTCGTACTCTGGAAAAGGCAAAGTCTTGTACGACAAAGCCTTTTACTTTTTTGGCAACAAGAAGGATGCCAGGCCCATCTTTATCCAGCCAGATACTATGCTCAACCTGTGCTCCTTTCTTTTGACGACTGCAGACAGAGCAAGACAAAAGCAAGAAGAGGTGGCAAGAAACCCACAGGCCCCATCAGAACTACTCTTTAGCCAAGTTCTTTCGGGAAACAAGGACTTTGAAGTGCGTCTTGAACTCAATACTTACGAAGGAAAATGCTGGACCTGGCTGAAGCTTTACCGCCTCACCAACAACGAATGGAGGCCCTGCAAAGGCTGTGTTGATCTCTCCAACGTCGATGGGGACACCCTGAAAGAATTTTATTACAAAAATGTTGAAACCAATCAGAACCGTCAGCGGACCAATTACTCTGATCAAAACCAAATGGGACATCAAACCTATCAGGGCCCAACGGGACAACCAACCTATCAGCAAGCCCCAACGGGACAACCAACCTATCAGGGAGGCCCCATGGGACAACCAACCTATCAGCAAGCCCCAGTGGGACAACCAACCTATCAGGGCCCGACGGGACAACCAACCTATCAGGGAGGACAACCAACCCCTCAACAAGCCATGGGACATCAAAACCCCTAACTGTCCAAGGAAAATGAGTTTATGTGTTTTTACCTCGCAATGATGTAATTCACAAAGTTATTCCTGAAATAAACAAATTACAAAAATGATTAGTCTTTATTTATTTCAATTCTTACGCATGGGTCAATATTCAATGTATTTAGAATAATTTACATCCATGTTATAGATATTGTATTGAACAACACATTATTGACTGTCTTTTTCACTTTTCACTGGCACAAAGTCCATGTCCTTGCAACAATTTTCCAGCTGGCTCGCATCAAAGTTGTACTTTAACATGAGCGTAAACAAGATGGGTTTCATCAGGGGCTGGGCGTCGTCAGGGAGAAGATTGACGTTTTTGCACAGTCCTCCTAGGGCGTAGAGGTAGAGGTATTGGGTGGGGTAATCCTTGGGAGCATACTTGGTCAAGATGGTGATGATGTCGTCAAACAACCCCAGAATCACGTGAAGCCTCTCAAAGGTTCCGTTCTTGGGCAAATCTTGTTCGTTTAATTTTGGCCGCTGTCTGACGTAGGCCTCCAGGAAGCGGGACTGAACTGCAGACACATCTCCGGGGTGAATACTCCTCGTCTGCTTGACATCGCTGGTGTAGACGCGCTGAAATGTTGCTCCCGGTCTCCTTTCCGGCTTCTCAAAGACATGCGTCATGAGTCTTCGATTAGAAGTGACAAAGACAAACACGGAAGGCACCGTCTGCACACTTCCGTAGGTCTTGGTGGGAACAGGTTCTCCTCTACAGATGGCCTTCATCTTGTCCGTGTCAGACCCTTTGACCAGCATGTCGACATTGATATCGTGAAGCAGCATGGTTGACTTGGCGTCACAATTGAATCGTGACACCCCCTTTTCTGTTGTCAACACATGAGCCACGTCCAGCAACGGTGCTTCAAAAATCATGGTTTTGCCGCAGGACGTGAATCCAGAGACCATCAATTGTAGCATGTTGTCCCCGGTTTGCCTGCGACTGGTTATGGTGGCAAAGTACACCAAAGTAAACATATCCGTAATGGAAATGTTTCCCAGTTGGTCCTTGGGGTTCAGAACCTTCAAGTGCACGTCATCCTTGGCGTTGATCCAGGTGTTGAAGCACCTTTGAAATTTCTTGGCCATGTCTTCCAAGGGTGCCGGGGTTGCCTTGATGACGGCAAACTTTGCGTTGAGCTCTTGGTGTTCTTGAGCGTTGACCAATTCCTTGATAAAGGGTGTATACTTGTGTGCCAAAATAATGGACGAATCGGCCATTTTTCGTTGCGCTTGTTGCAACCGTTCCTGGAGGCTAAGGTCTGCAGATCGAGAAGACGACTCAAAATCATTTTTGTTGAAAGAGGACATGAAGGTTTTAATAAATTCCTCCGCCTGATGGTCCTTTTTCGACAAAAGTTCCCCCTTGAGAGCCTCAATTTTCATGTTTTCCTCGTTCATCTCCTCTTGAGAATTCATCCTGCCTGAAACACACCAAACACACAAATGAAACAACATGGGTTAATGCTTGTGCTTTTTATTTCTTTTTCCAAATTTCAGTTTATTTACATCATCGGGTTTAAAATGGGCAAACAATGATTTATTTTTTATAATGGATCTCGGAGCTCCCCTTCGCATAAGCGTGTCCACATAGATGCAAAATAGAGGATCCGGCTTTTCGTTGGGAATCATGGGACGAGCGGCAACCTCCAAAAAATCAATGATGGGAACGGCAGTTTTTTTGTGCTTCTTAATCATGACTTGCGTCCCGTCGTCGGAAAATGAAAAGTCTGAATATCTCAACATTTTAGAGACAATCGCCAACGCGGCGGGTATCTTGCGACCCCGCATGTTGAGCTGAATTTCCTGCTTGAGCATGTTGTTGAGCGTGTTCCACTTTTCTTCCTTGCTCGACTCTTGCTTGGGTTGCTGAGAACGTTTCTTGACATTTTGGATGGGTACCAAGAGATAGGCGTTGGGCGGAAGGGTTGAGGGATCCAAGGTTGTTTCAGTTTCGTTGTCATCGTAAGCACTGCGATAGGCCATGTCTTTGTTGAGTTGTGGAAAGACCAGCGTAGGGGAGTCGAGAATTTGTTTATGCATATTATTGACACCGAGAATAGCAAAATAATTGGGTCTGTCTGTTCTCGCAATTTGATTAAGGTTGAGTAAAAGAAAAGAGTCAAATTTTGCAGTGTTTTTTGTAATGGAAGACAAGTAGTGTTTTACCTCGTCGCTCGCAAAGTAATATTTTTTAATGTACTTTGTTAAACGAATACCGTTCACACCGCTAAAGGAATAAATGAGATTTTGAGCGAGAGGGAGCAATGTTTTAAAACTATTGTCGAGAACAGACTGAACAATGACAAAAATAGTGGCCAAATTTAAATGATGTGAGCGCACATTACAACAGTCCAATATAATTGGACTGAGGACAGAAACGTCTTCAAAAATGAGTACAAAATTTTCTTTCAAATTTGTGGCTTCAAAATTTTCAATATAGTCAATGTCTACACAAAAATGTTCACTTTCCAATTCTTTGTAGCAATCACCGTTGACCACTGGATTACACAAAACAATGAGTGCGCCTTCCACAGGTCCTGTATAATACGTTGTAAAATGTTTGAGTGTGTCAATCAGAAATGTTGTCTTGCCCGAATTTGTTGGTGCAGTTAGAATATTGACACTATGAGGATAGAATGGAACAAAATTGTTGGGTGTTGTTTGCTCCACATTCATTTTAAGACTGAGATGAAAGATCTGGAATGCCGTCGATAAAACCAGCTCTGTACAAAAAGTCCACCAGACTCTCGGCACTTTGCGAGAGCTCGTTCATGACTTCAGCATTCACGAGGATAGACTTGTCATCTCTTTGCAGGTGAATGGTGTTGGGAGAAAAGTCGGCGCTGCTCTTTTTAAAGTATAGAAAAGCGTCGTTGATCCAAGACTCGTAACACACACTGGCTTCCAGCATAAATTGAATGTGTGGCTCCACTTCAATGGGCATGGTTCCCTGTCGAATTTTCTTAAACTGTTTTTCCATCCTCTCCTTGACTTTTGGCCACGTCGACTTGAAGAATTCCAGCAGGTTAATGTACATGGGGATCGAAATGACGACAGCCTTTTCGTGGGATTCGAGGAAAGGCTCAAACGGGCAGTTTTTCTTGGCCGTAATCAGGTACACTGAATTGGGCTGCACAAAATCATACTCGACAGGCGTGGGTTTGTCGATGAAAATATTGGCCTGAAATCCGTCTGTAGTAAACGTAGACAATTTGGAATGAATAATTTGCGAAGTGGCCAATGGTACGACGGTGAATGCTTGATCCATGTTGCTGATATGAAAGAAAAAAACAAACTGATTAGTTGTGTCCGTGCCAATAGTAGGACGTATTCGGAAGATCAAATTTTGTTGCTGAAGACACCCCATGGCGAATCAGCGCTTTGACACGAGGGGCCGTTTTTGCGATCCAAACAATGCTGCAAAACTTGTGTACACTCTCGTCAAAGGCAGGCCGTCGGTATTGTCTTTTATCTCGAACCCAGCATTCCAGGCGCTCTGCCCGCGGATGATTGTTATTTTTGTAGATGGTGTAAGCAGCCTCGTACAGTTCCGTAATGATGATTTCCGGAACCACGCTTTGAAATATTTTCAAAACAATAAAGTGAATGTAGCACACGTCAGCCCAGGGAAGAGGGTTAATGGTTTTTGTTTGCTCTTGAATCTTTTTTTTGAGGCGTTGCAGGGTTGAGTAGTACGCTTCAAAAGAGTCTTCCTGGAGGAGAAACGCAAACAAAGGTTTGAGGTGTTTGGACACTCCGATCCACAAGTTGTGCATCACCCGCTTGAAATCCTCGTCACTTCTGGCATGTTCACCACATCGATAGCATAGTCTAATAAAGCAATCCATGAGAGCAACCTGAGCTTGATACCTATATTCCTGCACAGGCAATGGGGCTGTCGAGCAAAGCTTAAAAATCCACTTTTTGTACTTGAAGCACTCTTTGCGAAACTTGTATTCGAGACCTACAATTGCAGATATCCCGTGAAATCCTTCTTGAGGCGACGCATCATTCAACTGTTGACGTCTCGACCAAATTTCGAGCAACCTGTCTTCCAGTTCTTTTGTTTTGAAAGACATGTGTACAAGCACGCTCTGCCTGTGAAAAGCGGAACACATGGGAACCGATTTCATCATTTCTTGAAAACAGGCTTCTTCTTCCCGAGACCGCTCAAAGGCAGCCATAATTTGTTGCTTCATCAATAGGAGATCAAGCGCATTGGAGTGGCACTTGACAAACTCCTTGGCCTTTTCCAAGCAAGAGAGAGCATATATTTCCGGTGCGTGAATTTTGGCTAGCGACACGGCCAAGCCACCCCACAAATGCAATTGATATTTTTCCAAGAGGGGATCTTGCATAAACTTTTCGTTGGCCATGATGTGCATAGCATAGGCAAACACCTCGTGATGGCAACCTCTCCACCTGGCTTCTGCAAAGGCGCACAACAAAAGAAAAAAATGCTCTCTGGTGTCTGCGGGAGGTACCATTCCACCCTCAATGAAATTGGTCCTCGCTGGATCCACAGGCGGAAGTTCCATGGTGTCCTTTTCCGGAACGATACGGGATAAAATGTACGGCACATCTGGAATCGGATATCTCAGGTCAGGTGCAGTTTCATGAAATTTTAAAGTGTAAAAAGTAAATTCATAAATGTTGTGGGGGCAAAATTGCGTAATCTTTGAGAAACAACCCAACGATACCAAATGCCACAAGAATGGACGGTTGTTTTTAGCCGCCTCTTCAGTGATCTTGAAGAGATTTCGAGACAGTTTGAGTTCTGCATTCTTCAAGTCATGCTCCACCAATTGCGTCAATGTCGGCTTTTCACACGTTTTAAAGACGTGAAGCAAAAAGCGTTGGAACCCATCGCGGGTAAACGTTTCGTGTAATTCGATTCCAAACTTGTTGATTCTGAGAAAATCAACAATCTCCTCCGGAGGCAAGTGACACGCAGTAGCTTCCACAAACTGAAGTGGTTGGTTCTTGGCTTGTTCCGCATTCAATTTTTGCGCTGCCGCAAAGCTGGCCGTGTACAGCAACGATTGTGGCTGACGCTTGATCCGGTCGGGCACCTCTTGAGCCAGGTCTGATATGTCGTGGATGAGCTTGGCAAAATCCGGCCCACTCAAAACCTTTTCGACCACCAGCTTGTGATTTTCGTTGACGTAAATGATGCTGTCAGAGGGTGAGAGATACGACAAGTTTTCATCCATATGGATTACCGAACGGGCCCCTTTGAGTGGGTCCATGCGATGACGCACAAATTCAGCCTTGAAATGGATAGAGGGTAACATGCCTGAAAAACACAACAAAATTTGATGTTCCGAATTCGCACACGTAAAAAATAAACTACATTTGAGCTGATATATAAATGAGCGCGCTGCCATACTAGATTCAGTCCATTGTGAACCTTTACCATGTTAACTTGGTTGAGACTGGGTTCTCCCCACCCCTACCCTTGGCCCAGAACTTTGGGATTCCACTCTGAGAATGCACGCGAGACCATACTCGAGCATCTCAAAGAGAATAAAATTTACAGCATCTCTGAAAAACTTGACGGCTGTAATATTTGTGTGTCCAGTGATGGTTTCATTGCGTCCAGGAATTTTGTGATTGCCACAAAGCGCTACTCGCGAAACCTCGAGTCTTTCAAGTGGCAGGGCATTCCAATGCACGACGGCGTCGCCCTGATGGAGAAGGCTCTCAATCTCAAGTCGCTCTTGGCCAAGCAAATTTTGAAGGGGATCGACTTTCAAGTCTTGCTCTACGGAGAGTTGATGAAAAAAGGGTCAGGCAGTTCAAAGGATGACATTTACAATTATGAGAAGAAGAACATTCACCCCGGAAAGATTTACGTGTTTGGTATGGGACTTGTCTTGCCTAAAAACACCAAGCTACCCTTTATCTTTGATCACGGATTCGAGGTCGAGGGATCGACTTTTCCCAACGTTCACATCATTCCGCTAAATTTTTACCTGTGTCGTTTGCTGTCTCGCGTCAACATTGAACACGTGACGATCTTGGCCACCGGTCATCT
The DNA here is from genome assembly GCA_027487625.1 of Bacteroidota bacterium. Classification (GTDB taxonomy): domain Bacteria; phylum Bacteroidota; class Bacteroidia; order UKL13-3; family UKL13-3; genus CAISCU01. The sequence continues at coordinate 15,882 of JAIYDG010000443.1, forward strand.
CTGCGATTTGTTGTGCGACGAGCGCTTCAACGCTTTGCTTCTCAAAAGACAGGTGGAGGGATTTGTCCTATCTGGAACACAAGGTGAAAAATACATCAAGTGGAAGTACAACCCCGAACCCAATGCCACCCTCAGCAATCACTTGGACAGCTTGATGCTCGAATGCAAGGACACGCCCAGAGAGGACGCCATTGCCCACCTTCAGCAACTCTGTGACGCAGCCAACAGGTACATTACCAAGGTGGAAGACACTTACTACAGCTCCTTTGTACAAATGTACATGGAGGATAATGAAGAGGACGTTGGATACGCCCAAGAGTTTCTGAAGGAAGTCAAGAAGGGCGTCACATTGGGTACGCTGGGACTCAACTTGGTGCTTGAAAAAACTGCCGATGACATTTACCACAAGATGCACTCGAGCATAAGCATTACCAATGCCCTCGACCCCTTGGTTCAAGCTAAACTCAAGCATTGCATCTTTGCAGAGCTGAAAAAGTACACCCGGAACGCTCTGGACTTTGCCAAAGAGATTCAAAAAATGTCTTAGTCTAGTTTCTTTTGGTCCTCTTATGGAATTTCAGTACATGGATGAAATAAAGTTTTAAAATGATGTTTTTCTCCTTTTTTAATAACTGGGATTTGTGTTTTTTTACACGTACGAGTAAATAC
>JAIYDG010000306.1 GCA_027487625.1 Bacteroidota bacterium
AAAACGCTGCTGGCTTCCAATTAGGCATTTTTGAAATAGCCGCAACCAGCATTTCGTCAATTTTTGGATCTTTTGATGGCATGGCAACTTGGATATCCGCAACCTGCCCCTGCTCGGTAATGGTGAATTTAATGGCCGTCAAATCATAACCCGTAAAACTTCCTGCTTCAATCTTTAACATGCCATTTTGTTGCAGGTATTGAATCAATTGCTTGGCACTTTCGCCATAAGTAGCATTTTTTTCAGGCATGATCGAAACACTGGAATTGTATTGCTTCTCGGTGTTAACTTTCAAGGAGTTTTCGGGCAAGTAGAGAGAGGTGAAGATAAGTCCTCATTTTTAGAAAGGCCCTTGAAATGTATGCCTTCCTAGCATTTTTTATTCACAACTAATCTTAGCAATAAGCCATTTCCCGTTTTCTTTGACCAATTCCAATTCGCTGGCTCCTACAGTTACCTTTGCTTGATTTGTGCCGAGTAGATCTACATTAGGCGTGCCTGTTGTATATTCTTTAGGATCCCAATCTTGTCCACAGTATACCCGGTCGTAGTCATAACCCGATAAAGGAGCTTCATTGCCATTTTCTTTGTCTTTTGCCCAGATCGCTTCGTATTGTTTCAGATACGCCAGGTCATTGTCAATATAGGCTTGGCTGAGAAAACCACTTTTCATCATTTCGGCGTGATAGGCAGCCACTTTTTCCATGTCTAATTTTGAGAATTCGCCTTCTGAGTCAACATACTCAATGCGCTCAATGCCCGCTGGAGGATACCAGTTGTAAAAACTATGTACTACATCGGTGATAGCTGCTTTATCGGTAGGCGCACTATTTTTAGGTGCTTCTTGACAAGCGAAAAGAGATGTCAAAGCAAGGCAAAAGCAAATGTTGATGATTTTTGTAATTTTACTCATGTTGTTGATTTTAGGGTGGTAAAAATTGTTTAAAATTAATAAAATTTTGTGTTTACTGAAATGAAATTTAGCCGCTTGATCATTGGTTAAATTCCCTTGGAATTGTATTTTTCATGCCAGTCGTAGTGCATTTTCAACAATATGTACTTTTTCTTAAAACTCAAACACCCCCTCTTGCTGCATGATCAAAAAAGTATGTTCAATGGCTTGTTGCCAATAAGGCACTTCGTGCGCACCTGGCATTTGTAAAAAACTGTAACGCGGTGACTTCTTACGGATCAGTTCTCCAAATTGCTGAGCTTCCGTCAAAAAATCGTCTTTCAAACCACAATCCAGGTGCAGATAAGGCAGGTTTTTAGCATCCAGCTTTTCCAGCAAAATGTAGGGATCAAATTGATCGGCATCAGCAGATGTTTTGAAGACCAGGCCAGCAGGGGTACGTTCGCGTTGGGTCGAAAAACCGGGTACATCAATTACCCGATCCCCATCACTCCAGCGTTCGGGACTGTTCCAGTCGAGCGTATCCCGGGCCATTTCCCGTTTGATGTTTTGACAAAAATTAATCGCTCCGGCGCTGCTGAACACAAAGCCAAAGAGATCGGGATGCCTCAGGCCTACGCTCAAGGCGCCAAAGCCACCCATACTTAAGCCGCCAAGCGCACGGTGCTGTCGGTCGGTTTTGCTGCGGTACCGTTTTGCAACTACTAGCAGCAAATCCTTGATCAACATGTCTTCCCAGCGATGCGCTTTTCCATCACGCTGCCCCGTCCAGTTGACATACCAACTGTTGCCAGCGTCGGGTAAAATGATGATGCAATGGTATTGCGTAGCCAGTTGAGGTGGAAGTTGGGCATAAGTCAACCAGGAAGTGTAGTTGCCAGTGTGCCCATGCAACAAGTACACAACCGGGAACCTAGCATTTGTTTGCTGGTGATAAGTCGCTGGTAAAATGGCTGTGTACTTCAACTGCAAGCCAACGGCAGGAGAATAAAAGCTATCCCGCAGTACTATACTTTGCTTTTGCGCCCAGCCCAGTGCTGTACAGAGCGTCCAGAAGATAAGTAGGGCTGTTTTTTTACACATGGTTTTGATTTGGATCAGGTTAAAGTTAGTGCTTGCCAGATGCAAGCACTAATCCATCACTCTAAAAAACCTACTGATTCAACTTGTATCCTAATGATCCCAAGTATGGGTATCCTGCTCATTTTTTGGGTTACTCATTTCCAGAACCGTATCATTAGAAATGGCTTGTACCACCTGCAACAACTCGTAGATAGAATGACATACTCTGCGATTCCCTTCTTCGGCTACCACCCATTGCCAAGTAGAGCCTCCAGCATCTGCCAGGAGTTCTATTCGGCAGGGCGCATCAGGAGCAACTTCAACATCAATTCGTTCAAGCGCCCTTTTGGTCCATTGCCAGGCCGTTCCTTCTCCGATCAATTGTACAGCATTTTGTGCGCTTTTAGGCGTATGAAAAGCGCCACTCAGTACATCAAAATGCACACCTTCACTTACAAAAGCCTGGGCAAAAAGGCCATTTAGTACCAGGTCTTCTGGAGCCCCAACGGCCAAAGGCCCTCCTTTGGGCAACAACCACAAACGGTCAGCGTGCCGAAGCGCCAGTTCCATATCATGGGTCGACAACAAAATCACTTTGCCCGTGCGGTGGGCAAGTTCACGCAACAACTGCATGATTTCTACCCGTCGAGGCAAATCCAGAAACGCGGTTACCTCGTCCAGAATCATGATTTCTGGTTCCTGCGCCAAGGCTCTGGCCACCATCACTTTTTGGCGTTCACCGTCACTGAGTTGGGTCATCACTCGGGAGGCGAGTTCGGTGGCTCCAGCCATTTCGATAGATTGGGCAATGATGGTGTGATCCGCCGCACTCAAACGCCCAGTCCAGTCTGTAAAAGGGTAACGCCCCAAGGCAACTACTTCATAAGCACTAAGCATACCCGTTTGCACCCTTTCGGTCAACACCAGGCTCAATTGGCGGGCCAGTTGGCGGGGGTTCAGTTGATGAATGGACTGCCCCTGCAAAAGAACCCGCCCCTCCAATGGTTTTTGCATGCCTGACAAAGTGCGGATCAAGGTAGATTTCCCAGCTCCGTTGGGTCCCAAAAGACAAACCAGTTCTCCGGCAAACAGCTCGGTCTGGATGGCTGTTGCGATTTTTTTGATTTGCCCCTTTCCAAGCTGGTAGCCGATGGCAAGATTATCGAGTTGTACGATTGCTTTCATCTTTGGCTTGATTTAGGCGTCAAAACTGCGCATGTGTTTGTTGCGCAAAATAACCCACATGACCACTGGCGCACCGATGACTGCATTTACTGCATTGAGGTGCAAAAAATGGCGTTCCCAGGGCAAATGCACGACTAAATCCGCAGCCAATGCGATGAGCGCCCCCAACAGCATCACACTCGGCATTAAAACCTTATGATCGGAAGTGCTGAATAAGCCCCGGGCCAAATGGGGTACAACGAGCCCCAAAAACAGAATCGGCCCGCAATAAGCGGTGAGTGGAGCGGACAACAACACGGCACTGCTCAATGCGGCAATCCGAGCAGATTTAATGGACATGCCCAGGCTACGGGCATAATTTTCTCCCAACAGCAAGGCATTTAAAGGCTTGGCCAAAATCCAGGCACTGACCAAACCGAGCAAAGTCAAGGGTATTAAAATGGGAAAATGCTCCCAATACACCCCTGCGAAATTGCCGTCGTTCCAGCCTGAAAAAATCTTACCCTGGGTTTGATTGGTAAAATGTAAAATCACGCTGATCAGACCCTGGGCAAAGTAACCCAACATCAAGCCAAAAATGAGCAGGGTGATCGTACTCACATAACGCGATACCCACACCATCAAGGCCAGCACCAAAATACACCCCAAACTGGAACCAGCCACAATGCCTAGGTTGCTTAAAAAACTGAATTGCTCCAATACGCTTGAGCCTACCACCGAAGCCGTAGTGACCACCAGTGCCACACCGAACTGCGAACCTGCAGTTAAGCCCAAAGCCCAGGGATCTGCCAAAGGGTTCCGAAACAGGGTTTGCAACTGCAAGCCCGACGTTCCAAGAGCGGCCCCACCGATTGCGGCGGCGATTGCCCGAGGCAGTCGGAGTTCCACAATGATTTTTTTCCAGGTAGGATCAGCCCCTTCCAGATCAAATAAAGCGGCCACTACACCTGAAAGGGGAATTGAAATTGACCCTATGCCCAACTCCAAGAGAAAAAAGAATACCCCTCCCGCAAATACCAGGATAAAAAACAACCAGTGCCAGGCCCTGCGGGTTTCGCTTGGGCTGACTAAGCTAGCTGTTTCCAGGGTGGCGGTATGTGTTTTTAGCATCAACTTTTTTTATTTAGTGCTTAGCCAAATTGAACCTTTTATCACAAGCCAACGTCGGGCAAAGGAAAGCTTAGCTTTTTGGGGTCATAACGATCCAAGTAGTACAGTTCATGATCAGGCAAGAGGGTAGGATGTGCCAATTTTACCAAATCCGCCAAAATTCGATCCGGGTACACATATGCCGAAGAGTACCAATCGTAGGAATTGGTTTCGGGGCGACTGCGTTTGAGGTTGTGGTACAAATTTCTTTTTTTCCAGGCTACAAAACTGCTCATAAACACCTCATTGGGCAAGGCTGCCGAATGGGCATCGCCAATGATCCAGTGGTCAACCTCTTTTCCCTCAACCAGCAATTCTTCGCTACTCAAACTGGCACCCGTATTGTCTACAGGAAGACTGAGGTCTTCAAAAATGTTATTGAGCCCTGCGTCTCTCATCAGTTGGCATTCCAGGCTATTTTGGTGGATTCTCCAGCGATCTCCGCCAGCACAATATCCCCAAATGGCAACAGGCCGTTTTTTCAGGCCCTGCGTTTTATTCTGAATTGCCTTCACATTGCCCTCAATCTGAGCAAACAGCGCATTGGCTTCTGCTTCAGCATTGAAAAAAAGGGCATAAAACTTGAGCCATTCTGCCCTCCCCAAATACTGAGACTCGGCCCAGGGAAAAGAGGTAGCTGTGGGAATACCCAAGTCTCGGCAACGCTTTAGTTCTTTTTGAAAACCGAGATCGGAAAGCACCATCAAGAATACATCGGTGTTCCTGGCCAAAAGTACCTCTGTATTGGGCGGGGAGTGCCAGGAGTACCCCACTTGCCCATAAGTGCCCCGCAAAGCCCGCTGCCGAATGGTATCGTCATAAGAGATGACTCCACCTACGGCGACCAATTGATCGGTTTTTTGTAAAGCAGTGAGGTAGGCTTCCGAAGCCTCGTAATTGGTCGCTACCCGCTCCACTGGTATGTTGATCACTTGCGCATTGGCCAACTCACCTTTCAATTCAGGCGCTGGCGTGCCGCGTTGCACCAGGATGAAAATATCGCTCAAGGTTGTTGAATCGGTACCGCCCCATTCCCGCAAAAGTCCATGGGTGCGTACAATTTTATAGTTTCGATGGTACGACACCTCGAATTGCTGAGCGTACTGCAGGTCGATTTTAGTAGAAAAATAATCGCGCTGAGGGTCATAGTCAGTCGATATTGCTTTGTCAGCAGACTTTGCGCCCGGTGTACATTGGCTCAGAGTGCCCAACAAAAGAAGGCCCCAACACAGTCGGGATAATCGCTGAAACATGGGCATCAGAGTTTTAGATTGACTTGTAAACCTGCGTAAAACTGGCGGCGGTAACCCGCATTGTAAAAACCTCCAAAGGTGCTGTTGTAGGCGGTCAAACTGCTATACAGAGTATTGCCCAAATTATTGAAACCCAGGTAAGGATGGAGACTCAAGCGGCTTTGCCCCAAGGGACGACTGTAACCAAGGCGAACGTTCATCAGGGTATAAGCGTCCACCTTATCTGTATTGGCATCCGTCAAGTAGGCTGAACCATAGGTATTGAGGGTATAATTGAGGTAAAAACCGGGTTTGGTGCGCAAATCCAACAGGAAGACCCAAGCGTGTGGGATGGTGCCTGGAATAGACTTTCCATTGTAGCTCACAGAGCGGTAAATGGGGTTGAAATCGGCGTCAAAATCCGTTACAAAAGTTTGATAGTCTTCGTAAGTGTAATCATTGAACGTATAGCCTACGCGCAGTTGTGAGCCGTACCAGAAATGGTCAACCGAGGTGCTCAAGTTCAAGCCCAGGGATGCTTCCAGCCCCAGTTGTTTGACTTTACCCGCGTTGGTTTTTCGCTCGGCATTGACTCCTGGCGCAATTTCAAACAAACGACTGATGATCGCATCTTTGACCTTTAAGTGGTAAAAGGTGAGATCGTAAAAAAATACGCCATTTTTGGTGCTTCCGCGGCTGCCCAATTCCAGGTTCCAGCCCGTTGCGGAGCGTAGATTGTTGTTGACGCTGCCGTCGAAATTCAAAAAGTCATTAAAAATACCCGCTGCGGGGGGGGAAAAACCTTGGCCTAAGGCTGCATATACCGAAGCTTTGCCCATTTTTTTCAAAATGGACATGCGGGGTACCAATTGGTTCGCATTGGTTGTATAAACCAGCGGTTCGGTGCTGTTGACTGCGCTACGCACATCATAATCGTAATTGTTGTAACTGGCACCCAAGCTAAGGTACCAATCGGAGGGCAGCGCCAATTCAGATTGTACAAAAAACAGCGATTGATTGGTTTTGGCCCGATTGATGTTGGTCACCTTAGCGGTATCGGTATTAAAATCGCCATTGTAACTAATGCCTTCGTTGTTGGCAAAAGCGTATTCAAGCCCAGCTACCAGTTTGAATTGGGTTTCGCCCCACTGCTCCTTATAATTGAGCGTAGCTCGGGAATTCCAGCCATTCGAAGGCTCTTGATCAAAAATGGCAAAAAAAGGAAAGCTCATCACGAACTCGCCCTGATTGTCAAAATAGTAACCACCGAGGCTTGCAGTGATTTTGTCGTTAAACCGGTAGTTGTAGCCGGCTCCAAAAGTCGTTTTTTTAGGGCCAAATCCAGTGGGTTCAATGGTGTTTGCTGTTTCAGGAGCACTGAGAAAAGTTTCCTTATCCAGGTCTCCTGCAATGTTCATGCTGCGGTTTTCGTAATTAAAAAGGTAACTGAGCGTACCTTTTTGCCCCGTATACAACTGGCCAAACAGGTTGAAAATGTCCCCTTCAGTATCGGTCATATTTCGAAAGCCTTCACTTTGGCTACGCGTATACTGCAAGGCCAGGCTGCCTTGGCTCCAATTGCTGCGAATACCCGTAGATGCGCGCAAAGTACCATACCCGCCAAGCATCACATCCGCATTCAAGGTTGTACCATTTTGGCTGGCTCGTTCGGTGTTTACCAGCACTGTGCCGCCAAATCCGGCACCATACATGGCACTACCCGGCCCTTTAATGATCTCTAGGTTGTTGATAAAATTGAGATCCAAACCACCCAGGGGATTGCCACCACTGGCTGAAGTAATCGGAATATCGTTCCAGTACATGCGATAACCACTACTGTGTACCGAGGGTTGCGCCAATGCCCCGCCCCGGATATTCAAGCGATAGTCACCGTAGGTATAATAGTCAATTTTCACGCCGGGTACCGCATTAAGGATAGGAATTAGGGTATTGTTATCTGCCCGGTTCAGGTCCGCTTTAGTCAACAAAGCAATGGGTGCTGCCACGCTTAGCAAAGGTCGCTTGGTGTTGTATGCAGATACAACCACCTCATTGATGGCTAGGGTGGAGGGTTGTAAGCTGATGACCAGGTAATTTTGTTTGACTTGCAGTTTTTGGGTTGTATAGCCAATATAACTGATGGTCAATTCATCCGCAGCCTCTACGCTGAAGGTTCCGTTGAGATCCGTGGCTACGGCATTTTTTCCTTGTACCGTAGCACCTACCAATGGCTCGCCGCTTAGGGCGTCTACAACTTTTCCCTTAATTTGGGCGGAGGCGCTGATACCAATGATTAGGAAAGTCAAAAAGGTAAGAATGGTTTTCATAGTGATTAGGTGTGGCTTAAGTCGAGTAATTTAATGCAACATCATTGCAAATATAGAAAGAGTTTTATTTTTGCAACGTTGTTTCATAAATAATTTAACTTGAGGATCAATATGGAAGCCATCGAAATCTTAAACCAACACAAACTCAGAGTGACGAATACACGGCTACTGGTCCTGAATTTCCTCATGGCCCAGCAAAAAGCGTTTTCTCACGCTGATCTGGAAATTCAGTTCAGCAAACAGATCAACCGGGTGAGCATTTACCGGGTGTTGTACACCTTTTTAGCCTGCAAAATTTTGTGCAAATTTGTTGATTCTAATGCCCGTGTCCTTTACGTGTTTTCAGCACAGAGCCAACATCAGGATGAGCATCCTCATTTCAAATGCAACCAATGTGACCAGGTGATTCATTTGCCTCAACTTCCTCAAGATTACATCGCGCTGCTCAAAGAGCATCAAGTTGAACAGTTGCATTTGTTGGTGGAGGGAGTTTGTAAGGATTGTTTGGGGGAAGAGAAAATGAAGTGATGCAAATGAAAACCCAGTACACATTGGTTAATTCTTGCGATTGTTTTTAAAGGATTTATCTGGATAGTTAGGTACGGGAGGTATGTCTCTCGGATCTTCAGCAACCTTTTTCTGTAACCATTTTATGGCCGCATCCAATTGCGCATCTTTTCCATTAAAAGTTTCGTGTGGTAAATTGTCCAATTCGATATCAGGTACAAAACCAGGGCCTTCAATCAACCACTTTCCGTCAAGTCCATAGGTTCCAATAATGGGCACCCCGGGACTGCCATTATCGGCTAATTCGTAGCCGCCATCTATCCAGATTTGCCCACCCCAGGTTCGTGTTCCGATCGTGGTTCCAAGACCAAGTCTTTTGATCCCTTCTGGAAAGGTCTCTCCATTAGAGCCGGTTTGCCCATTGACCAGCACGACTAAATGCCCTCTAAAAGCATAATGCATGTTAGCGTAAGGCTCTCCTGTTCTGGCTTTCCAATACATCCATGCTTCTCTAATCAGTTTTTCAATGATATAGGCCTCTATATATCCACCATTGTTGTTCCGGACATCAATGATTAATCCTTTTCGGTTAAAGATGGGGTAAAACTGCTTATAGAAGCGATCAAGATCCCAGTCTCCCATCGCACTCAGATGTAGATAAGCGAATTGGTTTCCACTCTCTTTTTCTACTTTAAGGCGATTTTCATATTCCCAGTCACCGTATCGTAGCCAATAATCATTGTCATCTGGCTTGATGATAACATCTCGGGTGCTGGTACCTCTTTTTAGGGTCAGTCGGACTTGTTTTCCTGCCTGGTTTTGCAACAACTCACCGATGTCTAATGCAGTCAGAGCCTCTCTACCATTCACTTTTGTGATGATGTCTCCTGCTCTGATGTCCAGGTAAGGATCGTCCAATGGAGATCTTCCCATGGGAAAATCCAGATCATATTTATAGATGTAGTCGATTCTAAACCCTCCATTGGCGTCATCTCGGCTGGTTGTTGCTCCCAGGCTAGCTACTCCGATGCTTTTGTTATCGCTTCTGGTGTCCCCACCGTCGACGCTTGTATGCATGGCAGATAACTCTCCCGTCAATTGTTGGAGCAAATCATTGAGTTCATTTCTGGTGGTTACCCGATCTACCAACGGAAGGTATTTTTGGTACATAGCGTCCCAATTCACCCCGTGCATGTTTTTATCGTAGAAGAAATCCCGCTCCATGCGCCAGGTGTCTTTATACAGCTGCTTCCAATCCTCTCTGGGGATCATTGAAAATTTACATCCACTGAAATCAATCTTCCCCTCCTCAAGTTGCACACTTTCGGTCCCGGCATCAACCATATAGTAAGATTGCTCTTTATTGATCAGCAGTTTTTGTCCATTCTGGCACATCGTAAATCCATTTACTTCCGTGGCGACATCCTTTAATGTTGCTTTTTCATTGGTGATTTCAACCACTTTTAGGTTTGACTTGGCTTCCAAGCAGGATTCACTAGCGATCATGTACAGTGCCTTGTCATTTACTGCAAGGTTCTGGTAGTTACCAGCTGGGATAGGCACTTCCAGGGTTCTGGATTGGATGCCCTCCTTATCAATGCTGACGATCAATTTCCCTTCCAATTCTTTAGCATCATCTTTTTGCTCGGCGGTCATCAATTCGTCTTTTTCTCGAAAAGGAGATCTAGTCCCTTTTTTCAAAGCCACATGATAGACCTTTTCGCTGACACTCAAATCGGGTGGGTCAGGCAAGCCTTTCTGGCCACGTTCAGAGAGAAAGTAGATGAATTTGCCATCTGGACTCCACCTGGGGTTATAGCTATTGGTGTTGTCAGTTGTAAGGTCAAAAATGGATTCGTCATTCACGTTGTACACCTTAATCTGAGTCATCTTATTGACAGCCTTTTGCACAAAGGCTAACCATCGGCTATCGGGCGACCATGAAAAGTCCCTGATGCCTTCCTGGGTGGTAGAAATCTTTTTGCTGATCCCATTTGCAACATTAAGAACGTACATATTGGCCCCACGATCATCATAGGCCATCCACTTGCCATCGGGAGAAGGAATGCCTTGGTAACTAAGCAAGTTCTTATTGTTGGTCAATTGCTTCCTATTTCCAGATCCGTCTGCCTCGAACTGCACAAACTCATATTCTCCACTTTCATCCGATAAGGCAATGATGTGCTTGCCGTCATGAGAAAAAACCGCATCTCGGTAGCGAACATTTTTTTGATCAGTAAAGGCAACCGATCTGCCTGCTTTCGCTGGGACAACAAATACACGTCCTCTGGCAGTAATGGCCACTTTTTCTCCTTGGGGATCTGGATTTACGGAGGTAATGTATCCCGAAAGGTCTTCAACCCATTTCTCTCTCAGCTGCTCCAAGTCTGAAGCTAACTTAATGTCAATTTTATGGTTTTTCCCCGCAGCGATATCCAATAACCAGAGATCGGCGCCATGTTGGTAGACAATCCTGCCCTTGTCTACATTGGCAGAGCGAACGTCAAATTCGGCATGGCGAGTGTGTTGTTTCAAATCTCCACCCTCGGCATTCATAGACCAAATGTTCTTAATCCCGTCTCTATCGGTGATGAAATAAACCCGCCCTTCGTACCACATGGGGTTGAAACTTTCGCCAGGATGATCTGTAGTTAGTTTAACCGCTTCCTTAGCACCGCCTTCAAATTTCCAGATTTGCCGCGCCATACCACCTACATAGCGCTTAACATGATCGTTCATATCTGGAAGTGAGACGAAAAACCAGGTACCTTTTTCATTTACCACCCCATCAGTGGCCTGAAGGAGCGGGATGACCGATCTTTTTTTTGTGTTCAAATCCAGGGTCACCAATTGCTGATTGGGGAGCTTGCTATACGCGGAGGTGGTGTAGACAATTTTTCCATCAGGGGTCCAACCTATGGCAATGGAAGGGTCCGATCCATATGTCCAGCGGGTGGTCATTCCGCCATCTATGGGAATGGTGTAGGCTTCCATAGGGCCCGAGTAACTGGCAGAATAAACGATGGTCTTTCCATCGGGAGAGATCGCCGGATAACGTTCTTCCGACGCATGCGTGGTGAGTCGCTGGGCCAATCCTCCCTCGATGGAGGCTTTCCAAATATCACCTTCAGCTGTGAAAACGATGGTGTTTTGATGGATGTCGGGATACTGGTAGTAACCCTCAAATCCCTGTGCCATGACTTGGCTTAGGCCAAATGTTAGGCAGAATATACATCCTAAAAGGCCCAAATTTTCTCCTTTTGTTACTTGCAAGTTCAAATTCTGCAGCGCAAGGTGCCCTTTGAAAGATTTATTGTCGTTTTGTATCTGGATCATAGCTTCGATCTTTAATGCAACGATATGCAAAAATTAGTAGTATGGAAATTAGGACTAAGCAGATTTATTGTTATTTTACTACAGGTACAATCAATTGACTTGGATACTTTTTATCGTGATGAATGTTGAGTACAACTGGGCGTGAGTCTTTCGCAGTTTCATTCGCTACATCACCACCGCTGCCATAGTTTTTTTGCCAATATAGGGAATTGATGCAGGTGACACCGAGCCGCAATCGGCTACCAGCCGCAATACGTCTGGAAAAAAAAGTGAAATTATTCAAGTGAACCGGGTACACCTGACCCGGTTGCATCGAGGTTTCCGTTTCAAGCGACTCGCGATACCGCAAACGGAGCTGCTGGCTACTCAACAAAATGCTTTGTCCATTTGTGGTTATCTCATACAGCGTAAGTCGAATATCGGCATCAGGTACATTCGCCGACAGGTACAACGTAGCTTCAGGGATACCGCTCAATTCCGTAGAATCGGTAAATACATCGGAATGATACACTACTGCCTCAGTTCCAGCATTGATCAAATCAATCTGATTTACCAAATAGCCATTGTCGTCTTCCTCAATATTACGGGCAGCTATTCCTCGTTTCGTATTCAGTGGATTGTATTGAATGACATCCGGTTTTTCAACAGTAGGCGCTTGCGTAGTTAATGCACCACTCTGAAACACAGTAGCAGTGCCCGACGAATGGAAATACAATGTACGTTTTTCAGTCGCAATACTTTCCAGGTTATCGGCATACTTCCATTGCTCATCGCCTGTAACGTAATAGGCCACTGGCTTCTTCAAAAACTCAGGTAGCGGCTGTCCTTTCAACACATGATCATACCATTCTTTGTGAAGTTGGTTCATGTTCAATAAACTTGCTTTCCCGAACATCAACCCTCCGACATCTGCATGAGGCGTGCGTGTACCTGAATGATCCCAGGGACCAATAATTAAATACTTTTTTGCTTTTGCCTCCGTGGAAGCAAACTTCATGAAATTCTTATAGTAGGTGATGGCGCCTAGCTGATCGGCATCGTAGTGACCTGTGATGGAGAGAATGGGAATATTCATTTTCTCAAAATGCTCCCTTTGTGGACTCATATTCTGCCAGTAGGCATCGTATGAAGGGTGTTTAAGCCAGGTTTGAAATACTGTAGTTTCGTTGCCCGCGAGTTTATCCAATTGCGAAAAAGGCAGGTTTTTTTCATAACGCTCCTGATACTTATTTTGCCAGAAGGGGGTCTCAGCGAAAATATTGGAATTGCCTGTTTTACCACTGGTAAACGTAAGCCAAGAAATCATGTACGACATGAAAATGTTTCCGGGATTCGGGTAGTCTATGCCTGGATTCACGGAAGCAACGGGTACAATCGTAGCCAGATGTGGCGGAAATTCCTTGGCGGTGGCCCATTGGTTATAGCCCGAATAAGAGCCACCCCACATGGTGACTTTACCATTGCAAAAAGGCTGTGCAGCCATCCACTCTACCAAATCATAACCATCTTTGGCTTCTTGATTGAGTGGATCAAACTGCCCCTCGGAACTTCCGCGTCCACGGCAATCTACAATTGCGTAAACATAGCCGTTCTGCGAAAAATACTTTCCACGCGCATGGTAGTCATCGCTGATGTAGGGCGTAAGGTCAACAATAACCGGAAGGGGTTCTGTTTTATCTTCGGGTAGATAGAGCGTAGCATTCAAGTGCACGCCGTCGCGAAGTGGAACCTTTACGCCCCAACGTAAATCAAAGTTGGCTTTTTCCTGCGCAAGTAAGGTATGCGCGCAAATAAATAGAAAAAGAACAAGTAGATTTTTCATACACAAAGAAATTGGTAATCAGTATTTTCCAGTATCCTTCATCATCGATTAAAGGGAGCAGGGCTCACCCACCTAAATTTCCGGGTTTTTAACAACATGCTATCCGTTTGAAATCGCCTGATTGTCATGCGCACGGTATCTTCGTTCCATGTGCCTTTCCACCACAGTTCATCTTTCGACTTCGATTGATAACCAAAGGCAATTCGTTGTAGGGTATCGGCCGCCAGATGGCCGGTTACCTGCTTTTTTAGCGTGTCCCACTTAATCTGATACTGGAGCTTGGTACCGTTCACTTGCTCAACCCACAGCCGCTCCGGCTGGACGTCATCCAATACCACCCTACGCCAGTACGCCCGATAATCGTTTGAGACACTGTCAGTACGGGCTTGGCGCGCGAATTGTACGACATCATAAACTCCAGCCAGGGTTGAAACTCGCTTCTGGTTGTCGGTATACTTTTTTTGCGCAATGGCAGCCGATAACATGGAGTAGAAGACAAAGCCCACCAGCAAAAATTTCAAAACTTGGGTGCCCCAAAACCAGGCTTTCTTTTCAAACAAAGGGGTCTGATCCATTGGTTCGGTAGCCAAGTTTCTAAAAAACAGATTGAACAGTGGCTTCCCATACACCACGGCCAGTCCGATCGAAAACAGAAGGTAGTGTGTGGATCCCAGTTTCACGGGAACATCAAAACAGTAATTGAGCATCACCACATTGGTCATCACCCCCGTTAGTACCAAGGCTCCGAGCAGTGTAGTGCGCCTGAACAGGAGTAACACCGCACCCAGCACTTCGGTTATTCCACCAAAAATTTGGTAAACCGTGCTGTAACCCATGAAATTCCAAAGCAGGCCCATCGGTGAACTTTCACCATACATCTGCACGAGCATCCGTGCAGAGGGCTCGTCAAACTGCGTAGGAATGATTTTGAACAACCCGTAGGAAAGTATGATCAGCGCCAGGTAATATCTGGTGTAGGTAATCAACAGTTTCTTCAACCAGGGGTAGGCCGGGCGCTTGTAATCAACAATAGACCAGATGATGCTAATGACCACGGCCAGCGAGAGTTTGGTGATCCACAAAAGCCAGTACAAAAGCATATCGCCACTGCCGGTTTCTTCGGTGGGTACCGCATCTACACCCCATACGGTAGTTCCATACCAAATTGATAAATCTTGCAGGAGGCTTCCGATAGGATGAATGATTGACTGCGCTCCGGGGATGTAGTAAAAAGGAAACGAAAAACAATAAAGGAAAATGTAGGCAAAGAGAAATCGAAAGAATATGCGTTCCCAGAAAATCCAGAAGCTGGTTTGATTGATTTGCTTAGGTTCCATACAAATATTTGTTGTTCAGTTGGTTTTGGTCGACTGGGAAAGACGCACTAAAAAAGCGTCCTAATTTAGTTTAGTGCACGGTTGTCTAAAAACACTTTTTTGCAGTCGTTGAAAGATTGGAACTCCTTTGAAAAACATAAATTAATGCAACGTTGTTGCAAATATAGACATTGGTTTTAATTCTTACGTATTTTTGGGGCAATAATTTTTGTGTCGTTATTTATCTAAGGGGTGATAAAAAAATAAGTGCTCATCGTGCCAGAGGGTTAGACAAGTAAACATTTGATTTCAAGTGTCTTATCTAATTCTCTGGCACAATGAGCACTTATTTTTGCCCCGCCACAAATTATTTGGAAGCAATTTTCGGGGAGTGGTTGTTCTCGGTTACTAAGAGCAATCTCTACCTCCTCAAATAGATAGCAGCCTACCTATCTATTCAAATGAACGGATATTCAAAAGATTGACCATGCAATTCTCCATATTGCCAATGGTCAGAACAAAGTCTTGTTTGACTTTTAAACCATTAGAAAACGCTGCTGGCTTCCAATTAGGCATTTTTGAAATAGCCGCAACCAGCATTTCGTCAATTTTTGGATCTTTTGATGGCATGGCAACTTGGATATCCGCAACCTGCCCCAGTTCGGTAATGGTGAATTTTATGGCCGTCAAATC
>JAIYDG010000666.1 GCA_027487625.1 Bacteroidota bacterium
AATCTGTATTCCGGCCTTGTTTCTGGATTTTTCAGTTAAATAAAGATTGCTATAATTAATCAAGAAACTACACTCGTTTCATAATGGCACAAACTCCTACCGGCCAGCCTACCGCTGACGACTATTTTGATATCAATAAGTTCGAAGAACTCCTTGCTCGCCTGGAGTCCTCGAAAGGTCGTCAACAGCGTCAGAAATCTCTTGAAGGTCGTCGCGACATCTTCTCGCAAGGCCTTGCCAGCATGATGTCCAACTTCTGATCGATATGCAAACTCCAGGTCAAAACCAACCATTAGGCTCGGAATTTGACCTGGATAAATATCGTAATCTCCTGGAGCGTCTTCAGCAATCTAAACGGGATCAAGCACGTTTAGACAAAAAACTTCCTTCGCCACAAACGGCGTAATTTGTTATTATGACTAGCAGTGTTCCCGCTGGACAAACCGATGTTGATGATTGGTTTGATCTAGACAAATATCGTCAGGCCGCTGGCGTTGCCTACGAATTTTCCAAAAAGAAAATGGAGACTGCTGGTGAGCAAGAACGAGAAACTATTGGTAAAGGAGCAGGAGAGCAACGAACTTCTGCAGAACAGTCCCAGCAATTCAAGCAAGCTGACGAAGCGCGGGACTACGCTCAGTCCCAACGAGCTTATCGATATTGAGCTGTTTGATCAGTGGGTAGACAACTTAGATTCTGCTACCCAAGAGAGTTTTCTTGAATTTGCCAAAAAGACATACTCCGTAATTGAGATTTATTTATATTCCAGATTTCTTGGATACAGAGGATCTATTACAGGTTGTAACGCCTGGATCTTAACTCATTACAAAAAACCAGATCACCTGCGTGTTCTTCTTAATGAGATCGAAGAGATCCAAGAAGACATGCGTAAGTTGCGTGAAGATATTGAGAATCTTGCCGTTAAGCGTGATGCGGGTGTTGCCAGGCTTGCGGCAATGACAAAAGAATTGCGCGGTACTATTAATCAAGTCGAATCCTATACAATTGTTAAGGACCGCAAAGGATTGTTGATGGCTGGTGCTGACCAGGCTATTCGTGAGTTGCTTGCAGTATTCAAAGATGATCCTATTGAAGGTCCACTGCAAGAAGCATCAATGTCAGTGTGGGCTAAAATGCAATTAAATGAATAGTATCAATGCAACAACAGCAACCACCAATTAATGTTCCTATCCGTTCCGGAATTATTTTTGGTCCTGGCCGTTCCACTCGTCTGCCTGATCCTGGTACGCCTGAGTACAAACAGCTTGTAGATCGCATGCGTAACGTTGCTCAGGGCAACAAATGACAAAGGGTAAGATGCCGCCTCAACTGGTGGAGCACTTTAAAAAGAAAGAAGCCAAGAAAGAAGATGGCTCCGAGATGAACGATAAGGAGAAGCGTAAAGCAGCTTTAGATAAAGCACGTAAGTATCAAGAGCAAAAACGCAACAAAACAAAAGAGTAGGTTAGTATTAATTAACTTACTGGCTATATCGTGCCTGCACATCTTCATCAAGCTTACCGACGTAATGCTCAAGCTGCTGCACAAAAGCATCGCGTCCGCAAGCATGATAACGAAGATCTCCTGGAGCGGGCAAGAGAAGACTTTGGTTTCTTCTGCGATTACGTAGCAGATAAACCACCTGCTAATCACCACCAAGATTGGCATCGACACCTAGTAACTAATCAGGACAGCTCTTGTTTGCTCAAGGTGGCCGGTCCCAATATTGATCTATTAGCCCCCAGAGGTTCAGCCAAGTCCACTGTTTTAGGTTTATTTACGGCCTGGGCAATTGGTGTACATACAACAGCTAAAAAACCACTTCAAATTCTTTATCTTTCTTATACAGTTGACATCGCAAGATCTAAATCTGCAACTATTAAACGTATTATCGAAAGTAAAAAATATCAAGAAGTTTTTCCTTTAGTTAAACTTCTTAAAAATGTAACCAGCAATGAATACTGGTCTATTGATCATCGCTTTGCAGGAATTGATCTTACCGGCGATGAGCAATTTACTCTTTGTGCTGCTGGACTAAAAGGTTCAGTTACCTCAAAACGTTCACACCTTTGTCTCGTAGGCGATACACTGGTTACAACAAACGTTGGCAATGTACCCATTGCTTCAATTTATGCATCTCCAGAGCGTTACAAAATTGCCGTGCGAAATTCCACCACAGATCAAATTGATTGGAGCGACGTGGCAGCAATTACAAAACGTCGTACCAAAGGAATTGTTGAAATTACAACAACCAGTGGTAATAAAATTTACTCAACTCCCGAGCACCCTTTCATTACGTCGGACGGAAGGCAAAAAAGGGCAAGAAATCTTAATAGAGGGGAAACCCTTGTGCAGTTATCCGGCTGGCAACAAAATCAAAAATTGTCTTTCTTGCAAAAAACAAAAAAGAAAAACACAACGTATTTGCGAGGATTGTTACAAGGCAACGTTGAAATTTCAAGTCGAAATCACTTGTCTTCAATGCAACAAAGTTTTTACTGTAATGTCCAAAACTCTTTTGGGAAGACTTTCCAAAGGACACACTGTAATTCATTGCGGGCATCAATGTGCGGGAATGTCTCGAAGAACGCTATTGGAACAGCTTTGCTTGAATTGTCAAGCCCCATTTCGTCCTTCAAGCAAACACACAAAGTGTTGTTCCAGAATTTGCGCGGATGCATTACATTCCAAACGAATGAAAAAAAATGGAAACAGCAATTACAAACATGGGTGCCTTTTAAACGAATTCAAGAAACTTCGTCCCTTAATTCTTCAACGGGACAATTTTACTTGTGTTGGATGCAATACGAAGGAAATCCAACTTTTGTTAAAAGACGGGTCCAGCAGAACGAATCTTTGTGTACATCATATCGATCATCAACGCACCAACAATACCCCTCAAAATTTAATCACGTTATGTCGTCAGTGCCATGTAGCACATCATCAAATCACAGACAAAGCTGGAAGGCCGAGCCCATTTCCGGAATTAAGTTCTTTAGCGAAAAAGAAGAGTTTGTCTATGATCTTGAAGTAAATCATCAGGATCATAATTTTATTGCTAATGGTTTAAATACACTGAATTGTTTAATTGATGACCCAATTAAAAGTTCGGCGGACATCTCCAACCCTGACATCAGGAAAATGATGCAGGATAACTGGAACGCGGTTATCGCACCAACCATGTTCGAAGGTGGTAGGGCAATCTGTCTTGGTACAAGATTCAGGCATGATGACATTCATGCAACTACCTTTAATTCACAAAATAACTGGACGCAGATTGTTCTTTCTGCTATCCAGAGTGATCCCGAAACAGGAGACGAGGAGTCCTATTGGCCAGAGATGTGGTCTCTTGACTACTTAAAAGAAAAGAAACGGCAAGCACCAATTGCTTTTTCTTTCCAATACATGAATCAAATCGTCAGGCAAAACGAGTTATCTCTTGCGCCTGAGCTAATTGTTAAAGCTGAGATCGCAACTGAGTTTGATGCTCTTGGGGTTGGGGTTGACCTCTCCGCTGGCACTAAAGAAAAGAATGATTACACCGTATTTGTTCTTGGTGGACGCCTTGGTGACAAAGTTCACATTATTGATTATCGTCGCATGCGTGTAATGGGTAATCTAGAAAAACTCGACGCGCTAAAAGAACTATTAAGTGACTGGTCCATTATTGGACAAGACAGTAACGGTCATTACTTCCCGACTTACAACACGTGTGATATATGGGGAGAAGCTGTCCAGTACCAAGCATCCCTAGAGGCCGACTTTAAACGAATCTGTTTAACTGGAGACAGTCTTTACAATTTAATCTGGCATCCAGTTAAAGGTTTCAGGGCGGATAAGCTGGCTCGTTTCAGGGGGATTATGGGTATGTTTGAAGACCGAAAACTTATCTTTAATCGTTATCGGAACTTCACAGCTATGTTTGAAGAGCTTACTAACTTTGGTGTTAGTAGTCACGACGACTGCGTCGACGCTCTCGTGTACACGGTTAATGGGCTCATGCGTAAAGGTAATTTACAGGTAGACTATTGATCCTTGTGTTTCTTTATGGAACGAATTAATCCTGCAACAGGTTGCCCTTGGCAATATGGAGAAGTCGGCCCAGATGGCCGAATCTTTCTTGCTTATCGAAGAAAATCAAGAATTAATAAAGATGGCACATTTCAAATGAATTGGCTAAAACCAGAAGCTTGGGAACGCAGGAAACAATATTACAAAAAGAGCATAAAAGAAAAACATCACGAAAACATAAAATTTATCCATAAAGAAAAATTAAAACAAGGTTGCGTTTGTTGCGGATATAAAAAAAATCCATATGCGTTAGATTTTGATCATTTGGACCCTGCTTCAAAAATTGATGGAGTAGCAAGAATGTCAACTCGTAATATTGAAAAAATAAAAGAAGAAATTTTAAAATGTCAAGTATTGTGCGCAAATTGTCATCGTATTAAAACGCATGATTTTAAAACGTTTGAAAAAATGATTGAAGAGAAACGCTCGTCTGGCTCGTAAACGGATTAGCAAAGAAGGGTAATCTACAGGTTGATTACTGACGATTAGAATAAGAAAAAAAGCTTTTGCCATGGGACCCGAGTACCTGGCGATCTTGATTACAACA
>JAIYDG010000622.1 GCA_027487625.1 Bacteroidota bacterium
CATTCCATCAACAATCAGTGATGTCAGATAAGAGTAAACTTAAACACTACGGTAAAAGAATGAAAAATATATTAAATGTATCAAAATGAACTAGCATTATCACAACCAGCAGTAATTGCTTCACTTGAAATTTAAGTGACATAGGTTTAGATCAGCGGACTAGCCTTATGGGTCTTTACAAAATAAAAATAAAAGAAATAGATAAAAAGAGTAAAGAAAGAAAATACAAAAATTGAAAAGTGTACAATTAAATTAAAAAGTTTTTATTCACAAGTAAATTACCAAATAAATATAAGATTTGGATCACAGAAGTACAGATAAAACAATAAAACAAAAACAAAATAAAATTTACAAATTGAGAAAAAACAGAACAGAATAAAAAGAAACAGAAATGATTGACCACGGTTGAATAATGGAATCACTGCTTCCCTCTATTTAATGGCCACCCATATGATTGTGCCTGGTGGACTTGGCGCTCCTCGTCTGAAATAGAACCAGTATATTCCATTATACAACCGTTTACAGAATCATGGTAATCACAACGTAGTCTACCGTCCATATATACTAAATCTTGGTGGATTTTGTGTGGATAATTGCGGGAAGGATTACTTGGTTTAAGATTAGGGTAAATTGGTTGGATGTTGTCAACAACAGGTTGCCTTTCAGCAGCAGCTGGTGCTGTTACCTTTTTCTTAAATGATGATCGGATGTTATAAGTGCCACAGTCGGTAGATGAGGCATCCTGATACATCAAAGAGCGAAAATCCACAGTAGGAGGCTTGCGAGCAAATTTCACACTTGGTTGGTGCATTGAAGACCGAGCAAGGTGACCATCTTCCATGTCACTTGCCTCCACTTGGCGAACAGTAACCCGACTGGATGGTCGTGAGTTGTTTGTTTCCACTTGCCGGGACTTGTCTTCAATTGGGAGCTTACCAGCCATCCTAACCATCCTTTGCTCGCCCTCCCTCACGATCCGATCGTAGAAAACATCGAAGTTTGGGACATGCAGAACAGGGTCATGTTCATGGATGTCAGGCTTGTCCACATGATGAGACCGGTGATAAGCGCGAATCAGGCCAGCCATGATGGTTCGGAACGAGATGAATTTGCGGTAGAAGACAAAGACGAAAATAGATACAGCAACAAAGACTAGCGAGATCAAGCCGAAGACGATATAGATCTTCAAGGTCGCCGTCCTCTTGATGTCTGTTGCCATCTCCAATGTCTTCATGTCATCCGTGGTAAACTTCTCCATCTCGGCCTTCTTCAGCTGCTCAGCGCGGTCGATCATATCCAAGAGCTCCTCATGACTGTAAATGTTAGACGGGGAAGCACGCCAATCGGTCATGACCATGTCACCGATCTCATCTGGGTTAGCATCGGTGCTGATGTCAAACCGACCAAGCCTTGTTGAACATCCGGGTTCCATACGCAAAATGCCCATTCCGTTGACGTGCACAAGCTCGTCAACCCCTGTTTTTGTTCCACATCGGATTTGGATCGTTTGTTGTTTCGGCACATGGACAAGCCATGTGTTCTCCTCCACGCCGTAAATTTGCTCCACCGGCTTACTGAATTCCATAATGCAGGCCTCTGCCACAATGTCAATGTTCTGCATGAAAAGACCAGCAAGACAACTTGCATCAGTATCGGTTCTCAAAATGTTACGGTCTTTACAGATGTAAATCCCGTACTGCAACTTGCAGAAGCTTAACTCCACCCTGGAATACTCACGATATTGGTTTGTGTTGGTGTAGGCAATAAGATTCTTTTCACGGACCATTGGTGTCATGCTGTAACCCTCAACAATTGATTCCATTAAAGGAAATGGCATCAACTCATATAGAGGCACTTTGTCCTCATGGGGTACGCACCCGGTCGTGAGCCAAATTCTGATAGTGCCATGCGCCTCACTATACCCGTGATCGACATCAAATTGAAGAATGTCATGGTAATTCCTGAGTGGAATCTCGCAATTGAGCTCTTGAGCTCGCTGCTTGAAGCTTTCAAAAACTGCTTTCAGAGTTGCCTCTGAAAACAGCCGAACCGGAACTTTGCTGTTGGCTAAGCTCTGACACGTGTTGGTTAAGTCATCCGTATACTTGTCAATTTCAGCAGACGCAGCTCTGTATGTTTCATACACGGCGCCGCGAAATTGGGTGAGCACCTGCATTTCAGTAAGATCAATGAACCGGTTTTGAAAATCCTTGTTAATCTCCTCCTGAGCCTTCTGTTGGTTAACAACATGTAACATGGTACCTTTGACCTAGAAAAACAAACGAAAAAACGTTTTCAAATTCTTATTTTCATTTTTTGAAAGGGGTACTAAGAGGGGATAAGAAAAGAAGTTCGAGAAGGGATAAGAAAAGGGGGTAGAACAAAATAAAAAAGATAGATAAGTACAGAAAATACAATTAAAGTAGTACAATTTAAAAAGAAAACAAGAGGGAATTTTTTGATGAACTCTCTGAAGATAATAATAGATTTTTTCCGAAACTGGATAGGGTTAGGCTGACTTACTCCTGCAAGCTCATCCTCAATACGAGTTAGACGTCTGTTAGTCCTGACACCTAGAAATTAAAAACAAAAATTAGAAATTAGATAAGAAATTCAAAAGTAGAAAATAGATAAAATTAGAAAGCAATGACCGAAAATTGAAAATAAGAAGTTGAGAGTGAATTACCGTTTGCAAAATTGTAAGCGAGAGAGAAAGCTTGGAAAAGCATCCTCTTCTGGCGTCTGCGACCCTCGGAGATTGGCACATAGGAGGACTTGACTTCTCCAGTGTCCCTCCGACGCCGACGCCCAGTTGCAATTTCGTTGTAAGATCCTAGAGTCCCATCATCTCCAGGGTTGGGGTCCTGTGCAGTAGGCCGCTTGTTATAGTAAAATGGCTTTTTGTATTCATAGAACCGAACCCCCTCCATGATATCGCTCGAAATGTTGCGAGGGCTCCGTCCAAAATGACCAAGGTTCTTGAGGTGAAGGGTATCTTCGAACACCTCAGGAGGAGATGAAGCAACTCCGTCAGAAGGCAATGTAGCAATCAATGAAAGAATTAGATCTTTGGCCATTTCGAAAGTCCGAGTCTAGAAAACAAAAATCAAAATTAAAAGATAGCAATAATAGGAAATTAAAAAGTAAAACAGTTTTAGATTAAATTACAGTAAAATAAAATAAAATAAAAAGCAAAATTAATTACCA
>JAIYDG010000601.1 GCA_027487625.1 Bacteroidota bacterium
AAAAGCAGTGGAGTGGGCCTATAAGCGTAAAACTGGATAAATGTATTCCTTGCGACGATGAAAAAGGGGTTTGTCAGTTTGGGAGGCAATATAGTGCATTTGGTGTTTCTGGAGCCGAGCTGCACATTTATGGAGGATTGAAGAAATCGACAGTTTTGCAAGACGTCATTATCCTAAATTTAGGTAAGTGATTATTATTATTATTTAACTATCTCGAATCTATTCTCAACTTGATAAACTTAGAATCGGCCGAGATTGTAAGCCGCCAAAACTACGGATACTACAGCCCCGATTTTCCTTTGATGCATCCGCCACCAAAGTATGGAAGCGCATTTGTTTCTCAGGACACTGGCCTCACAATCATTGGAGGAGCGATGAGCTTATCGGTAATTGGCTCGAGCGCTTGGGTTTGGAATTACGGTTTGTGCTTAATTTATTTTTAGATAAATTCAATCGATTATTGCTAATTTTTGAATCGTAGATCTGCGAACTTGGTCAGACAGTTCGATTGCATATTCGCCGATTGAGAGGCGTGAGTCTGCAATCTCAAAGTTTGGCGAAACGTCGTTCTTTGTGTTTGGAGGTTCAACTCAGTATTTTGACGAGGTTTTGCTGAACGATTTGTGGCAGTTTGACGTCGGTCAGTTTTCATTTACTTATCGATTGATGTTTGATTCTTGGCATCGTTTCATGAGATTAATTTTTCATGATTTCTCAAACGCAACGATAAATGTACCTCAGAAACTAGTGCTTGGAAGCTGATTTTCCGAGAGACGAACACACCTGATGCACCGAGTGGTCGAGCAAGCGCAGCTATAGGCGTTTTTGAGAAGAAATTTTCGGTGCTTGGCGGACGTACATCGGTTCGAGAGGAAGACAAGAGGATATGGACTTTTGATATGGGTCTGATTGAACTCCTATATGTATTGATTTTTGTGAATTCATCAATTGCTTATAAGAACTTGCACAGAAACCCGAAAGTGGACTTCAGCTGTTGTTTCCTTGGATTCAGATTGGAAGCGCCCTCTTAATCGAGTTGGAATAAATGCTGCACAAATAGCGTCAAAGTTGTGGATTTGGGGAGGACAGGTATTTTAATATATTTGAATTTCATATTATTACTTAAACACTCAATTCACCTCAAAAACCAGCTCGCACCTGGATTGCGAAACTATGAAAGCTACGTCAGCATCTTTGATACCCAACTTGAAAGTGGGAAAATCAGGGCGCGTTTGTCCCCAAGTTCTGATCCGGTCTGATTGCTTTTCAAAACATCATCATTTTTCAGGTTGACCACTTAAGTCTGATAAATTATTTAAATATTCTTAGCCAAGTCGAAAGTATGGCTCGATGATTGTTTTGGATGAAAAGAGAGTGATGATGTTTGGCGGAATCGATTTTATTGGAAATGTTCTTGATGATTCGTGGATTCTTGATTCAGGTACATCCGCATATTCTTTGAACATTGATTGACCGATAGCATAATGGTGAATCATTATCATTATCTAATTCACCTGCTCTTCTACAGATTCTCTGAATTGGGTTCCAGTAAAGTTTATTTCAGCAGAAGATCGAGCGTTGGCTCTCTCACAAAGTGCAGGAGTATCAGTTGGAAATCATTCGCTGATTTTTGGAGGAATCACTAAATTTGAGACATTCAATTCCAAACTCCAAGTTATCCAACAAGGTTTTGATTTCTTCATTTTCTCACAATTTTCTACCACATGGCCTCGTTTTTATAATTATATTGAAAATAATCTGTAGAAACCCAAACCATATCACCGGGCTTTGTTGAAAAGGCAGTTTTGGGCTATTCGTTGATTTTTGGACACAGCGCTGTATCAATCAACCAAACCATGACAATGTTTGGAGGCACGGATGGCTCGACATTGACCAACCAAGTGGTTTCATACAAGCCTGGTAATTGTTGAAATTCATTTTCCTGCATTTCTTACGTATTAATTAATTGTTTGAATTCAATGCAGGATTCTGCTCATCGTCTCTTCGTTTGATTGAGAGTGAAAACAGAAAGAAAATCTTTGATGATGGCAGTGGAGTTTCCAATTACCTTCTTGGCTCCCGTTGTTCATGGCGAATTGAGAATGCAACGGATATGATAATTTCGCACAAGATGAGATTAACTGACAGGTTTTCAACTCTTTGCTTTATTAATTTATTTTGGAAAATTCTCAACAAATAAATAATATTTTAGGATTTCTGTCTACAAGTTGGCGGCGAATTTAAAGGAAAATGGAGCCTTGGTGTACACATCAACTGGGGTTTCTGATGGAAGTGTGATTGTACAAAATACAGACGGCGGATTTTCTGTCGATTTTGAATCACAGGGAGAGCAAGGAACCCTCGAAACATGCAGAGATTGCGAAGGATTCAGTATTTATCACGCCAGTAAGATACTTTTTATGTATTTTTTTTCGATAATGAAACCAATAGTTATGTTATCTTTTTGAATATTCAGTATGTCCCAAAGAATCTACTTTGTCAAAGGATTCGGATGGCTGTGTTTGCAATGCCGGGTTGAGATTTGATGAGGTAATTTTTATATTTTCTCGATGAATTAAATCTCACAAGATAAAACCCTACTCAATCCACAATTAATTCACTTAGAGAACAAACAGCTGCCAGCAAGGTTTGTGATTATTTCAATTCTGCTCCAATATTTGATTTTATAGATTCCATTGATTTGAACCTAATTTACTGACTTGTCGTTTAGAAATATCGGACCAGGGATCTAGATTTCCTGTTCTTGCCGTTGCATTGGCATCTTCATTGAGCACCTTATTGATTGTTGCCATTGTGCTGGGG
>JAIYDG010000295.1 GCA_027487625.1 Bacteroidota bacterium
TGTTCTCCTTTTGGTAAAAAAGAAAAAATAGCCACTCAACAACAGGCCATTGAATGCGCCTAGCGCGCTGAAAAAGAAGAATATGCTTTTGCTTAATTCCATGTTGGGTTGAGTTAATTAGCAAAGCAAAGGTAGCAAACCTTTATCGTTTGGCGCGTACGGCGCATTTACCAGCCTATGGTATGATATTGTTGCTTGAATAGCGTGGGCAAAATAAAATGATTGTAATATTTTGGAAATAAATATACAAATGTTAACTTTGTTGAAGGTGATCGATTTATACCATGATGGAATTAATAAAAGAAATGAATACTGTACGATTGCCTTCTAATAGTCAAGAAAAAAACGCTGTTCGAACTCTTTGAGTTGATATTCATATTTTAAATTTTAGTCTTTAAATTAGTCTTGCCATGAAAAGAATCACAAGGTTTTACTTCGTGCTAATTAGCGTTTTATCTTTTTCATTTAACGTTTTTAGCCAAGAAAAAATTCTACAAATTGATAGGCATATCAGCCATCTCGATTCCCTTAAAGACACTACTGGTGTATATTTTCGGTTAGATCCTAAGCAAACTCTTTCAAATTATTACCGGAGTTCATATTTATATTTTCAGTCAGAGCTAGAATACCAAACACAACTGTTGGCTCAGGCGACTGTCCTATTTACCCCACCATCAAACCCTAGCCCTGGAGATCTAGAAACGTTTGTAGAGCAATACGTGGCCTCTAAAGCCAGAGCAGAAACGAAACTTTTAGAAATTAATGAGGTTTCAAAAGCAGCAAAGATTGAAAGCCCTCCTCTAATCTCTGGCTTGCAGTTGTCACCTGAATGGCAACTTCGGGATTGGCACCAATCATTATTGTACAATTTTGCACTAAATGAAGGCTTGAAGGAAAACCCTCTTATTGCTGAGTTGGCCCAGGAGAAACTGGGCGAAATAGAGTTTGAATTAAAGCGAAGAGGGTTGTTTCAAGCTGCTCCAGAACAAGCAGAAATTCTTCGTCAACGTTTTGAGAAGGTTGAAGAACTTAATCGCATTGCCCTTGAGGAAGCATACCATTTTATTGACCAATCTTCTGTTTTTATTGATGATCGCCAAAGACTTGCTACACTGCAACAAGAGATCGGGGATATTGACCAATCTTTGGGCGTAGAGAAAGCAAAAATCGCCACTGTTCGTAACCTACTCAAACAAGATATTGTTGAGCAAAGAGTAATGATCCTAGATTTTGGATTAAAGGAACTCGAAAAGAAAAATTTCATCAGTAGAAACTATGATAGTGACATTGAGATTTTCATTCCTATTGCTGAAGAGCAGTTGAGTCAAGATAAAATGTGGCTTTATCAGCAAAAAAACCATCAAGTTATTGGCAATGGTCTGAAAAATAAAGGGCCCCCTGGAGATTTATCTCCTGATGATTTTTTTGAAATACCCTATCCAAAAAAACCTTCCGGAGGAGGTAATGGAGGGTATACACTAGATGAATTTTTGAATGATGACCAACAAAATACGTTGGATAAGCGCTGTGAAAAAGCCTTTGAACGTACTGTATCTAAATACCGCGAAAAATATAAAACGATCAATTTTAATTCCCCTAACTGGGAAAATGCTAGACAAACAAGGTTTTATTCGGATGAAAAAATAAATTCAAATGAGCTATCTAAAAGCCTAACCGTTCAAGCCAAAAGATACTTCGACTTTCTTCCTGTTGATCCAATAGAAGCTGCTACTGCAAAAGCAACATTCGAAGCGACTGTGAAATACTTGGAGCCTGATGCTGCCAAACCGATAGAACCAATTGATGTATTGGCCAATGACCCTAAAAAACTTAAAGAAATCCAAGTAAAACTTAAATCAGCAATCGAAAGTCATGATAAAAAAATTGCTGAAAAAGGAATTTTGGCTGAACCTTGGATGCAATTGAGACGGAATGATTTGAACCAAGCACAACAGGAAACTCAGCAAGCTTTAAATAAGGCCAGCATAAAAGATTTGTACGGCAAAGGGGCTCACACTACCCGCCCTCCCCCCGAATTCGAGGAATGGATAAGTCGATATCAAGAATCAAGCATCGAACTTAATACCGAAAAGTACCAGTTGACGGTTTTGGAATCCCAAAAAAAGGCTTTACAACTTACCCAGGCAAAATACGGACAGAACGCCCCACCTAGTTTAGGCATGCGCATGAGCCAAATTGAACAAACATTGAACCTCAATTCAGCAAGCAATGCATTACAAGATTACAACAGTTACGCCAAAGATGTGCCTATTTTCCAATTCCTTGATCTCTTGATTAATGATCTCAAGTTGACGCCTGATGACCCCAAAGTGCAAGAAATTAAACAAAAAATAAGCGTCCCAGAACTTGAACAGATTAAAAACGACGGATTGGAAATTTTTACTAAACTAGATGCTACTCAAGCATGGTTAAAAGCAAATCCTTACCAGTTGAAGGCTTCCAGACTGGCATTGTTGGATGAAGTGCATAATGCACTACTTAACTTAGAAGGTCAAAAAAAAGTAGGTACAGCAACATTGACTACCGAGCGTTATCGGCCAAGCCAAGCTGCTAAAAAAGTGAAAGAAATGTCCAACTTAAAAGAGCCTGGGGGGATTTGGCTTTCACCAAAGGGAATACCCGTTAAAGCCAGCACTCCTGTTAATACAAAGTGGATTTATTTACAGAAAGCAGAAAGTTGTACTTCGGATTATGTAACCTGGAATTTAAATCTAAAGCAAGGCGACAAAATATGTTTTCCGAATAACACTAGCCATTCATCTAATATCCCCCATTGGGCAAAAAACATTCGGCCATGGTAAAATACTTCAGCGTTGCTCAACTAACTGTACTCCTCTTTTTATTAAGTGTTGGATGCAGTAAAAATAACCTCCCAAAATCGGTTTGGACACCTACTCAACTCCCATCTGCAACATCTAGTCCAACGATTAATCCTGTTGATCGTGGATTGTTGAGCGATTTGGTAACCTCAGTAGCTCAGTCAAATGCGGACTCGAATAAGTGGGGAGTGGCTACCTTTTTGAATATACCTGACTTGGTCGTACATCCACAATTTGGGCCTTTCCCTTTCCAGTGTGGTAAAGCTATCGTAGTTGTAGCCGATACCGAACGCCGAGCTCAGGAAGCCATCATGGCATCAAGCTTCCTCAAACAAAATAAGCCAATTTATTTTTTGCAATTGAACGCTCGAACCCAAGTTGACACGCTGGCCTTATCCAATACCTTCAAGGAACTATCTTTGACCTCATCTAGTCCAAGTACTGCCGCGCTTTTCAATCAGAATAATCAAACCCATAAAATTAAACTTACGCCCGAAGACATGGCGCAACGCCTCGCTCAGTTTACCCAATGGGAAGGAGTGCATTTAGATGAAGCAAAGCGAGCACTTTATTTTGTGGGGAGCCAGGATGTGCTCAATCCACAAATATCGGTCAGCGATTTGACTACAGCTTACCGTGCTATTTTTGAGCATGAAGCCAATGGCAAAGCCTTGTTTGTGGATATGGATTTTAATGAGGAGAAGGATGATTATCTCGTCACATTTGGAGGAGGCTTTGAAGATACACGACCCGGGCGGGTTTTGTATGCTTCGGATTTGTTGCTCAAAGCATTGTCCTCAGGAATTGATCCCTGGTCCAATGAACTTCCATTGATCGAAAGCCTGTGTTCGGATCCTCAACAAAGCGCTTTCCAAAAAGTATTTTGTGAGTACATCAATCTTTTTGCGGCCAAGGATAAAGCAAAAATTAACAGAGAGATTGATGCCTCTTTGCAAAGGTTGGTAAAAGGTATAGAACAAGCAAAAACCATTGTGCGCTTTGCTAGCACTGCGGATGCAAGTAGTCAGACTGGCTGGAACTATGTTTTTTCTGCCGATGCGGAAACGAAGGATGAAATCATAGATGAAATTAAAGAAACTGGCTATTTTACCGATGGTATAGCAAGGTATTATGTCGGAAGTGGTGGAGGAAATAGTAGTAAAGACAATACACTCAAACTAGTTAACGAAATCTTTGATCTAAGTCCTCAACAAAAAAGTATAGTTAAGGAAGCCAGAGATTATCAGGAAAAAGAAGATAGAATACTGTACGCCACTTTAGCTTACAGCTCTTCTTCTATTCAGAATTTTTTTAAGCGTGCTGATCGCAGGGCGGCAAATAACTTATTGTCTACCATTAACGAACTCACTGGCCGAGGAATCGTACTGCATTTCTTATTTTCATCCCTAATTGGGGACTCGAGCGATTCAGCTCTAGAGTCACTAAAAGAATCCACAGAAACGGCTTTAGTCATTCTGCATTTCATGATGCGTGATCAAGGATTTACTCAGGCCTTTTTAAGATTGAGTGCTGAAGACCAAGAAACCATGACCTTACTGGCCTATGAAATGATCAACCAGAGAGGAATGACTAAAATGCTGAATAAACTACAGTTTTACCAACCTTTGTGTGAGTCAATCAGCAAAAAGAAACAACTAGCCAATAGTCCATTTGTGAAGTTTGTATGCGACCACCTGGCAAAATATGAACGAAGTTATCTAGCCGACCTTATTCGTGCAGAAATAGGTGCCAAATTTAAAACAGCTGCGGAAATTGCTTCTACCCAGGACCAAGACGATGATTCTGAAGCAGTAGTCACCATACGTTACTGGTTTTTTCCCAGCAATGAAGTCCTCACTCTAGCGGATGAGTCTTCACTCCATACTTTTTTATTCAATCGACCCAATATGGAAGCCAAGGCGGAAAAATTGGGTGAACGCCGTGGCCCTTATGAGGCCATTGATTACGACGAGAAGCTCCCTGGGGTACAAGAAAATCTTGACATTGTCAATCAATATTACGACGAATTATCCGAGCTGTTTCCAGAGTTGAAAGAACTGAATAACCTGGTAAAAATGTTGGCATTCTTTCGCTGGATTAAAAACTACCACGCTGATAAATTTGACTTAAGTGCTTTTGCTGAAACGCCCGATATGGGAACGCCTACTCCACGTACCTACCCAGTTAATGAAACGGTAGTAGCCCTACCAAATGGTAGTCTGCTGCGGGCAGTAGGTGGAGTTGACTTACACTCCCAAACTCAGGTAGGTTTTGACGCTGAAAAAATGAACAAGTTCATGCAACAGTTTGAGCGCCATCAAAATGGCACTGAATTCGACTTTGAAGGCAAATCTTTTTTTATAGGAAAACCTATCCAAAAAATGACATCCTACGAGTCGGGCATATCTGAATTGCTGACACAGCAGGATAAAAAAATTGAAATCAAAGAGGATGTAAGCGCTCGCAGCTTCACCTTCTCCCAAAACAACCGAGTACAATGGTCTTTGTCGAGTAGCTTAAATAATTTAGGTAAAAAAATTAGTACCCTCAGCACCTACAACACGGACAAAACCCTTCGCAATATTTGGTTGACTTCTGGTTTTGAACAAACCTGGCAAATTTCCCCTACTGGATCGAACATGTATGCTATTCGGGGCAATACATTGAATGCAACTGCAACAGAAACAGCATTTACTCCTTTACGCGAGCATTTGAATTCGCTTAACGTGCAAAACGTACCTGCTACGCTATTGTGGTCTGTTTTTAGTAACCCATTTGACGACGCCAGGATGCTAAAAAAGAATGACCAAATTCTATTCTCATTTCAGGTTAATGGGAAAACTCAACATTGGTACAGCCCGCGAACGACAAGCTCAGCAAAGAATATTCGACTTTTCGAAGAGCAAGAA
This sequence comes from Bacteroidota bacterium, assembly GCA_027487625.1. Taxonomy (GTDB): domain Bacteria; phylum Bacteroidota; class Bacteroidia; order UKL13-3; family UKL13-3; genus CAISCU01. The sequence continues at coordinate 5,750 of JAIYDG010000295.1, forward strand.
GCTGCCCAATTCCTTAAAGAACCCATCACGATTACCCAAACCTCCAATCCAGCCATCCGGGTTATAGGGGTTCAACTCTCTTCGTTGTTGCCAATCGACAGTTTGATCATGGATGAGTACGCATTTAGGAGGGATACGCTCGTTTCTGTAAAAATTTGGGAGAATGGCTACAAACAATTGAACATTGATGGGTGGAGGCAGGCGACTCTTCCTGGCAAAAATCCAAAATTTCAGTGGGGCAATGCAGCAACGAAGCAAATTTTACTTGCTCCGGCCGTTTATGAAAATGGAAAAGGTCTGCTTGGTTCCTATGAATTGACCAACTGGGCATTTATGGTGGATGCAGTCTCTAATTTGCGGGCTAGATATGCAGGAACGGGTAAAAAATTTGCTTTGATCCGGGAATTGCCGAGCTCAGAATGGTCCATGGAGATAGCTGCTACGCCCCAAAATCGATTCTTCGTTGTTGATACTTCGAATTTCGCCCCGCACAATCGCAAACAACTGCTCAGTCTGGTACAAAAATTCCCAACTAAAGTCTTGATTCTTGGTACTACTCCTGCGCTACCTGCGCACACGGGGGCGGCGGAAGTAGTTTGGATTACTACTCTGACCGAGCGCGAAACCCGGGAGCAATTGGAAAAACACGCAAAGCTTTTAGGAAAAATCAACCGATTACGAGTATTTAATACCAATAATCCCATTTATGATCTGGGTGATAATCTATTTGTAGATTGCCCTTCCCTGAACTCGGTGGGAGCTTGGTCTCATATTGTTGATTTTGATGCCTTCTTTGTGTTGTTGGAAAAACTGGCCCAGCTTAGTACGATTTCGACACTAGATCAGCACGTCAATTCAATTGTACAAGAGGTACAAAAAGATTACCGCAATCGGCCTACTCCAATGCGGCTTAGGATAGCCAGAGATTTGGAGGAAGTCCGTTTTTCCTGGGAATTGATCAATCTGACTAAAATGGATTGGAGGCATAATAAGGGCTTTTGAATAAAATGCAAGCAGCAAAACTATGGGTGAAATACATGTAGCGAATCGATTGGATCACGACTGGAATGAACTTATTGAAAGCCTTGAAGCAGAAAAATGTGTTGTTTTTTTAGGGAGTGGCATGTATCAAGCATCCGATGGCCAAAGTATTGAGGATTTATTGGGGCAGTGGTTGGAAATTGATCAACCCAATCACCCTTCCATAAGTGTGTACAATGACGATGGTTTTTTCCTTTTTCACAACGCCCGCAGACATAAACGGAAAGTTATTGGTCAAATCAAAAACTTTTATTGTCAGACTTTTCCTGAAATCAGGCATCGATTTAGCCAATTGGCGCAGATACCCTTCAGCACTATTGTGTCACTCATGCCGGATAACATTTTGGCTCGTACTTTTGATGAATTGGGGATGAAGTATCAAACTGACTTCTACTTCCGAAATCGAAAGTATCCAGAATTTTTCGAGAAACCATCTTGTCGAAATCCGCTTATTTATAATTTATTGGGAAATATTGAAGAGCCTGAAAGTTTGGTGTTGACGCACAGTGATTTTTTTGACTATCTAGAGTCTGTCTTCATGGCCAAGAGCATGCACCCCCATTTACGAGAAGAAATTGAAAGTGCCGAGCGTTACATTTTCCTGGGATTACCTTATGAAAAATGGTATTTTCAACTCCTGCTCAGGGTGCTTTCGATGAATTCCGATAAACTTAAAGATGTTGAACGACTAGCCCTTGAAGAATTTAAAAACCCCAAGCTGCAGACCTTGTATTCAGAGGAGTTCAAAATAAATTTTTACCCGAGCGACCCCGCAGTATTCGTAGCGAATTTATTCAAAGCTTGTGATCAATCTGGTATATTAAAAAAAATACCTCCTTCTGATCCCACTTTAACCAGTTTACCAGAGCTTAACCAAACAGCATTGAAAGAATTGATAGCAAAAGCAGATTTGGATTCTACCTTTTTGCACTTACGGGTTATTCTTGATCGTCGTAAACCCCCAAATCATTCATTGGCTAATGAATTAGTGCTTTTGCGCAGCCATTATAATCTGCTGCGTCAGCGTGATCTACGTGGAACGATTGATTCCCGTGATTTAAATGTGGAACAAAACCAAATTGTAGAACGCTTAATCAGCCTTACAGATCGCATTGAGGAAACCAGATGAATCCCCTCAATATGGCTACTTTAAGTTACCTGAAACAACTTTAATTATTGTTGAATTTTTGATGAACATGAGCCAAATAACTGATGCTTTGCCGCATCCATCCTCTACTAGGAACATGTATCGATATCCAGGGGTACAACCTTTTACAACAGCACAAAGCACAATCTTTTATGGTAGAAAACAAGACATTGCTGACCTATATCGCTTAATTCGCCGCGAAGCGGTAGTTGTGTTGTATGGTAAAAGTGGGCAGGGAAAAAGTTCTTTGCTCAATGCAGGAATTGTGCCGCTGTGTGTACAAGAAGGTGATTACGAACCGATCCTCATTAAATTTGGTGCCTGGACTGAGAATAAAACAGAAACCCCACTCGATATCATCAAGGCTTATCTCAACAATGCACAACCTTCCTCTATATTGCTTCAAAAGTTATTACCGGATGAAGACTCTATTTGGCGCTACGCCAAAAACCGTCAATTAAGTAAGGGGCTCTTACCTTTGCTGATTTTTGATCAATTTGAAGAATTATTTACTTACCCTGAGGTTGACATCCGTAACTTTCAACAGGAATTGGCTGAATTGCTCCACACCGAACTTCCCCTGCGTTATCGCCGCTTATTGGACGCTCTATCCTTAGGCGAATTAGATGAAGAAGCTGAAGAGGCGCTCGAAACACCACTAAATATACGTATTGTATTTGCAATTCGTGCTGACCGAATGCACTTACTACATCATATGTCCGAGCATTTACCGAATGTCTTACGTAATTTGTACGAACTGCGAGCATTGCGTCTTCATGATGCACAAATCGCTATTGTAGAACCCGCCCGACAAATAGGCGACTTTCATACCGCACCTTTTGAATGGTCTCCAACAGCTCTTAGTACACTGCTTCAATACTTGCAAGATCCTCAGGATGAAAATCGGATGGAATGCATTTTATTGCAACTGCTTTGTCAATATTTTGAAGAAAAATTGGTAGAAAACCAACATATAACCTCCATCGAAGCCTCACACCTTGGTGATCTTGAACAAATCATCGAAAACTATTATTACGATAAACTTGCTTCTATCTCTGACACTAAAATGCTCGCTTCGGCTCGTCGATTGATTGAGGAAGGACTAGTACTGGAAGGTGAAAATAACATTAGGCTTTCTTTACATGAGGCTCAAATAGCACGCCAGTATAACGTCGGAACTGAGTTGCTGGAACACCTCGTCAATAATCGATTGCTACGTGCGGAAGTCTTTTTGCGAGGTGGTTATACTTATGAGTTGACGCATGATCGCTTGGTAACCCCAGTTCTACATGCAAAACAAGAGCGGATAGCCGAAGAAACCGAGGCTGCTCTGGCAGTAGCGCGCCAAGCTCAAGAAAAAGAACTGATCGAGGAGAAGCGCAAGCGGAGAAGAGTTACAGGATTGGCTATGGTTGGTTTTGTATTAATGTTGATAGCCGCTGTATCCGCGATTTGGGCTTGGCAGCAGAACGGAAGATTACAGTCTGCAAAAACAGCAGCTCAAATAAATGCAAATTATGCAGAATATAATGAAAAGCTCGCAAAGGCAGGGCAAAAACAGAATAGAGACTTACTAAATCAAGCAATAATTACTGCTGAAGTAGCAACAAGTTTTCAACTAATGTTTGCAAAAAACAAAATTTACGAGTTAGATTATGAGGAAGCATGGAATGCACTGTATTGGGCAAGCCAGTTTAAACAAAAAAAGGATAGTATTATCAAACTTGTACAAGAAATTGCCTTTGTTTACCTAGAATCGGGTAAAAAACTAACAGAGGTTGATAAAATGATTGAGACCATATACAAACTAAACGGTGAACCTGTATCGAAGCGTTTATTACAACCAAGACTTGAAATCATAAAGAGATTTGATCCGATCAACTACACGTTATTAAGGCAGCGTTACTATCCAGTGATGATTAGAATTGTAAGCATTAGTAAAGATACCATAAACGGAGGTAGTGCCAAAAAAAACCAAACCCTATCTTCCGGCCCCTTAAAAACATACGAACTAGCGAAAACCGAAACAACTCTTTGGCAATGGGGGCTTTATTGTTTGGCGAAGAACCTCAATGTCACTGATTATGCACCTAATGAAAAGGGTATTATAGGAGATCACCCTGTAGTCAAAGTGAATGTCTCGGATATTTGTAAGTATGCAA
>JAIYDG010000029.1 GCA_027487625.1 Bacteroidota bacterium
ATATTTTTTGAATAGGCTGATAAAGCAAGTTCATTTTTTATAAAGAACTTTTTAGCTATAACTAAGTTTTGGTCAACACTTATAACTGTATTATCTTGAGGTTTTATTTCATAATTGGTAATAACTGCTGAATTTGGGTCATCCTGATGTCTAAGTCCAATTAAATATAAATGTGTTCCTTCTTCTTTACCCAATCCAATCTTGGCCCCAAATGAAGTTCTTTTATAAGCCCCAGGAATGTTTAACAAACTATCTGAAGCAATTCCTCTTTGAGCAATTCCATAAAATGCAGAAATTCTGATTTTTTTTGGCTTCCATTCGAATCCTCCTCCAAATACAGGTAAATCACCACTTGTTAATTCTGAAAACTTTGGAACTTGTGTACCGATATAAGCCTGAAAACTTTTATAAGTTGGACTAAAACTAAGTTGATTATAAAAGCTCATTAAATCGCGCCATCTAAATTCTGATGGAATTGGCGATGCATAACCGTATGTACCTTGTTGTAAGGAATATGAAAAAGAAAATGGCAAGGAAAATCTACCATAAGAAATAGTTGTACTTGCAAATAATCTAGAGGATGATTGCGGCCTATAAGCAATAAATGTTGGATCATTACTAATAGAACTAAACATATCATGAGAAAAAGAAAAATTACCATTCATTTTTAGCTTTTTCTTTTCTTTTTTTTCACCTTGACCTTTTAAACCTGTTGGGATTAAACAAATTAAAACAACAAGCAATTTTATATAGGATAAAAAAGTTTTTAAATAAGTTGAATTGTAATTGTTTGCCATGCATTTTTTTTATCAAACATAAGTGGGGCTTAAAGTTCAATAAGAAAAAAAGGGACAAAAGTATCTTTAAAAGGGACGAATGATGTTTTTGTGTGATGTTTAAAAGAAAAGTAATTGATATTAATCAGCGAAAAATTACTAGTTTAATGAAGGGTTTTTAAACCAAGATGATGCATTAAAGTATAATTTATAGGAGAATAAAAAGAATCTAACAGCCACTTGAATAAAACAAATTGAAATAGTTTATTCCTTAAAGGAAATTGAGTTTGGTTCTAATTTCAAAGGCTTTTATGCTAATTATAGTATGCCTTAACTTTAATCGGGTTTAAGCCATCTTGATAAATATACAAGCGTTTCAAATTCCAAAAATTTAAAATAATGTATTGTATCGAAGGAGTTTGATTATTTAAGCGTCAAATACTATTAAATCAACAAAATGAAATATAAATATTTAATTGGTATAGCGCTCATTAGTGCTCTAATCTCTTGCAGAAAAGATGATGAGACAACTGCTGTTGTTAATACTCCTATCAATGATTCTATTGTTATAAAGGTAATGTCGAGTAATTTTTTATCAGGAGGATTAGCTGAACCAATTACCATTGTTACACGCACCCTTTCTAATGGTACAACTGCTGAATGTTTCAAAATTGTTACCAAAAGCACTCCAACCGATCACGTTCAAGGACCATGGTGCCCAACTAATATCTCTGATGATGCTTCAAAAGGTGGTATTTGGTTAGAAAATGGAAATGTGTATGATGTTGACGGAGCTTTTATTAAAAACCTTGCTACTTTTTACAACAATACAACTTGGCAAATGTACAATACAACAACTGGTGAAATCACAAAAACATTAACCCAAGCTGATTGTCAAGCAGCGGCAAATCCAAATGTTGGTGTACAATACAAAAACTATTGTGTTGAATGTTTACCATCTTATGTATCAACTTTAACAAAAACAATTTATATACCTGTTACACCAGTTAGATTAACTACACCCATTAGTTTTGGTGCTGGACCAAATTCATCAGGACCATCAACCAGAGGAATTGCATTTAATGGCGTTGTATTTGATGCACCAGCTCCTGTAAATGCAATTTTAGGTGCTTATACTTTAGCTCCTTTTGATGATGCCGGTGGTCATATTAACATCGGTGCAGGTTACCATTACCATGCTGCAACTGGAAAATCTACTAAAATAACTCAAACAGATGGACATGCGGCAATGATTGGATATGCTCTAGATGGACATGGAATGTATGAAAGATTAAGCGCCGCAGGAACTGAATACACAGATTTAGATGCTAGTCGCGGACACTATGATTCAGTTAGAGGTTATCATTACCATGTAGATAAAGCAGGTGCCAATAATTTTATTAATAGTCTTGCAGGAGCTTATGCGAAGTAGTTTCAAAAAGAAAATAATCCTATTGCTAATTTTATTAATAGGATGTTTCTATAGCAAAGTCACATTGGCTCATAGTCCTGATTTAGCAAGCAGTTTGATCTTTGAACAAGACGAAAAAACCTATTTAGTGATAAAAAGTTCTTTAACCGCTTTTGAAGGTGAAATAGATTTTCATTTCAAAAAAGGAGCTTATAAAACACCTGAAGAATTTATTCAATTAGTCATTAAACATTTTAGAAATAACTTTTATTTAATAGTAAATGATGATAGTATAAAGTTCAATCATCCACAATTGCAGCTTGGACATGAAAGCACCTTGTTTGTTGAATTGCTTAATTTTCCCAAAAATGTAAGTTCAATTTACATTAGCAATACAATTTTCAAAGAAATGCCCAATAATCAATGCGAATTAATAGTTATGTTAAAAGCATTAAAACAAAAACAGTTTATCTTAAACAATGAAAACAAACATGAAGTAAAATTAGAAGTTCAAAATGGTGAATTAATCGTATCTAAAAATACAGATACATTATATAATTATTCCCTTTTAATTGCACTTACTTTAATTGGACTTTTTATCAGTGTAGTTTTTGTTTATTTTAAGAAGATGAGTGTTATTAATACTACCTCAAATAATAAAACAGAATCGATTTAAAGCTAGAATCAAAAACAAATAATAGTTTTATTTTAATGAGAAAGGAGGCTGATTTAAAAAGTATGCCTCCTTTTTTATTGCTTGTTTTGTAATCATGGGATGAAAATTCTTATTTTTCTAAGGATGAATCTGATCGGCAATTGAGAAATTAACAAGATTGTTTTAGGATTCCAATTCATCAAATCAATGTAATAATCATTGAAACAAAATGTCTCTGATCCCTCGATTGTCCTGATGCTTCAGCTCATGGTAATGAGGGAAGAAAAAGATTATTCTATTAATTGAAAAGAAATGTCTCTGATCCCTCAATTGCCCCGTTGCTTCAGCTCGGGGTTATGAGGGATGAAAAAGAATATTCTATATTTTAAAATCCAGAAACACAATCAATTTATATAGAAAAATATTCAATTTATATTTCTCAATTCCCAGGGATAAATCCGCAGGGCAATTGAGAAATCAGCATAATTGTTTTAGGATTTATAATCCCATAATTCATTGTGATGAATAATGAAATGCTTCTCATCCCTCAATTGCCCTGATGCTTCAGCTCGGGGTAATGAGGGATGAAAAAGAATATTCTTTATTTTAATTGATACAGGTTAAACATTCAATCAATATTTCTCATTTTCCAAAAAATGAAGCTATTCTTTTGGCGAGTAAACATCTGGATATTTTAAAATTTCAATAAAGATTTTATGATTAACAAAATTTATCCTAATAATATGCAACCTTATTGGGGCTTAATAATTACTTGTAGTTAATTCAAAATTTTATTAAACGTCTAAAATTCAAACCAATGAAAAAAATTGTATGCATTTTAATAATTTCTATTGCAATGATGGATGGCAATTCTAAGTCGCTGAAAGAAATTAAATCTATTGAAGAAAATTTGATGTTTAAACATTCTCAATTGGAGGCATTGACAATAAAAAGTAAATTGAAATGTAAATATGATAAAATAGCAGAGTTTGGAGTTTATAAAGACGATTGGGCATTGGTTGAATTTAATGGACAATTTGGTTTCATCAATCATGAAGGGAAGGAAGTTGTTCCAACAAAGTTTGATAAAATAGCAGAGTTTGGAGTTTATAAAGCCGATTGGGCATTGGTTGAAGTTAATGGACAATTAGGTTTTATTAATCATGAAGGAAAAGAAATTGTTCCAACAAAATATGATAAAATAGCCGAGTTTGGGGTTTATAAAGACGATTGGGCATTGGTTGAAATTAATGGTCAATTAGGTTTCATTAATCATGAAGGGAAGGAAGTTGTTCCAACAAAGTTTGATAAAATAGCAGAGTTTGGGGTTTATAAAGCTGATTGGGCATTGGTTGAAGTTAATGGACAATTAGGTTTCATCAATCATGAAGGGAAAGAAATTGTTCCAACTAAATATGATAAAATAGCTGAGTTTGGGGTTTATAAAGACGATTGGGCATTGGTTGAAGTTAATGGCCAATTAGGTTTCATCAATCATGAAGGGTTAGAAATTGTAAACACAATTTTTGATGAAATACATGCCTTTGGTGAAATTCATTCTGACTGGGCTATGGTTATTAGTTCAGGAAAAAAAGGGTTTATTAATACTGATGGAAAAGTAGTTAAGGATTGAAGTGTAAATAGTAAGTGACTATGAAAAAACCTTAATTTATACAAATGATATAATTTCAGTAATAATGCTAAAAATATAAACTTACTGATGAATTTAACCCTGATTTTATTATTACCGATATTACAAATGAATTTAATATTCAAGCCACAAAAACACCAAAATATTAACTCCTAAAGATTAAAGGGAAAATCATAAACCCAATCATTATTAAACAAAAAAACTCAGCCATCACGACTGAGTTTTTTTGTATTAATAATTGTTGATTAAAACCTATTTCAACCTATCGTAATTTCTTTGAATGAAATTGGTAAAATATTATTTAATAAAGTATCTTCACTTAAGTATAACCAAAAAGTAAAAAACACAACAAATTTTATACATTAATTTATTTTTATTATTTTTGATTAAATAAGTTAAAATGAGAACACTAAAGGTTTCAATATCAGATATAGAATTCAACAAATTTGGAATCAAAACGGAAGTTTTAAACTTTACCGAAATCATTGAACTTGTAAGTAAAGAATTAGCTCGTCAAAACTTAAACAAGAGTATAGAGTTGGCTGAAAAATTTGGATTTTCAAGCTTAACAATGGATGATATTACTAAGGAAGTAAAATTAGTGAGGAATCATTCAAAAAATCGTAATTGATACCAACGTTTTCGTTTCTGCACTCATTCAGCGTAACTACCCATACTATATATTAAATGATTTAGTTTTAGATAACAAAATCACACTTTGTGTTTCTGAGGAATTATTAGCTGAATATTTTGAAGTATTAGCAAGACCTAAATTTTCTAAATTTCAAGATTTTTTTGCTCGAGCTGAATCTTTATTGGTATATATCGAAAACAAAGCAATGGTATTTCAACCAAAAATAAAGCTCAATATTATTTCAGACTTTGATGATAATAAAATTATAGAGCTAGCTGATGAATGTAATGCTGATTTTATTATAACAGGTAATACAAACGACTTTACATTTTCAAGCTATAAAAACACTAAAATATTAACTCCTAAAGATTATTGGGAAAATCATAAACCCAATCATTATTAAACAAAAAAACTCAGCCTTTACGACTGAGCTTTTTATTTAATAATTGTTGATTAAAACCTATTTCAACCTATCGTAATTTCTTTGAATGAAATTGGTAAGCTCTTCGCCATGTAACAAGTTTTGAGATAGTTTAGCTAAATCGAATGCCTGTTGTAAAACCGGAGTTTTTTCAGCATCATCTAACTTAACCAGTTTTCTTGCCAAATCATGATTTGTATTTAAAACCACATTCCATGATTCAGGAAAAGCGCCAAACATCGACATTCCTTGCATTTTTTGCATATCAGCCATACGTCTCTCCCACTCTGGTTTAATTAGGGTTAAGAAATGATCGTCTGGAGCCAAAGCTTCTGTTTCGAACTTAAATTTACCTGCTGCTCCAAATTGCTTTTCAAATGATTCTTTCAAGCTGCTTTGTTCTGCTTCACTTAATACACTTTCTGTTTTGATGTCTTTATCAATCAACTTATCGATACTCTCACTATCAACACGCTTCCACGTTGTGTTTTCCAATTTGTGTTCGATGTTTGATATAAAATGGTTATCCAAAGGACCATCCATCAAAATAACATCATATCCCCTCTTTTCGGCTGTTTGACAGAAACTATCATGTGCTTTTAAATCGTTTGTGTATAGATAAACTATTTTGTTGTCTTTATCTGTTTGAGTAGCACTAACCTTTTCTTTGTACTCTTCTAAAGTAAATAATTCTTTGGCTTTGTTTTGTAATAAACAGAATTTGCTTGCTCTATCATAGAACTTCTCATCGGTAATCATGCCGTATTTAACAAATAAACCAATGCTTTCCCACTTGTTATTGAATTCAGTTCTATCTGCTTTAAAGATTTCTTCTAGTTTATCAGCAACTTTTTTAGTGATATGTGAATTGATTTTTTTCACGTTTGAATCACTTTGTAAATAACTGCGACTTACATTCAAAGGAATATCTGGAGAATCGATAACACCTTGTAATAACATCAAGAATTCAGGCACAATTTCTTGAACACTATCGGTAACAAAAACTTGGTTGCTGTATAATTGAATTTTGTTCTTTTGAGGTTCGAAATCGTTTTTTATTTTAGGGAAATATAGAATACCTGTTAGTTTAAAAGGATAATCTACATTCAAATGAATCCAGAATAAAGGAGTTTCGCTGAATGGATACAATTCTTTGTAGAAGTTTTCATAATCTTCCTTCGTACATTCAGATGGAGCTTTTGTCCATAATGGAGCAGGATTATTAATTACCTTTTCTTCGTATTCGATTTCAACAGGAAGGAATTTGCAATACTTTTCAAGAATACCTTTGATTCTGAAACTATCATTAAATTCCAAAGAATCTTCTGCAAAATGCAAAATTACTTCAGTACCTCTTTCCGTTTTATCAGAAGCAGAAATTTCATAAGAGGTGCTACCATCACAAGACCATTTAACTGCAGGAGCATCTTCTTTGTATGATTTAGTAATAATTTCAACCTGATGAGCAACCATAAAAGCCGAATAAAAACCTAAGCCAAAATGTCCAATTACTTGTGCCCCTTTGTCTTTGTATTTATCTAAAAATTCCTCTGCAGAGCTAAAAGCTAACTGATTGATATATTTACCAACCTCTTCCTCTGTCATACCAATACCACTATCGATGATATGAAGGGTTTTAGCTTCAGTATCTAATTTTACAAGAATTTTTAAATCACCTAATTCACCTTTAGCTTCTCCGCTAGATGATAAGGTTTTTAATTTTTGAGTAGCATCTACAGCATTGGAAACCAACTCCCTTAAGAAAATCTCGTGGTCGCTGTAAAGGAATTTTTTGATAATAGGAAAAATGTTCTCTGTGTGTACACTGATATTACCTTTTGTTGTCATAAGATTACTTTTTGAAGTAGAATAACAAAGAGTATTCCAAGAGGGGTTTGGCTGACAATTTGGCGGCTGATTGGCTGGCCGTTGGCTTTTGGCGGTTGGCTGTTAGCTTAAATTTATTCTAATTAAAAAGTTTTTGCCTTTAATCAAACAACGAATTAAAAACAATCATTAAAGAAAAAGAATTCGCTAACTAACAACGAATTTTAAGCCAATGGCTAAAAGCAAATGGCCAAAGTTTTTTAGCCCGCTTAAATTTGTGGAATAATAATTTGAGCCAATAATGTATTACGCCATTCAGGGCTGGTTTCATTTCATAATATAAGTTCTGACATATAGCGCCCATTCAGGGCTTAGATAATTTCTAGTAGTAGAAAATTCTCTCATCCAATATCTTTATAGTAAAAATTATTAACCTAAATTAATGTAGCAAATGATGATAATTTCTATAAATTTTATACTTAACAAGGAATAAAAATCAAACTTTATGCAAGAATAAACTTCTAACTAACATCGAATTTAAGCCAATGGCTAAAAGCAAATGGCCAATGTTTTTTTAGCCCGTTTAGAATTGTGGAATAATAATTTGAGCCAATAATGTATTACGCCCATTCAGGGCTGGTTTCATTTCCTAATATAAGTTCTGACATATAGCGCCCATTCAGGGCTTAGATAATTTCTAGTAGTAGAAAATTCTCTCATCTAATATCTATATCGTAACAAATATTAACCTAAATAAATGTAACAAATGATAATATTGACTATAAATTATCTATTTAACAAGGAATAAAAATCAAACTTTAAAAAGTAGAAATTATTAATTAACAACGAATTTTAAGCCAATGGCTAAAAGCAAATGGCCAAAGTTTTTTTATAGCTACGCTATAAAAAAAACGCCCCCGTTTCCGGAGGCGTTTTCAACCTTTACTTATTTATTTGCTTACATTGAATCTGATATGCGTTGGCTTAACATCATCGTCTGTAATCACTACTAAGTAATTTCCTACACTTAAATCGCCACAAATAATGTCGATTTTGTTTTCGTATAAATTCATTTGGATTTGAACAGGAACTTTTCGTCCCAATAAATCCATTACTTCTACTTTGGTTTTTCTATTTAAAAACTTACATGCAATACTAAATTCACCAGCATTCGGATTAGGATACAGTATATATGAGTTTTCAACCTGAATAGCTCTTTCACTTACTCCTGTGCTAGTTTTAGAATCAGCTTTAATCTGGTCAAAATCTAAAACATCTTTATGAGGGAAATTGACTCTAATTGGACGAGCATAACCAAAACATGTTCCACCAATAACTTGAACTATCATGGTTGTTGTATCATAACAATTTTCTGAACCTACTGCTACCAATGATACTGTATAAGTTCCAGCACTTGCATAATGTTTATTAAAGATAAAAGCATGCGTTGAATCAACAGTTCCATCACCAAAATTCCAATAGTACTTAGGAATCCATCCAGTACCTAAATACTGTGATGTATTGGTAAAGTTGAAACTATTTCCAACCAAACATTGAACAGGATTTTCAGTATTAAATGAAGCACTTGGTCCTTTTGCAGTTGAAGGCACATAAACCTGCGCTGTTGATACACTTGAACAACCAAATGGGTCAATTGCGGTTAAACTCACTGTGAAGTAACCTGTATCGGCATAACCTTTGTTCGGGCTGTTTTGGTTCGATACATTTCCATCACCAAAGTTCCATAAATATGTATTAGAACTTCCTGAGCTTGTATTGAAGAATTGAACTTTGTTTGAACAAACACAATTACAAATAGTATTTCTGAAATAGAATGATGAGTTTACAGAACCTGGACTAGCATTAATTGTTACTGTATCTTTAATCGTAACACTACATCCTGAATTATTAGCCATGGTTAAACTCACTATATAATCGCCATTTGCACTAAAGTTATGAGAAGCCATAGGGCCACTTGATGTATTAGAACCTGAACCCAAATCACCAAAATTCCAAGAATAAGATTCAGCATTTAATGCATCTGCAGTGAAAACAACATTTCTATTACAAGTATTGGTATCAGCAAGCATTCTACCTACAGGAATATCTTGTATTTGAATAAATCTACTAAAGGTATCTCTGCATGCACCATTAATAGAAACCATAGTTAATGTATGTCCACCAATTGAAGGATTACTAATATTAAAATTCGGACCCCAATTCATTAAAACACCATCCCAGAACCAATTAGTTGCTGCTCCATTGGTTGAAATATCAACTGCTTGAACAATATTAGCACAAGTTGAAAGTGTAAAGCTAAATTGAGCAGATGGAACAGGATTTCCTAGTCCTGGAGGAGCTACAACTGTAAATGTATCAGCATCAAAACAAGAACCTCCATTTGAACCAATCACAATTACCGTATAAGTACCACCAACTGCATAAGCATGGGCAGGACTAAATGCATTTGAAACAGGAGAACCATCACCAAAATACCAAGTAAAATGACCAGCATTAACTGATGTATTATGGAATTGAATTGCATTCGAACATGGAATAGTATCATAAGTAACACGAATTTGAGGCTTAGTTCCTAATGCAGCCATTAAACCTACATTTTGCTCAGCACGACAACCATTGTTTCCGGTTCCACTTAAATTAATAAACTTCCAACCTTGAGTTAAATAGGTATGGTACAAAGTATCATTGTTATTTTCCTCATAAAATCCATCACCAAAATCCCAGAAATGAGAAAGTGCTCCAGTTGAATTATTCACGATTTCAACCCTCATTCCACAAGCTGCATCTGCAGAAAAATTCAATACAGGAGAAGGAAGAACTTTAATAGTTTGATAAGTTGTATCTCTACATCCATTGCTACCAAATCCAACCAATCTAACATGATAAGTTCCAGGAGCAGTATATTGCTTGTTGAATGCAAAAGTATTAACCAAATCTTGTGTACCATCACCAAAATCCCAATGGTAGTTCATTGTCCAGCCATTACCTAAGAAGGTAGAGTAATTCAAGAAATTAAAGCTATTTCTAAATAAACATTGTTCGTCATCTTCTGGTGTGAATTGAACAACAGGTCCACCTGAATTTGCTAAAACAATCACATTTTGAGTTAATGTATCATAACAATTTGTGGTAGAACGAGCAATTAATGTAACAGGATAAACACCTGCAATTGGGAATGATTTATTTACATCTCTTAAACCAATTACAGAGCTATCATTAAATATCCAACGGTAACAATCATCTAAAGGTGAAGTATTGGTTGATGTATTTGTGAATGCAAATCTGGTAACACAATTTCCAGGTAATGGAGCATATGTGAAATTAGCTGTTGGAGCAATTCCTACTGATGACACATTTACCACTCTAGTAAAGGTATCAGTACAATTTTCATCAGTAATTGCAATCATTGTTACGGTATAAGTGCCGTTTGATGGATATGTGAATCTTGGATTATTCGCACTTGAAGTATCAGTAGTTACAGAAGGAACTCCAAAATCCCAGATTAAACTATCAGCATTATCAGTATAATTATTAAACTGTATTACAGTTGTACATCCTAAAGAATCAACTCCAAATACTGCTTTTAATTTAGGACTAACATGGATTGGCATGGTAATAGTATCAGCACATAAACCATTATTTCTAGCTATCAAAGTAACATTATAATCACCAGGTCCATATTGATGTGTTATATCAGCAGTTGAATTTGTGCAATAAAATCCATTTCCAAATTGCCATTCAAAATCGTTTCCATAATTAGATAAATTATGAAAAGTAACAGTACCATCACAATTTCTAGTATATGAGAAATTTGCAATTGGTGGGCCCGCATACACTGATTTTGTAATAGAATCCTTACATCCATAAAAGTTGGTAGCAATTAATTTCACATTATATGCACCTTGACTTGTATATGTTTTTACAGGATTGGTATCAGTGCTATAAGTTAAATCTCCGAAATCCCAAGCATAAGAAACAGAAGCACCAGGACTTGAAGATGTGTTAGTGAAATCAAAATCATGAGAACCGAAACATTGGTTATCATTATTAACAGTAAAATTAGCAACAGGAGGATTGTTAACTATTGCAACTGTTAATGTATTCGAAGCATTTGATGAACAAGCACCTGAATCAGTTGAAATGATTTTATATGTACCCGCTGCATTGGCAGTATAATTTGAAGAAACCTCTCCTGGAATTAATACATTGTCTTTGTACCATTGGTAAGTAAAGTTTACCCCAGTTGTGCTCGATAATGTAGTTTGTCCACCTGTACAAATGCTCGTATTACCTGAGATTACAGGAGTTGTAACATCACATTTATAACCAGCATCAATTGTAGGATTATGTCTGTTTACACCAGAATTATTTACCAAATTCATTGTAAATACTGGACTTAAACCAGTAGTTACTGAAGCATCACTATTTCCGTTTACACCAGGAGAAGTATTTCTAGTTGTAAGAACTTTGGTTTGATAATTTAAAGGAAACTGAACTTGATAATCAGCACTTTCATCAATGATGAAATTATAATAACCTGGATTTCCTGAACCATCATTTGCAGTTATTGTAGAATCAATTAATACCATTCCTGAACCCATGTTTCTATATAAATAAACTTTTAATCCATTTATACCATTTGAAGCAGATTCATTTTGCAAACCATTTTTATTGTTATCAACCCAAAGGTAATTACCAATTGATCCTAAAGGGTAATAACCAGCATCGATAGTTGTATTGTCTTTATCTTGTCCAGTGCCAGCTGCGTTAATTGTAACAATTGAACTTAAGCCACCAGTTAAAGAAGCATCGTTATTGCCATCATTTTGATCTGTTTGAATAGCAACAGGACTTAATAAATATTCATTATAAGCAGTTGGAAACTTCACATAATATTTACCTGACGCTAATTCAATAAATTTATAGTAACCAGGATTTCCAAAAAAGTCATTTGCTGAAACAGTTGAATCCATTAATACATCATCACCGCCACCAATAGCATTATCAGCACCAGCTCCATATAAATAAATCTTCATTCCATTTAAACCCAAAGAAGAAGCTTCATCTTGTAAACCATTTTTATTGGCATCAATCCAAACATAATTTCCTAAAGAACCTAAAACAGGTGTACAAGTTGTTCTCATTCCTACCATAATTGGTGTTGTTGGTAACAATTGTGAACTGTTGTCAGCACGAGAAGCTTGGTACATGATTGAATTGTTCATCAATAAGTTAATTGGAGTTCCAACAGGAGCGCGCATCAACCATTTTAATTCAATCGAATCTAAAGCAGGTAAGACAGCAGATCTTGTAATTTTTATACCTTTAACAGATGTAATATCCATAGGTGGAGTTGTAGTCCAAGAAGGAGTTGAGCAACCACCTGGATTCGTTGCAGGATTAAAATCATTTAAACAAGGATTAGTAGTTGTAGTATAATATACTGTTGAACTTGGATCACTTATACTTACAGGACTAACTAAATTAGCAAACCACTGTGAACTTCTGAAATCACCAATAAAAGGAAACACATCAACCATTACTAAATCTTTAGCAGCAACGTTTCCTAAGTTTTTAATCGTAATTTTATAGTTTACAGGACCAGCCTCTTGAGCTATCGCATTCGCAGGATAATAAACATATGAAGGATCACAACCATTTTGTCCTTTATAAGCTCTTAATGCAACTGCTGAAATTACTGTTACATCAACATCATCAGTAACACCATTAAACAAACCATTTGAACTATTCAAATAAGCTCTATTATGAATACCTGTTGGTGGTGTTCCAGGTTCAATTACAGTTTGAAATCTGATTGCGTAAGTTTTACCAGTTGTTAAAGTACCAAGTGACCAATTTAAAATTGAATCATTTGTAATCGTTGGGGTAATTGAACTAGGTACATTATCTATATATAAAACAGAAGAACCCGGTACATAATTTAATCTTGAATCAAGCGTATCTGTAATTACTACTGAAGTAGCATTAACATTTCCTCCCAAATAAGTACTAAATTGATAAGTTATTGTATCACTTGCACGGTAGTTTCCATCAGAATTAATGATTGATTTTCCTGTGAAACCAAATACAGGTTGAGGAATCATAATTTCAGCAGAACCATTACAATTTGAATAAGCATTTGAGGTTCCACCGAAGTAATAAAATCCTTCAGAATTATTTGTAACCACAGTACCATCATCACCAATATTTGAAGGATTATAAGTAGTACCTTCAACAATTGGGCTGCCATCTTTAGCACCTAAAGCAGATGTTCTTGAATCACCGCAGTAACTAAAATCTTGACTTCCACCAATAGGTAAGTTTCCTCTAACAATAAATTTCACTTTGGTAACATATTCAGTTGGAGGTAAACTGATATTGATATTTTGAGTTGACCCACTTAATGCAGCAACAGTAACAGAACTATATGTACCTTGGTAAACATAAGGATTGCTGTTTGTTTGGTAATAAACTTCAATACTAGCTGGAGCAACCGAATCAAAACCATCATAAACAGGACGTACTTTTATTTCATTGAAATTGATACTTTTATCTACATTATAAATAAGAGTTACTGAATCTAATTCTGTATTTCCTGAATTATACCAACCATTACTAAACCAATTACAAGAAGTACCTGCAAGAATATGTCTGTTCATCCAATAAGCAGTAGCAGCAGTAATACCGCCACCCCAACAAGCAGCTCCAGGAGTTGGAGTTTCAACATTAAAACAAACATTTCCTGATTTATTACTTGCTGAATAAGTTCCTAAAGGAAGTATCGGAATTTCACCAAATAAATAAGCTGTATTACAAACCAAATTTCCGATTGAAAAAGTTGGTGAAGTATAACGAACACTTACATAAGCTGAAGAAGAAAATGAAGTAGCAAAAGCAGATGACCAAGTCCATGTAATAGTTCTGTTACCAGCATTATAAACTGGAGCACTTGAACCACTAAATCCTGTAGCTTCAACAAAATCAACACCTAATGGCAATGTATCAACTAAAATAGGGTTATTTAAATTCAATGCTGCTGATGAAGAACTTGATGAAGAAATTCCAATTTGATAAATTGTAATATCATCGATTGCACCACCTGCTGTTTTATTTTTGTTGATGGTAAATTGGTTATTGGAAATCGCTGTTACATTCAAAATATTTGATGAAACCGGTCCAGTTCCACCACCAATATTTAGATTGTTATCAGCATCAATAATAGCTACTAAATCTGGTGCGTAGGAATTTGGAGTTACTCCATTTAAGTACTTAAACTTAATTTGCAATTGACCAGTACTACCTGCAGGAATTGGGTTTACAAAAACTATATCAATTTCGTTGGTACCCGAATTATAAGTAACCGATGAAACTTGACTTTCATCAAACTCAACTGAATTTGCAAATGGACTGATTACAAATGGAACCAAATTAGCGGGTAAATCAATATTTGCCCTAACATTGATACCATTAGTTGTTAAACTTGAAACTTGGTAGTTTAAAGTGTAAATAAACTGATTTCCAGTATTTACAGAAGATAAATTTGAGCTACCCGATAAACTTAATTCAACTGTTGCATTTGCATTTAATCCTAATATACTTAGGAAAATAACAGCAAATAACTTCATAGAGCAAATGGCTCTATGCTTCATGAAAGTAAAAATTTTCATTATTTACAATTTTGCCTACGAAAAAACGCAGGACGATTTTTAATAAAATTAAATTAGCAGCCTTTGATTACTGAAAAAGTAACAAGACCATCCTTATTGATTCCAATAACAGCCTTACAAGTGCCAGCGGCATTGAGGTTGTAATGGTATAAGGTATTTTGAATTACTTGGTCGGGTTCACCAAACAAAAAGATGATTTCATCTTTAGTTGTGGTGTGCGAACCAATTGCCTCACTTTCAATTTGTGTGTTTGTGCCACCAACTTGAAGAGCTTTAATAAGGATTTGCAATTTTTCAAAATAAACAATGCGGTCGTAACCGGCAGCAAGTTTAAATGATTCAGAAGTTGCCTTGTCGGCAACCTTGATTTTTGGATCTAAAAGAGCGTCGCTTTCTGAGCCTGAAAAGGCTGCAAGCGCGCTTGATAGAATCCCACAAAAAATCAGCCCAAGTAAGACCAATTTCTTGAATGAAATTGTAGAAATTTGCATAAATAGAACTAGTAAAGGTTGAAACAAAGATATTTGACAACCTGATACTTAAAGAATTTGATGCCGAAAAAATGACAATCAGAGTGTTTTTAGTGATGAAAATGTGGAAAAGTGCGACAAATGGCGGTTGAAATACTTCAGAATAACTCAATTTTTATATTTTATGCTGAAAAATTGACTTTAAAAAGATAGCAATAAGTAAAATATGATAATTTTATTTGAGTAGTTCCGTATATCTTGCTTTGAACCCCTATTTTTGAAAAATCACATGAGAAAAATACTAATCATTTTATTTTCATTATCCAGTTTTTTAAGCAAAGCGCAATTGGGAGGTAATGGAGTTTATAACTTCTTATACATGCAGCCTTCTGCTAGAATTGCAGCTTTAGGGGGAAATGCAATTAATAATCCATCTATTGATTTACATTTAATTGCTGGTAATCCTTCCTTATTAAACTCTGAATTTCACAACCAAGCTGCTTTTAGTTATGTTGGATATTTAGCTGATATTGGTGCAGGGTATGCAGGATATACTCGACATTCAGAAAAATACAAAACCAGTTTTGCCGGTGGAATCCAATTTGTAAACTATGGTAATTTCAAAAGGTGGGCTCCTGATGGCACTGATTTAGGAACATTTAATGCTGGCGATTATTGCATGAGTTTTACCGCTTCTCAAGTTAAAGGAAGTTTTCAATTAGGAGCTTCTGCCAAACTAATTTATTCCAATCTTGAATCTTATAATTCACTTGGACTAGCTGCAGATTTAGCAGCAACTTGGTATAGCAAAAGTAAGTTAATGGTTGCAACAGCTGTTATTAGTAATCTTGGAACTCAAATTAAAACCTATACAAATGCCAATAACGAACCTGTTCCTATGAATGTTCAATTGGGGTTTTCAAGGAAATTTGAACACAATCCATTAAGATTAGGCATAGTTCTTCAACATCTGGAAAAACCTGGACAATTATTGTATCAAATTGAAAATAGAAACAATAACAATATTGACTTAGAAACTGGATTACCAATTTTAGAAAAATTTAGTTTCTTTCAACATGCTATGAGTCATGTGGTTTTTAATACTGAAATAGTCCTGAGTAAAAATTTCAATATCAGAGTAGGTTATAATCATTTAAGAAGAAGAGAGCTTGCACTTACAGATAGAAAAGGAGTTAGTGGATATAGTTGGGGATTTGGTATAAAAATTAATCGTTTCCAAGTACATTATGGAAGTGGAAGTTATTTAATTGGAAGAAATACAAATCATTTTAGTGTAGTTACCAATATCAACGATTTTAGCAAGAAAAAGAAACAATAGTGACAAAAATTATCATTGCAATCGACGGTTATTCGTCGTGTGGGAAAAGTACTTTAGCCAAACAGTTGGCAAAAAAAATTGGCTATCATTATGTTGATACAGGTGCAATGTATAGAGCAGTAACGCTTTATTTAATCAGAAATCAAATTGATATTCACCACCCTGAAATGGTTGCAGAAGTATTGCCTCAAATTAAAATTAGTTTTGGTTTAGATGAGCAAACACAACAACAGTTTACCATATTAAATGGAGAAAATATTGAAAATGAAATTCGCGTCAATCCAAGAGTAGCTGGTTTTGTTAGTGATGTTAGTTCTATAAGCGCAGTAAGAAGATTTCTCGTTCATCAACAACAAGAAATGGGAAATAAAAAAGGCATCGTAATGGATGGAAGAGATATTGGAACTGTGGTGTTTCCAAAAGCAGAATTAAAACTATTTGTTACTGCTGATCCTGCAATAAGAGCCCATAGAAGATTGGATGAATTGGCAGAAAAAGGTCAGAACACCACTTTTGATGAAGTATTAGCCAATCTTGAAAAAAGAGATCATATAGATAGCACTAGAGCTGATTCACCTTTAATGAAGGCTGAAGATGCGATTGAATTAGACAATTCTAACTTAAGCCGTGAAGAACAATTAGCTTGGGTATTGAAATTGGTTGAAGAGAGAAAAACGGCAGCAGGCAGCTAGTAGCTGGCTTTTGGCCGCTAGCATCAGGCTTTGGATTTGAGGAGATTTTACAATTTTTGAATAATTGGAAATACCTTAAATTTTAATTTGTTGAATAAATTTTCTTCTAATAAAAATCTGGTCATATAAAATTTATTTTCTCTTTAGATTATTTCCCTTCGTTTTAAATCTCTCGAACTGTGATGAATTGTCAATATGTCAATTTTATCTTTATCAATAATCTTATAAATGATTCGATAATTCCCTTCAACTAATTCTCTTACAGCCAAATTTCCCTTTTCAATAACTTCTTTACCAATTAGTGGTTTTGTTTTTAAAATCTTTGTCCTTGTTTTAATTTTAATTACTTCAAGTTGTGCGTATTTCTTGGATCCTTTTGATATAAAGTCGTAAATACTTTTTAAGTCATCGACTGCAATCTTAGTCCAATTTATTTGAACCATTTTTCAATCTCCTTTTCCAATTCAATCTCACTTATAGTTTCGCCTCTTTCCGATTCCTTTTCAGCTCTCTCAATTTTATCTAGTAAAATAAGTTTATCAATCAAATCCTCAATTGAAAATTCTTCAGGAAGTTTCTCAAGTGTAACTGTAAGTTGTTTCTTGGTAATCATAAAAAGTGGTTTTGTCAAATATAAGTTTTTCTTTTTCAAGTTAGAAGTAGGCCTGCAATAGGCTGGTTTTTAGCTTATGACAAAGGCTGCTAGCCGCTGGCTTTTGGCAATTGGCTGTTTGCCATTAGCTTTAAATTTGAAGAGATAGCAGGATTTTAGATTAAAAGTAAATTCTTTTTTTATTATTTTGTTGTACAATTATTCTTCTAAATAAAATTTTGCCAAAAGCAAAAAGCCAAAAGCTAAAGTTTAAGTACGGTTTCTCTTTCCGAAAAATTTCAAACTAAATTTCGATACAAAAAATATAAAAAGCACACTAGGTACTGCAAACAAAATCCAAACAAAAACTGCTTGTTTATGTAGGTTGATGAATAAAATTGAGGCATCAATCCATCCTTTTTCCCATGTTGATTTAAGCAATTCCATATCAATACCACTTCCTTCTCCTCCAAACCAGGTTTGTCCCAATTGAAAAAATGGTATGAGTAATAACAATTGTAATGGCGAAACCAACCAATGAATCAATTGAATCAAAACAATATTTAAACGAAATACCAAAGCAATTAAAGCTACTAAAATTGTTGTTGTTCCCATCACAGGAAAAACGCCACAAACCAACCCTAAACTAATACACCAAGCAATTTGACTAGGTTCTAATCCTTGTTTTAAAATATCTTTTAGCTCTTTTAACTTCTTTTTCACCTCTGCAATTTATTTGAAAGATATCAAACTCATTAAAAATTTTGTATTGGCAAAAAATCAAAGCAAATTGCATCAAAGTATTATTATGAGAATTCTGGCTTTTCTTTTCCTTATTGCTTGCAGTTTAGTATCGCAAGCCCAAAAACTTCATGAATTGGTTAATCCATTTATTGGCACTGGCGGTCATGGACATACTTTCCCTGGAGCTACTGCGCCATTTGGAATGGTTCAATTAAGTCCAGATACCAGACTAGAAGGTTGGGATGGTTGTAGCGGTTACCATTATAGTGATTCTGTTATTTATGGATTTTCACATACGCATTTAAGTGGCACTGGTTGCAGCGATTATGGAGACGTAATGTTAATGCCAGTGATGGGCGATTTTAAAGATAAAAATGAGGTGTTTAAACCATCTGTTTATTCTTCAAAATTCAAACATGAAACAGAAAAAGCTCATGCTGGATTTTATGGTGTTAAACTAGAAGATGATCAAATTCTTTGCAGAATGACAGCTTCAGATAGAACAGGTTTTCATGAATACCAATTCTTGAATAAAGGCAAAGCTTATTTGGTTTTAGATTTATTACATCGTGATGAATTGCTTGAATCTAAAATAAATATCATCAACAAAAGAACAATCGAAGGATTTAGAAGAAGTAAGGCTTGGGCAACCGACCAATGGGTTTATTTCAGAATAGAATTTTCGAAAGATTGTTTTGAAAAACTAGAATATTCAGGCAAAAAAGGCTTTAAACAAACTGGCATTGCTTTCGGATTTAAAATGAAGAAAAACGAAAAGCTTTATGTAAAAGTAAGTTTAAGTGCAGTTAATGAAGTAGGTGCAGCAAAAAATATGAGTAAGGAAATTTCACATTGGAACTTCAATCAAACACTTACCGAAACAGAAAATAAATGGGACAAAGAATTGGGCTTGATAAAAATTGAAGGCAATTCAAAAGACAAACAAATCATTTTTTATACAGCCTTATATCATTCTTTTATTCAACCAAATATTGCTTCTGATGTAGATGGCAAATACAGAGGCAGAGATAATTTAATTCATGAAGCAAAAGGATTTGATTACTATTCGGTTTTCTCTTTATGGGATACTTTCAGAGCAGCACATCCTTTGTACAATTTGGTTCAAAGAAAAAGAAGCAATGATTTTATCCAAACTTTCATTCGTCAGTATAAAGAAGGTGGCCGCTTACCCGTTTGGGAACTATGGAGCAATGAAACAGATTGTATGATTGGATACCATAGTGTTTCAGTAATAGCTGATGCATGGGCAAAAGGAATCAGAAATTTTAACAAAAAAGATGCTATTGAGGCGATGTTACATAGTGCCAACAGAGATGAACTTGGTTTAAAATCATACAAAAAAAATGGTTTTATTTCTATTGAAGATGATGCTGAATCAGTTTCAAAAACATTGGAATATGCTTATGACGACTGGTGCATTTCAACATTTTTAGAAGGTGAACAAAAGGAAGTTTTTGAAAAAAGAGCTCAATCATGGAAAAATATATTTGATCCTAAAAGTGGTTTTATGCGTCCACGTTCGAATGGAGGTTTTCTTGAACCTTTTGAGCCAAGAGAAGTAAACAATCATTTTACAGAAGCTAATTCATGGCAATATTCATTTTTCGTTCCTCATGATATTAATGGTTTAATGCAAGCTTATGGTGGAGTGAAAAATTTCGAGAAAAAACTAGATGTTTTATTTAGCGAAAACAGCAAAACTACTGGACGAGAACAAGCTGATATTACAGGATTAATTGGACAATATGCGCATGGAAATGAACCTAGTCACCATATGGCTTGGTTATATAATTTTACTGGAAATACCAATAAAACTCAGGCAATGATTAGAAGAATTCTTGAGTCGCAATACCAAAATGCGCCTGATGGATTAGCAGGAAATGAAGATTGTGGTCAGATGAGTGCATGGTTTGTTATGAGCTCTATGGGCATTTATAGTGTTTGTCCAGGTACTACATCTTATGAAACGGCAGCACCTTATTTTGATAAAATTGTTGTAAAAACTGGAGATTCAAAGAGTTTTAGCATTCTGGCAAATAATGCTGCTGAAAACCCTTTTGTTGCTTATAGAAGTATCAATGGGAACACCAATCCTGGCTTTAAACTTGAACATCAACAATTGATGGAAAACCAAATTATATCTTATAAATTGTCAAAAAGTGAATTAAGTTTCCCTATTAAAGAGAATAAATTACCTGAACTGAAGGGCCTCTTCCCCGCTCCACTTATTAAAGCTAAAAAACAAGCATTTAAAGATAGCATGTTGGTCAGTTTAGAATCACTAGAATCACCAAGTTTATTGTATTATTCAATAAATGGCTCCGATAAATTAATTCAATACAAAGCTCCATTTTATATTTATAAAACTACAGATATCAAATGTTTGGCAACCGATTTATCAGGTAATAGAAGAAATGAGAGTTTTGCTCATTTTCATTTGATACCTCACAATTGGAGTATTATGTTAAAGTCAAAGATTACCAAGCCCTATACTGGAGGTGGTGATGATGCTTTGATTGATGGAATTAGAGGCGATGAAAACTGGAGAAAAGGTTTGTGGCAAGGCTATTGGGGACAAGATTTTGAAGCCATCATTGATTTACAAAAAATGAAAAAGGTTAAAACAGTAAAAGCCTCATTTTTACAAGACAGTAAATCATGGATTTTATTTCCAAAAAATATGGAAGTAAGTTATTCCATTGATGGTGAAACGTATTTTCCTTTTGGTACAGCTGACTATGATGTAAAACCAGAAAATGAAACAGTAAGTTTATTGACATTAAGAACCTATCAACAAAAAGGAATTGAAGCACTGTTTATCAAAGTGAAAGCCAAACATTACGGAAAGCTCCCTGAAAATCATTTGGGTGCAGGATATCCAGCTTATATTTTTATTGATGAAATTGATGTTTTGGAGGATATTGAAGTAGCCAAGTAATTTTAGAAAATGGCATGATAAAGGTTCCGCTGAAATATTCTTCGGAACCTTTTATTTCCTTCCAATAATCAAATCGTTGCTTTGTTGCAGGTTCTTTAAAACGTGGGTTTTGATTTGATTTTTATTCAGATTTGATAACATATCTTGAAATAAATCCCGTGGCATACTTTGATGAATTGTATTATAAATTAAATGGGCGTTTGGATTCATTAAATCAGCTAAATTTGATAAAAAAGTTTCTTGGGTAAAAACCTCAGGAATTTTGTCACCTATAAAAATATCAACGATGATTAAATCGAATGTGTTTTTTGCATTTCTTACATACCAAAAGGCATCCTCCTCTATGATTGTGAGATTTGAAAACTCATTCAATTTGAAATAATCATTAGCAATCTGAATCATTTCTGCATCAATTTCAATAGCAGTGATGTGTGCTGATGAACTATAATCTTTCCTGATTGTATGAATAATTGAGCCGGCGCCCAATCCTAACAGTAAAATGTTTTTCTCGTTTGAAAACTTAATTTCTTCCAATCCACGGAGTAAAATCTTTTGTAATGAACCAAAAGAATAATTACTATCTGCTGAATCTAACTGAGCTTTTCCATTCACCAGATTGATTTCAAGTAGACCATTTAACTTAGTTCTGAACTCTTTTAATCGCACAGGAAATATATAACTCAAGCCGGTTTTCATGGGGCTAAAGGTAAGTTAATCTCATTTATTACCATACACACAATGCCGACATCCACTTCCGCAGCAATTGCCTCTTAGCAAGTGGTACATTTCTGTAAAAACAAAATAACCATTGTCCATATAATAATGTAAGCCTTCCACCATTAATTGCCTTTGCCTAGGAAACTCTAGTTTGAGCGATTGTTTAACCAAGTTATTTAAATGGGTTAAACAATTCAAACACAAACAATCAGAATATTTGGTATTAGCTAAAAACTCTTTTGTTTCAGGTAATAATTGTATCTGTGAACAATTACAATTTGAAATATTTCCGGGCTTACATTCAAATAAACTCTTGCATCTTAAACAAGATTTTTCTTCATGATTAGCCATTTACAGTGCGTAAAAATGAAATCCTTTTACCTGCAAAAACTATTATCAATGATAAGGATAATGTATAAAATATATCTCCTAAAACAGTTGCAGAAAAAAATGGAATACCTGCAGCATAACAAAGTATTAATCCACCTAAATCTTTGGTATAAACTTCAGAACCCATAAAACAACCGAAATTAGAGATGATGAAAAACAAAAGACTTCCACTTAAAGTCATACCAAATAACTTAAAGAAGGATAAATTTTGCTTGAAGAATAAACCCATCAAACCAATTAAAATATAGGTACCATATTGCCAATAAAATCCATCATAAAACCAGGTAAACTCAGGATAAATTTGAGAATAAATCACATTATTGATAAACAAATCACTGATCCAAACCGACAAAATTGGGACTATAATGGCCCAATATTTCTGACTAAAAAACAATCCTCCAACTAATGAAATAGCTGCCAATGGCGAAAAATTACTTGGATGTGGAAGAATTCTACTGAATGCTGCCAGTACAATTACTACAAGGATAAAAGCTGGTTTGATTTGAATTTTTGTGTTCATTTTACTTTATATTTTCGAAAAGAATAAAGTAAAAGCTGCTACTTCAATAAGAAGCCGATAGATAAAAGATACCTATACAACAAACTAATGCTTTACACTTTTCGTGAGTGTATTTTTTGCATAACAATCAGCTAAGTATCTGGCTTATAAGCTAAGCTTATTTACAGTTGCACGACAGCCCACGATTTTCACATGGTTCCTTCTATCTGATTATTTAAAACAAAAGTATTCTATTTTTTGAAATTCCAATATCAAGCTAATGCAATTTTACGAAGAATATCACTTACACCATGTTCAGCATTGCTTAATTGGGTTTGATAATTTGCGGCTTCAACTATAAGTGGATGTGCATTTTTCATGGCAAAACTAAGCTCAGCTTCCTTCATCAACTCCAAATCGTTTAGATAATCACCAAAAACCATTGTTTCATATTTTTGGATGCCCATGATATGTTGAACTTTATTCAAAGCCTTTCCTTTATTGGCTCCTTTTATGCTAATGTCAAGCCAAATGATTCCTGATACTACCACATTTAAATCAATCATATCATCTTTAAAATGAGGAAATGAATTGGTATTGGGATTAGTAAAATCACAGATGGTTACTTTTAATACATCATCCTGAATTAAAGTTAGATCATCTACTATTTCAACTTTGGCATAATACTTATTTACCTCATGAACAAAAACCTCTGCCCTACTTTCAATATATGCAGCATTTTTAGCACAAACAATGGTATAAGCATTTTCTAATTTTCTTGCCTTTTGAATAAGAGGAATACACCTTTGCATTGGAATAGTTTCCAAATGAATTAATTCATCTTTCTGAGAAACATAAGTTCCATTTTCAGCAATGAATAACATTCTATGAGCAATAGGAGCAAACAGATTTTTCATGTTGTAAAACTGTCGGCCACTTGCAACAGCAAATACAATTCCTTTATCGTAAAGTCTTTGTTCTATTTCGAAAAAATCTGAAGACAATTCTTTGTTTTCATTCAATAATGTGCCATCAAGGTCACTAACAATCAGTTTTACTTTTGAAAAATCAGGTGTTTCTAACATTGTGCGCAAGTTCTGTAAATAAAGGGAGAATCTTGAATTAGAATTTCACTTTTTTCAAATAAGATTCATAAGCTTCACCAAAAACCTTTTTAAGTTTTAGCTCTTCTAACCTACTACCAATTGGAAGATATATTAGCGAAACAGAAACATACAAGAACCTGTTTAAATGTGGATTTAATAAAAAGAAGCCAATTAAAACTATGATGGTTCCGATATACAATGGATGTCTGAAATAAGCATTGAGTCCACCTGTGCTTAACTGAACTTTATTATTTTGTTTTATTGATAATCCTAAAAACTCCCGTTTATCGTAGTTTTTAAACGATTTGTAAAGAATAAAAAGTCCAGGTAAAAGCAATAAAAATGCTATGACTGTTGAGAAAATAGATTTTTCAAACAAGAGTATTTTTTCAAAAGATTCAGCTCTTACATATAAAATTAATAAGAATAAAACAGAGATTATATTATAAAAAATGCGGTAATACTTGTTTAATGTAGGACTTATTTTTTCAATCATAGACTTCATAAAAAAAGAAGCCAATAAGCTATGTAGAAAATAATAAAGCGACCAAGAAAGTAGAATTTCGAAGATAATCATTTGATAAAAGTATGGGAAAAATGAGGGAAGTTGAAATTACGAATTTTGAATTACGAATTACGAATTTCTAATTTACAAAAATGATTATAGAAAACAAAATATGATGCCCCCTCCAGCTCTCAACAACTCGGACCAAAGGTCCGAGTTGTTGAGAGCTGGAGGGATTTTGTATAATTCATTTTTCTATAAACATATGACCACCTTCGGGGTCATAAATTTAGATTAACCAGACTAATTCAATCTCAAATTACTTTTTTAAATTCATTATGAAATTAAAGTTGTTTTTAAAAAAAACTGCCACTTGTAATCATATAAATATTCGAAATTACATTAATAAATTACGAGATTGAATGTCTATTTAATTAATAAACCTTGTTTGATATCAACTGACAAATTGATTATTTTCGAACTACTTAATCCAAATGAAAACTATATTAATTCAAATAAAAGACCCTAGAGTTTACAAACTTCTTCAAGATTTAGAGGAACTAAATATCCTCGAAATTGTGAAACAAAAAGAATTTGAAAAACTTTCTGAAAAATATGCTGGAAAACTAAGCTCAGATGTAGCAGATGAAATGCAGGAATATGTAAAAAAAAATCGCGAAGAGTGTTAAGGTAAGTTAAGAAAAACTTGAGTTAATTAGTGTTATAAATGAGAATATAGAAACTCAAAAAGTTAAATTATCTGATAAGTATAAAAATGTCTTCACAAAAGAAGATGCAAAAGACTTTATTTACATACCTAATTAATGCGCAGAGAATGGGAAAATACTTAATTGACACTTTGTATTCTCAGGTATATTCTATTTTATTCTTTCCTGATTTAAAACCTATGAAACAATCCAAATTCCTTTCTAAAATCCGGTTTAACTCTTATCTGAAAAATTTCGTTTATTTACTTTTCATCTTGTGCTCATGCGGCTCTGAAGCATCCAGTGAAAAGGAAGTTTCATCACAAACTGAACAAACAAATTCAAATGTATCTGGTTCAACAAAAGTGATTGACAGTCTAATCAGTTATGAGAGTTTTGATTTTGATACCGTTTCTTCAGAACTTAAATTGGAAATAAATGAACAGACTTTTCATTTCTTTTTTTATGAATATTCTTTAAATGACAGTGGCGTTTTTCAGGAGAAAAAACAATTCAACAAAAACAATGAACTGATTTTCAAAAACATCAATTACTTTCATAATAGAGAAATTCATTTTTATGTTCTTAAAAATCAAAGGCCCTTTTTTGATGAAATCATTCATAAAAACCTATTCAAATCAATACTTGAACAATCGGAGTTTAATAAAATAAAACTCTTCAATATTCAATATCATCACCGCAAAAATGGAGAATTGTTTTTCAATACAACATTCATGAGTGCCGATACCAATATCGTTAGAGAAGTTATGTTCTCCATCAAAGATTCTCCTCAGAAAACAAAAAATGAAATAAAAATTATCAATCCATTTGAGTATTTTCAATTAGGTAATAATCCTGAAGTCTACGACTTATCTACTTTTCATTTCAACAATAACAAAGAGATTGGATTTATTTCTTTTTCAGATAAATATCAATTAAACGAAGATTCGGACTCATTGGCTATTCAAACAAAAACTGAAGGTGAATTTGAATATAATAGCAATAAATACTACAGAGATGAATACATTAAACTAGATAGTAAACACAGAAAGATGTTTTTAAACAAATTAAAAATCTCCGAAAACGATTCATTATTCATCTATCATTATGCAATGGATACAATCATATCATTCAAAATAAAAAACCTGAATGTGGTTGCCTGTATTAATTTTTATAGGCAGGGAGAACAAAGCGAACAAGATTTTGAAGGTTTTGATCAATATGATTATATGATTGGATTCGAAATAGAACCTATCATTATAAAACGTTTGGGGGAAAATTATAATCAAAATTTTGTTTGTGTAGGGAAAGTAAATCCATTTATAAAAAACCAACTAAAGCCTATTGTTTGGACCAAAATCCATAGTTCGCAATTCCCGGGAATGGGCTTTATTACTGCAAATGAATTACTTATAAAAAGGCAAGCGATTTCATATGATTCTTGTTATCGATTTTCAAATTCAAATTACACGTATTATTTAAAAGATGTTTACAGCAAACAAAGTAGTTATACTTCAAAAATGAGACGATTGATTGTAACTGAAAATAAAACTGGAGGAATTGTACTTGATGAACTTTTTGATGAAGGAGAAAGCACATCTATTACTCCATTGAATAATATGAATACCGAAGAAGGACGAAAGTATATAAATCAATGGACAGGTAAACTTTTTAAATACAAAGCACCTGTTATTTTTGGATTTAACGGTGAATCATTTGGCTGTCCACATATTTCCTTTCTAGACTTTTCTGAACAAAGCATTTATACTAATTGCGACAATCGACATTGATTTTTGATTTACGATTTGGGATTTGGGATTGGGGATTTGCGAATTACGATTTTTGATTTACGATTTAGGATTTTTGATTTACGATTTTTGATTTTGGAAAATCATGCATTGTATTTTTCTAGATAGATAAATATTTAAGTGAATATTAAAAATTTACGATATAATTAAAAAACAGGTTTATATCTTTGGGTTTTAGATATTTAAATTTATTACGATAACATTTCATTCCAAAAACGAGCTTTTCATCCCATTTTGAATCAAAAAAATCAATATAAATAAATGAAGATAATAAATAAGATAAAGATTATCAGCTACTTAATTGATAAAATCGATTTAGGAACAAGATTTGATTATTAAATAATAAATCAAAACCCAATGAAAAATTACATTATTATCTTTATAGCTTTTGGCATGGGCCTTGTAAGTTGTAAAAAAGATCTAATTGAAAAAGCAGAAAAGAATCAAGTAACCAAAACTGCTACTGTTTTTAAAGAAATCAAAACAAGTGATGGTTTTGATTGGTCTACTCAAAAAGATGTAGAATTAAGCATTGTTGGAATGGAAACCAACACTCCAATCTACAATACACTTAGAATTACAAGTGTTGATGGAAATTCAATTTATAATACAATGTTTTATAAAATGGAAAGCAGCAGTAAAATCAGAGTTATCCTTCCAAGTGCAATCAACGAATTTAAAGTTGAATATGGCTCAATTAAAAAAGTTGTAAAAGTAATATCAGGAAAAGCTGATTTCGATTTTCTACCTGTTTTAACAGATGAAATAACTGAGTAAATTTTAACTAAAAATAAAAAACTATCACCATGAAATTCAATAAAACAACATTATCATTTATATTCCTAATTTTAAGTGGGATTATCAATGCACAAACAGTGTCGGTCAATTGTGAAGTTGCACCACCTTATTATCCAAGAAGTGAAGGAAATAACCGCTTATATGATATTTCAAATTGCTGGGCATTTGGAGCAGTTACTTATACCAGAGTTTCAAGTCAATTAATTACTGGAAATTTTTCTATGCGCTCTAATACACCTACAAGTTTAGACCCTAATGCTTGTTGGGTAAAATCGCCTTGGATTAAACCAGGTACTGGCAATATTACCTTTAAAATGAAATTTGAAGCAACATCAGCAGCTACACTTAGAAGAATAATTTTGACATACTGTTCATATGACCCTGCTTCATTATCAAGTTCAAAAGAAGGAACCCATATTAGATTTGATTCTATTTCATACGCACCAAATTTACCAACAACAGCACAAACACTTTCATTTGCTGTTCCTGCAGCAATAGCCAATTCAGGTTTACCTTATAAAATCAGAATTTCATTTGTTGGAACTGGCGGAACAACACGTTATAATATGGATGATTTAGTTATTCCTGGAACTCATTGGTCAGATCCTTCAAATAATTGTTTACCACTACCTGTAATTCAAGATGCAGACTCAGATGGAGTTGCAGATGCTGATGATGCTTATCCTAATGATGCAACTCGTGCTTATAATAATTACTACCCTGCTGCTGGTAAAGGAACATTAATGTTTGAAGATTTATGGCCTACAACGGGTGATTACGACTTTAATGATTACGTAGCTTCATACCGTTATAATTTGGTTACTAATGCTACTAATAGAGTAGTTGAAATGAAATTAGCCTTAACAACACGTGCAATTGGTGCAAGTTTGAAAAATGGATTTGGCTTTCAATTGAATAATATCGAACCAATTTACGTTTCATCTGTTACAGGAACTCAAACTAATAACGCTTCTTGGGTTTCAACAGCTTCAAATGGAACTGAAGAAGGTCAAGATTATGCCAATATTATAGTTTTTGATGATGCTTTTAAAATATTACCTTCTCCTGGTGGAAGTGGTGTAAACGTTGATCCTGCTAATCCTTATGCAACTCCGGTGGTGCAAAATATTACTATTACGTTTTCAACTTTAAGTGATTTAATTTTATTCAAAGATGATATTATTTTCAATCCGTATTTGATTGTTAACCAAGAAAGAGGTCGTGAAGTTCATCTTCCAAATTTTGTACCTTCTAAAAAAGCAAATGTTAGTTTATTTGGAACTGGTCAAGATGCAACAAATCCTAGTGCTAACAAATATTATAAAACTAAAAACAATTTGCCTTGGGCACTTCAAGTTGAAGCTGAAATTCCTTATCCAAAAACTAAAATCGATATCTTACAAGCTTATCCAAATTTTGCTAGTTGGGCAGAAAGTTCTGGAGCAAGTTTTACTGATTGGTATCAAAACCTTTCTGGTTATCGCGATAATACCAAAATTTATATCGAACCATAAATTTCATTTTATAAAACATAAAAGCCAATTCATAACGAGTTGGCTTTTTTGTTTTAAAGAAGTTAGCATGCAATTGAGTATTTCTATTTGTATTCTATCAAGATTCATTGAGATGTTATAGGAAGTAAACAAAATGGCTATTTAAAAATACTTTGATAAATTAGATAACTATAGTCCTAGATAATATCAAAGCCTGTTTGAAATTATAACTCAATGTTTGATGCATTACCCGAAATAAAATCATACTACCCAAAAAGAAAGTACTAATGATTTGGTAAGCGGACAATTTGTACTTTACTTGCACCCATGAAACGATACCAATTAAATGGCACCTTTTTTTATTGTCCGGTTGATTTAACCCTTTCTATAATTGGTGGTAGGTGGAAAGGACTAGTATTTTGGAATTTAAGAAATGAATCAAAAAGATATGGTGAACTAAAAAAAACTTTAGTTGGCATAAATGATAAAATGCTGAGTCAAGTTTTAAAAGAGTTAGAAGCCAATGGAATTGTTAGCCGAAAAGATTTTGAGACAATCCCGCCTAAAGTTGAATATTCATTAACAGAAGAAGGAAGAAAACTGCTGCCAGTAATGAGTTTAATGGAAAATTGGGGTAATAAATTTGAATTGAAACAGAAATAAAAAACCTAATTTAGACTCATTTTGATAGGATGATAATGTTCATTCACATTATAGCTTGAGTTAAACAACTCTAGATTAGTAAATCTTTAATTTTAAATGTTTTGATAAAATTTCAATTAGTAGCCAATTAAATTCTGCATATTTGGCGCAATGAATCTTCTAAAATTAAGTCCTAAGCAAATTATATTATTCGGCGCACTCGTTCATCTTATAGCAGCCTGGTTTAGTGCAGGTTGGCATCATCCGGATGAACATTATCAGCTTTTGGAATTTGCCTACTCAATTGATCATCCTGTTGCTGCTAGTGAACTTCCAATGGAATATGCAGCTCAAATGCGTCCGACTTTCCAAATTTGGGTAAGTTATGCAGTGATGAAAATTTGCGCTGGTATTGGATTAATGAATCCATTCATGATTAGCTTCTTATTGCGTTGGCTTATCGCATTATTAAGCATGTTTGCTGCACTTAAACTTCATGAAGCCTTAGAATTTCCGAATGAAAAAATTAAAAGAATCCATCTATTACTTTCTTTAATTAGCTGGATTGCTGTTTATGTACATGTTAGGTTTTCATCTGAAACACTATCAGCCATATTTTTCATATTTGGTTTGATTCCGTTTTTAAAACCTTCCACCTTAAAGGGTTTATTTGTTTCTGGAATTTTTCTTGGATTAAGTTTTATCACTCGTTTTCAAGCTGGATTTTTTATTGCAGGTTTAGGTTTATATTTCCTCTTCATACAAAGGCCCAATTTATTTAAACTACTTGTTCATATTCTAGGATTTGCATTCATTTTGGGCCTTGGCATTATGCTGGATTCAAAATTCTATGGCAACCAAACTTTTACTGCTTGGAATTATTTCAACCAAAATATCATTCATCAAGTAGCTGCTAGTTTTGGAACTGAACCATTTTACTGGTACTTCTCAACTACATTCGAAAAACTAATTCCACCTTATAGTTTAATTCTTATTGTAGGTTTCTTTTTATTAATTATTAAAAGAAGTAAAGACCCAATTACTTGGTCGGTATGGGCATTTGTTTTACTACACACAGTAATCGGACATAAAGAATTTAGGTTCTTATTTCCATTAGCCTTTTTTGTTCCTTATATCATTTTATTGGGCTGGGACTCCTTATGGAATCTTTCTCAGGAAGTAAATCACAAAAGATTTATGAGAGCTTTAGACAGGTTTTTCTTCCCTGTAAATGCATTGGTATTGATACTAATTATGCTAAAACCAGCTCATGAACTGGCACCATTGTATGAATTCATTTATGATGATATTCCTGCAGGAAGTACCATTTATTTCGAAAAATCTGACCCTTATTTAAGTGGTAAAAATGAAGCAAGATTTTACCTTAAGGAAGATATCAGTAGAGTTAAATGGAATATTGATTCAATTCAAAAAACAGATAAACCAATCTATTTACTTAGTGAAGAATGGAAACAGCCTGCAATACCTAGTGGAATGCAGGCTGAATTAAAATATAGTTCTATACCAAATTGGATTGCAAAATTTAACTTCAATAACTGGCTTGAAAGAAGTAATTGCTATAAAGTTTATGAATTAAAATCTCAAGCAAAATAAGATTCTTCAATGATTTGATTCACTCTTATTCCTTTTTCTGTTTGATTTACTGTACAAGCAGCATGAAAGGGGTCGTGCTCAAAATACAAAACATAATTGTTTTCAGCAGCCATTGTTAAAATATCTTGTTTTTCCTTCATGGTATCTAAAGGACGAACATCATAACCCATTACATAAGGAACTGGAATATGTGCCATGGTTGGAATTACATCAGCCAAATAAATAACATGTGTGCCTTTATACGGAATAACAGGATGCATCATTCCATTTGTATGTCCTTGAGAAAACAAAATATCGATGTCTTGGTGAAATTTTTCTGATTTTCTAATCAGTTTTAACTGACCACTTTCTTCAATAGGTTTAATATTTTCTTGAAGGAAACTCGCTTTTTCTCTAGGATTTGGATTCATACTTTCCATCCAATGTTCCTCACCAACCCAATAAGTTGCATTTGGAAATGCCGTTTCATATTTGGTTCTATCAGCATTCCAATTGATACTGCCACCACAATGATCGAAATGTAAATGTGTGAGCACCATATCGGTGATATCATTTCTATGAAAGCCCAATTTCTGCAATGATTTGTCTAAAGTATCATCACCATGAAGGAAATAGAAACCAAAGAATTTTTCACTTTGTTTAGTTCCCATTCCATTGTCAATTAGCATGAGACGTTTGCCATCTTCAATAAGCAAACATCTCATAGCCAAACTAATCATATTGTTATCATCAGCAGGATTTTGTTTGTGCCAAATTGATTTTGGAACAACGCCAAACATAGCTCCTCCATCCAATTTAAACCTTCCTGTTTCAATTACATGAAGTTTCATATCCAATAAAATTAAAAACGATTATTCTCTACTTCCTAAGGTCTTCATGGTTCTAACATGTGATGCCAAAGCACCAATCATAGTAGGATTGCAATGGTATTCAATTCCAAATTTATTACATGTTTCTGCTACAATTTTCTGAATTGCAGGGTAATGCACATGACTCACATGTGGAAATAAATGATGCACAACCTGAAAATTTAATCCACCTACTAAAAATGAAATTACTTTATTGTTAGGAGCAAAATCTGCAGTGGTTCTAATTTGGTGTACTGCCCAATCATCTATTTTAAGTGTTTCATTTTGTTCTGATTTTTCAAATTCTGTAATTTCAACTACATGTGCTAATTGAAACACTACTGATAACCAAGTACCAAAAATAAAATTCATGGCAAAATAACCAGCTAACCAAATCCAAAATCCATGAATCCAAATTGGAATTGCACAAAATACTATAACATAGTAAAGTTTACTTATCCAAAAGATAAAATGCTCATGAATTGGCATATTCCAACGCTTATGGCTACCAATTTTATCAGAAAAGTACTTTTGCGCATCTGTTACAAAAGCCCAAAAAATACTACTTACACCATAAAGAAAGAACATATAAACATGCTGAAATTTATGTGCAGGTTTCCAAGGTTGAGTTTTGCAATGACGCAATAATGGTGATTTTTGAATATCATCATCTACCCCATCAATATTAGTATAGGTATGGTGAATAACATTGTGCTTTTGCTTCCATAAAAAAGCATTACTACCAATTAAGTTCATTGATAAACCTACTATTTCATTTACCCATTTCTTTTTACTATAAGCACCATGACAAGCATCATGCATAATATTAAAACCGATACTTGCACCAAAGAAACCCAATAAACCACACATTAATAAACTAGGTACTACAGGCATTTTTACCATCATCAAAACAAGATAGGTAGCTACAAATCCTGCCAAAAACAAACCAGTTTTAAAATAAAGTACTCCATTTCCGGTTTTCTCCTGATTTGTATTCTTAAAATACAAATTCACTTCTTCTTTTAGAGTTTTCCAAAAATTCTGATGGTCGTGACCAAAACTTACTTGCTTCATGTATAAAATTTAAACGGGCAATATAGGAGTTTCAATTAATTCTAAAGTTAAAGCTGGACATGTTTTACAAAATGTGGGAAATTTTTACTCTGTCAAAAATCCTAGTATAGTGCGTAAACATAGGAATCTTAGTACTTTTGATACACTAAAATTATGACAAAACGAATCCACTTTATTTCAATTGGAGGTGCTGTAATGCACAATATGGCAATTGCCCTTCATAAAAAAGGATATATTATTACTGGAAGTGATGATGAAATATACGAACCGGCCAAATCAAGATTAGCTAAATATGGTATTTTACCAACAGAAATTGGCTGGAATACCCAAAACATCCATTCGGATTTAGATGCTGTTATTCTTGGTATGCATGCCAAAGCCGATAATCCGGAAATAGCTGCTGCAAAGCAAATCGGACTAAAAATTTATTCTTTTCCAGAATATATGTACGAACAAACCAAGGAAAAGAAAAGAATTATTGTTGGAGGAAGTCATGGAAAAACTACAACCACTGCCATGATTTTACATGTATTAAACCATTACCAAAAAAAGTTCGATTACCTGGTTGGTTCTCAATTAGAAGGATTTGAAACCATGGTTGGTTTTCTTGAAGACAGTGATTTAGCTGTTTTTGAAGGTGATGAATACTTAACTTCTGCTTTAGACCTAAGACCTAAATTCCATGTGTACCAAGCAGAAATTGGCATTATTACTGGCATAGCTTGGGACCATATTAACGTGTTTCCTACTTATGAAAACTATTGTAATCAATTTAAAATATTTGCTGAAGCATTACCAGAAAATGGAGCTTTGATATACTGTGAATCAGACCCAGAGGTAAAACGATTGGTTGCAGAATGGAACATCAAAGCTAGAAAAATACCTTATTCTACTCCGCAATTTGAGGTACACAATGGTATTGTTGACATGGAATTTGAAAAAGAAAAATACCAGTTAAAAGTATTTGGCACACATAACCTACAAAACATGATGGCTGCTTTGTATGCATGCAAAGAAGCTGGTATAAATGGAGAAGAATTTATGGAAGCCATTTCATCATTTAAAGGAACAGCTAAAAGATTAGAAACCTTAAAAGAAACAGCTGATTCAATTATATACAGAGATTTTGCCCATGCACCATCTAAATTAAAAGCAACTGTTAATGCTGTAAGAGAATTATATCCTGAAAGAAAAATGATTGCAGTATATGAACTACACACCTACAGTAGCTTAAACAAAGCATTTTTACCTCATTATACTGGTAGCATGGATTTAGCAGATTTTAAAGCCGTTTTATTCAGCAAACATGCATTAGAAATGAAAAAAATGCCCATGTTAAATGAAGAAGAAGTAGCCTTAGGTTTTGGTGATGAAACCCTGGCCTTCAGCAATAAAAACGAACTTAGAAACTGGATTGAAAAAAATTATACCGGCAAAGAAAACCTGCTTTTAATGAGCAGCGGGACCTTTGATGGAATGAGTTTGGAGTTTTAGGGGAATGAAGTAATAATTGTTGCTTCTACACATACATTTTAGGTTATTGAACTCCACAAAAAAGCCATCTTTTTGAGACGGCCTTTAATATTAATACTATTTATTTTGCTGCTGTTTTATAATACTCCAGCGCTTTTGGCATCCATTTGTTGATGTCGGCGATGCGGGTTTCTGGACTTGGGTGTGTGCTCATAAATTCTGGTGGGCGAGCTCCGCCTGTACCGTTCATTCTTTGCCAGAATGCAGGTGCTTGTTTTGGGTCGTAACCGGCCATTGCCATAAAGTACAATCCCATTTGGTCAGCTTCCGATTCATGCATTCTGCTAAAGGGTAACATGACTGCATATTGTGCGCCTAATCCATAAGCAGCAGCAAATATTTGTTGTGTTTGTTGTGGCTTACTTGCCAATGCTACAGATAGTGCTTGTCCACCAAATTGTTGTGCCAATTGCTGACTCATTCTTTCGTTACCATGACGTGCTATAGCATGTGCAATTTCATGTCCCATAACTACTGCAATTCCTGTTTCATCTTTACATATCGGAAGAATTCCTGTGTAAAAAGCAACTTTACCGCCAGGCATACACCAGGCATTAACAGTGGCATCTTCAATTAAATTAAATTCCCAATTAAAGCCAGCAATTTGGTCCGACATTTTATTTTGTTGTAAATAAAGTGCTACCGATTTCGCTAATTTATCACCAACTCTTTTTACCATAGCTGCATCATTTCCTGTTTTAACAACTTTACTTTTCGATAAAACATCGTTATAAGAAGTTAAACTCATCGACATCATTTGGCTTTCAGGCAAAAGTTTTAACTGTTTACGACCTGTAATTGGAACTTTAGAACAAGCTACGATTAATACAACAGCTAACAATAAAGGGATAATAATTCTGGTTTTCATCTTTTTTAATTATTTAACAAATATCTTGATTAAGAATTAGGATATCAAAAAATAAGCCAATCATTTAAAAATATATTGATTTAATCATTTCAACCCATAAAAAAAGGCAGAAACGTAAACGCTCCTGCCCCTTTAGAAAAAACAAAACTAAACACAA
>JAIYDG010000010.1 GCA_027487625.1 Bacteroidota bacterium
TCACGTTAAATCAACCTGGGTTAAGGGATTTTTCTCCGACCCACCGCAATCTTGCCACCACTAACGTGGTTCAAAACTGTACTAGGGCTTAAAGGCTATAAACCTGGCCACCGCTAACGCGGTTTTGAGCCTACGTAAAACTTGATGCGGGGAGCCAAGGCTAACCGCTAACGCGGTTTTGAGCTTACGTAATACTTGACGTTGTTGGTAAAATCTAACCGCCTTGGCGGTGGACCGGTTTATAGCATAGCCATTCCCCCTTGTATCTAAAGCCGCGCTAGCGGCGGCAAGACCTTCCCCCTCACTCGTAATACTCAAACACATACCGTTCATCATACGCCACCTCGAATTTCTGCAACAACGCGGTGTATTCCTCCCGAAACGTCTTCCTCTGATGGTGTTGCTTCTGATTCATGACATACTGCGCCACCACATCCACTTGTGAATGGGCGTAGGTAAAACACCCGTATCCATCTTGCCAACCAAAACGCCAAGGGAGCAATCGGTTGTTGTTGATGAATTTTGTGGTGCTGGTTTTCACCTCTCGAACCAAATCGGCAATGGCCACATTGGGCCTGAAACCAATAAAAAGATGCAAGTGATCGGGCATCCCATTAATGGCAATCAATTTTTGCCCATTTTCTCTAACGACGCCAGTCATGTATTGATAAATCCGCTCTTCAAAAGAAGGTAAAATCAGGTTTTCTCGACCCTTGGGGGAGAAAATAATCTGGGCATACATTTGGGTGTAGGTATTGGCCATACGTTTTGGATTTGCTTGCCACCGCTACGCGGTTTTAAAAAATGTGGGTTGCGATTGGGCTATAAACCGGGCCAGGGCGAACGCCCTTCAGAGCAGTGCAATACCCTCAAGGTGATGCACTGCGCACGGAATAAGC
Source organism: Bacteroidota bacterium (assembly GCA_027487625.1). Lineage (GTDB taxonomy): Bacteria > Bacteroidota > Bacteroidia > UKL13-3 > UKL13-3 > CAISCU01. The sequence continues at coordinate 900 of JAIYDG010000010.1, forward strand.
CAGCTTGTGGTTGGAAATTGTAATGCGGCAAGCGAAAATTGGAAAGGTAAAAGCGAAATAAAAACAAGCCTAAAATTAGGGTTGTTTTTTCAAAAAGTCAAGAAGCTATTGACGAATACCTTATGCTTTTTGCACAGACCAAAACGCCAAGCGGAAAGGCGGAGTCACTTCTGTACAATATTGACAAATACCTCATGCTTTTACACAAACTAACCGCGCTAGCGGTGGCCCGGTTTATAGCATTGATACCCACCTTGATTTTTAACCGCGCTAGCGGTGGCAAGATTGCCTCTCGATCCAATTCCCCTTCTATAAACACATTGAGGATGTGTTTGGGAAGGGTTTTGCCGCTGTAATCTCCGTAAAAGTAGGCTACATCTCCATGGGTTCGTACACTTGAATGTCTACATCCAGGTCCTTTAATTTTGCTTCGATCAACGGCTTTACTCTTTGCCAGTCCAGCCCCCCATTGCCACTACCCAAGGCCGGGATGGCGATGCTTTTGATCGCTTGCTCCAGCAGCAAATCCCGCAGGGCATCCAGACCCTTTTCGATGTATTCGTATTGGGAAGGATTGCGCCAGTGCACTTTGGTGGGGAAATTGATGATGAGTTTTTGGCCACTTTGCAGGTTGTTGTCCCATACCGCCAACAGGATGCCGGGCTGCAGTTCTTTCTTTTTGCAGGCGTCCAGGTATTTTTTGTAATTGTGTGGAAAAGCTTCCCGGAATTGCAAGGCGATGCCCTTGCCCATTACGCCAACGGTGTTTACGGTATTGACCAAAGCCTCGGCTTGGGATTGCAGCAAGTCTCCTGTTTGGTAGTTGATCATGGTTGGAAGAAATATGTTGGCGTGATTTGCGCCCTGAAGTTAAGTATTTTTTTGCCGATTGAATGGGTTTGGACTGCTAAATCGGCGTTGAATTTAGAATGACAGAATCAGGGATTGGTTTCCAAAGCTTGACGGATTGATAAATGGGGTAAGTAAATGAACTCAGGCAGATTTGAAGAAAATTTGGACTTGCTCCGCTTTGAAAAAGAGCTGAAGAGAAGGATGGACTAGGGGTAAAAAGAAAAGCCACTACGTGATTTACTCACGCAATGGCCTTTTCTCATTTTATAGTATACAGACTACTTAATGTCCTTCCAAGACTTCAATTTCAATTTGCTGTAGAATGCATAACCTTTGATTCGATTAGCTAGTTCAATTAGCCAAGGGATCAAATCCTCAACGTCCACAGAGCCAACCCCAACAGGCTTTCTTTTCAAGGTCGCATTTACTTTGTCCATGTAGCCATAAGCCTTTACGAACAATGGATTTAGCTCAGACTTATAGCGCTCATATAACCGAGAATTGGGCTCGAAAATGGAGACTTCTTTAGACATTTTCCATAATTCAGCATTGATCTGTACTCTCAGTTCTTCATACCCTTTTTCAAGTGCGATTTTTTCATTTGTAGAGATTTTACTTTTTTTCACCTCTGCCACATGAAAATGGATGGAGTTCTTGAGGATTTCGGCACTGTCTATCGAAGCACAGATGGTTGTAACTTTTTCATCCATCAAGTTCAAATGTCGAGCAAACAGCCCATGGGTGGTCATTAATGTCATACACAAGAATGACACAAAAAACAGTTGCTTTTTCATAAAATTGATTTTGAGTTTTTTATAAAATTTATGAATCATAAAAATTTCAGATGGTGCACTAGTCATCGATTCTGATTTCTTGACCATTTCGAAATACGACATCGATTTTAAAATTCTGATTTTTGTCTTCCATTGGAATATCCGCGTTAGGCTGCAAGCGAAAATTTCCTATATAAATCGATCTCCGGTCCAAGTTGAAGCTAGGTTTTACAGCACAAGCTTCTACAGAAAATATTTTGCCTCGACCATTTCCTCTTCTGATTGATCCGTAAATATTGATTTTGGCTACATTTCCCTGCAAGTACTTATAGGCACTAAAAGTACTTTTGAAAGGAGCGATTTTTTCTTTGAAGTTGATCTCAACCGTTGCACTATTGTCATTTTCACAATTCAATGTATAGGTCAGGTTATATTTGAAGGCAGACACATTAGGATCCAGATTTAAGGAATGCCCACCTGAAAAAGCCAGTTCAATTCGAGCGATTCTTTCCTGTTTTGAAGGATAGGTGTTGTCACCAAAGTTAATCAACTCCAAAAAGGATAAAGCTTCGTGTTTTTGATTGGTAAATTTGCCTATGTGGGCACCCATGAACTCATCCGCTTCCAATTCTCTAGTACGAGGGTATCCGCAGCGCCAAGTTAGGAAGTGCCGGTGCTGAAAATGCCCAAGTTCATGGAGCAATACACTATTTTGAATGTTTCGTGGTTTAGTGTATAAGCTTTCATGAACAATTATCACATTTCTATTGTCATTGGTGATTCCAGACACAGCTAAAGAGGTCATTACTTTAGATTTGAAAATTTTGATGTGATGTACGCTAACGCTCAAGCGAGAGCCTATCTCCGCAAGAAGTTTTTTCATGAGCCCATCATCATCCACTACCGCAAAGTTTGGGGGATAGAGCCGCGTATCGATGCCACAGCCACTCCTTATAGTGATCACCTCAGCGTGTTGTTTGATCACCACATGCTTTCCATTGTCAATCTTGGGGAAAGCTGAAATGTGATAAGCTGGATTGATCGGTCCTGTGGACAATAATCCTACCAGGAGCACCCAAGCAAGATTGAAAAAATTACCTAAATCGAAATAGCGCGTTTTCATAAGTTATTGATTGTTTAAATCTTGATGAAAAAATCTCAAAACCCTGCCTCACTCAAAGGTCTTAGTCTGATGTACCAGTTCCAAATGGCTTCAACAGAGTTTTGAGCAGATACCTATGTTTAAAATTGTTCCTAGTTTTGCTTCATCTCATAATTTCCAGATGCTATTCAACCATTTTTCAAATGCATCTTTTTTTAGAGGTTTTATTTTCTGGCATCATACCTATTTTATCGTTTACAAATTCTTTACGCTTTAATAGTTTGTTTTTGTTGAAGGCAGTTGACCAAATCAACTTTCAATTATACATATACTTCAAAGCCCCAAAAAGTATCATTCAATGCAAAAAAAAATTACAATTATTTGTCAAAGGCCTGATCGAAGCGTTCTGCCGGGCCTATTAAACCTTATTGTCTTCAGCGGCTAGGAAAAAAAGTACTGCTTGTAACTTTTGCACAGTGTCAAGTATCTATCTACATGAACAACTAGCTACACCATCTATAATAGGTGCTAGAGCCACCTGGACAGGTGATCATCATTTTTTTTGAGCCATTGTTATTCCAGCCAAGGATAATCAGCACTTGTAGAATTGCTGGGACATTACAATTCTTTTTTAATGTAGTTAGCAGTTTAATTGGCCTATCGATCCGGTAGGTCAATATTTTTTTAATACCCTTGAATATTTTTTTTATTTTTTGATACTTCCCTGTTACTTTTTTCTCTTCTCAACTGTCTTAGGCGTGTAGGTATCACATTTGCTTTTTAATACTTACTTAACTAAGCTGTCAAAAATTTGGATGGATACCTCATTCGAATCACCCCCGAAGAAAGAGTGCCCAAATGGTACTACTCTCAAATCAACTCGGGCAACTTGACATTAATGCTAACTATATGGAAGAGAATTTTTCTAAACTCAATGAACTTGTAGCAAAGCATATAGCCAAACTGTATGTCTACGCAGCAGGTTTGTGCACGAGTAAGGACCCTTTTACCAGTAAAGAATTGGTAAGTGAGTTGGTTATTCGTGCCTACGACAAACTACCCTTAATCCTTGAACAGCCTGAAGAGACGCGTTTTTTCTACCTGTTGGTCATGATGAAGCACTTGTACTGGGGAATGAAGAAAAAAAGGAAAACCTTTCTTGAACTGGTAGCCAAAACCCCTTTTAAGGACAGATGCGAGAGTGACGAGCGTATGTTAATCGAAAGAGACTCTATGGCTCACATCGAAAAACAAATCGCAGTGCTTTTAGATGAAAAACAGGTCCAAATCGTCATGATGCGCCTCAAAGGGTACTCCTTCAAAGAAATTGCAGAAAAACTTGAAGGTAGTGTAACCGAAGCCAACGCAAAAGTGATTCACGGTCGTGCAATCAAAAGGTTGGCGAAAAAACTCAATCCTTTGAAATTCCTTGCATCCTTGTAAGAATCAAAGGATTGGTTGATCAATGAACAAATCAATCAATCATTAATATCGATTAGATTAGGTTTTCAGCTCAAAAAAATCATTCAACTGGAAACCTAATTTTAATCATCAAAACAATTGGCATATGAAAACTGGACAAAATCCAAGTGGGGTACAACAAGGAGGTCGAGGTTGCACTATAAACAGCAAAGCAATGGATACTTTAAAGAACAGACTTTCTCAAGCGGACATGCATCTACTGGAGAACCTGTATACCGCCGAACTACTTTACCAAAGAAATTACCTTAAAGATTCGCTCCAAGGTAGCGCCATTTTTCTTGATCTAGTTCGAGCTTTTCAGCCTGAACTCTTATCGGGAGGCAAATATGAAATCGCGATGATCAGGCTAATAGAAAAACAAGTAACTGATGATTATCGTGATGAGATAGAAGCGCAAAAAGGATATAATTTATTGAAGCGAATCTTAAACAGAGATTTATTTATTTCGATTAAAGGATTGCATTCTATTGCAATAGAAGAAAATATTTTTCACCTCAAAAAGATTGACAAGGCGATTATGCAGCATGTGCAAAGTGTTTTGAAGCACGCCGACATCAACAATTGTATCATAGAAAAATGACTCTGATGATCAATTGTTTTTTCATTTTATTACTTCATCATTAACCTTAATTTATGTTTAGCTACAAAGTCTGGTCATTTTTTAGTCAGTCTAATCAAAGCAAAAAATCAATTTTTTTGGAACGAACCCTGGGATTCCCACACAATCAATCAGATTAGTGAGACACAAGACTTTATCCATACGCAATAGCTTGTTTCGAATGGTTTTAACTCAGCAGAAAACAATTTATTGGCACTCATTTTAATTGTTTTTTTATGCAAAAATGAACAATCCCGAATTTTGAGTTCGCTCAAGATTCGGGATTGTTCATTTTGTCTGTGTGTAGCAAAATGAAACAATAAAATTCATACCTCACGTAGAAAATAATCCCCATCCACTTTCTCCCTCTCAATAATACTCCTTCACATACCCATACGCCCGATCAAACAACACCTGATCCTTGTGCAATTGGTATTTCAGCAAAGCCTTGCGCAGTGACTGCTGCACCTCCCGCTCACCAGAAGTCGTTTTTTGCCAACCGGGGAAACGGACAATCCGTACGATGGCATCGATGTCGTTGACAATGCGTTCCACCACTGCCGGGGTTTGTTCGGTTTTGAGTTCTAAAAACAGTTCGGTCAGGGCCGCTTTGGGCGATTTTTCCAGCAATTCCTGCTCCAATTCTTTCTCCGCCTGCACCGTTTCTTTGGCAATTTTGCAGAGTTCTTTTACAAACTCAATGGAGGTAATCAAACCCTGTTCGGCCCGGTCGCGCAGTTCCTCCAGGCGTTGGCTCAAACTTTTGAAGCGGGGATTGCTGGCGTGTTTTTGCAAACGTTGGGACAGGATTTTTTCGAGTTTGCGGGCGTTTTGTGCATTGGGGTTGTTGAAGATGTCTTCGATCACGTCGGCATCCAGGATGAACTCCTCCAGGTGGTGTACCTCTCCCACGTGGATGTGATCGTGGATCAATTGGGTGGTTTGCGCCCCGAGGGTCAGCCACAAGAGCCGCCCCACGGTATCGCTGGCCGGACGCACCGATTCAAAAACCTGCGACAACCACAAATAATCGGCCTGGTACTGGTCCAGAATCCGATCGGGGGAGAGGGATTCCCAGAGTTTGCTCAAGTGCTGATAATCCTGGGCAAAAGCATCCTTTTTCTCCTCCGTATTGATGGCTTGCTGGGCCCGTTCGAGGCCTTCAAACCCAATTAAAGTACGATCTACCCCGTCAAAATGCTGGAGGGCAGCCTCCACGGCATCGGGTAGTCTGGCCCGCAGTACGGACAGGTTCGAAATGATGTCCTGCACACTTTGTTCGTCAAATTCCAGGGCGCGGGCGGTGTCGTCAAAAACGCCGAAATAATCCACAATGCGCCCAAAATTCTTCTGGGGGTACAGGCGGTTGGTGCGGCAAATGGCTTGCAGCAGGGTATGGTCTTTCAGCGATTTGTCGAGGTACATGGTTTGCAGGATCGGCGCATCAAAACCCGTCAGCAGTTTGGAGGTCACTATCACGAATTTCAGTTCCGAGCGGGCATCGTTGAATTCATCTACTACCTTTTCCTGTTGCGCTTTGTCGAGGCCCCATTTTTGTTTGAAGTCCAGGAGGTCGTTGGCGGAGGTAGAGATGACCACCTTGCTGGCGGATTCCGGGAAGTGTAGGTCCAACTCGGTTTTGTACAACACGCAGGCAAAACGATCTGGCGTGACGATCATCGCCTTAAACCCATGGGGCTCCACTTTTTCGCGGTAGTGAGCGGCAATGTCGGCCACGATTTTGGCGACGCGTTCGGGCGATTTCAAAAAATCAGCCATGCGGGCCGACTTCCGGTTGAGGGCATCTGCCTCTTCGTCGCTGAGGGCGGCACTTTCCTGAAACTCGGCAAAAGCTTTGTCAATGCCCTCTTTGTCGACGTGGACATCCACCAGGCGGGGTTCAAAATGCAGGGGCAGGGTGGCTTTGTCGCGAATGGAATCCTGAAAGGTGTAGCGCGAGAGGTAGCCACCGCTGTCTTCTTCGGCCCCAAAGGCCCAGAAGGTATTTTTATCCGCTTTGTTGACAGGTGTTCCAGTCAGACCAAACAGGAAAGCGTTGGGCAAAGCCGCACGCATTTGGCGGCCCAGGTTGCCCTCCTGGGTGCGGTGGGCCTCATCCACGAGCACGATGATGTTGTCGCGGGTGTTCATGTTGGGTTTGGCGTCGCGAAACTTGTGGATCATCGAGATGATGATTTTGCGGGTGTCGCGTTCCAGCAGTTTTTGCAGCACGCTGATGCTGTCGGTCGATTCCACATTGGGGATGTCGGCGGCATTGAAGGTGCTGGAAATCTGGGTGTCCAGATCAGTGCGGTCGACCAGGACCAGCACCGTGGGGCTTTTCAACTGGGGGCTGCGCCGCAGTTTTTGGGCTGCAAACACCATCAAGAGCGATTTGCCCGAACCCTGAAAATGCCAGATCAGGCCTTTTTTGGAATGGCCTTCCAGTACCCGGGCTACAATTTTGTTGGCCCCCTCGTATTGCTGAAAGCGGCAGATGATCTTGCTGCGTTGCTTTTTTTTGTTGCTGGCAAAAAGGCTGAAGTTTTGCAGGATGTCGAGCAACCTGGCCGGACTGAGCAAATCGCTCAGTTCTTTGCCCATCTCGCCCAATCCCATCCGCCGGGCCAGGGCATTGTCGGCATCATTGATGCGCCAGGGGGCCCAATATTCCAGGGGATTGCGGATGGCCCCGTAGTAGAGTTCTTTGCCTTCGGTGGCAAAGGAGAGGATGTTGGGCACAAACAAGGCGGGCACCGCGTTTTCGTATATCTCGTGGATTTCGTAGGCACCATCCAGCCAGCTCACCGAGGGGCGAATGGGGGTTTTGGCTTCGCCCACTACCACGGGAATGCCATTGATGAACAGGATAATGTCGGGGATTTTGGTTTCGCGGTGGTGGATGCGAAATTGGTTGGTCAGGACGTAGCTATTGGCCATGAGCTCGCCAAAATCAATCAAACGCACGGGTACATGGCGGTTGTTGGGGCCAAAAGGCATGGTTTTTTCACCGATCAGCCACTTTACAAACTCCTCATTGGCGCGCACCAGACCGACCTGATTGACGGAGATGAGGATGGCCTGAAGCTGGTGGATGACCTCGTCGGCAAAAGCGGGCTGGGCCTGGATTTCGGGATTGAGCCGCAAGAGGGCGGCACGAAGCTCACTCTCCAACAAGACTTCATTGACGCTGCGACCCAGCACCTGCGGCGATTGGTACTCCCAGCGGGGCCCATAGGCGGGCCGCGACTCCGCCACGCTCCGGGTATTGAGGTTCACCCCACTGAGCTGGTGGATGATGTAATGTTCTACGCTGTTGAGCTCGTTGAAGGCCATGGGAAATTCAAGTTTTTACAGGGACTTAGGGCATACGCTGTTGCAAAATAATCAAAGTTTTACAGATTAAAAAATTTGATTGATTAGGGATTTTTGAAGGGCGCGGGAGGCGGCGATTTGGGATTCAATAAATGATATGGATTTATCAATACTGGATAGCTGGTCCTCCGATTTTTTTTCTAAACCAGCTTTTGGCAAATAAATTGGCATATCAGACAACGCTCCTTTTGTGATTTTAGGCCGGGTTCCACCAGTTATATAATCGCTTATGTCGCTGAAATTAAAGTATTCCATTACTAGATACCTACTAGCACTTGAAATTTTCAAAACATGGGAATGATTATTAACCCAACATTTATCATCAACAGAGTAAGCAATGGGCAGTTTTCGACTTTTTAAATTGTCGCCATCTTCTGAAATTAATAGTATAGGTTCGTCAAATATAAAATCGTCTACATAATCTACAATACCACTTGCTCCATAATACGGATATTTTCCAAAATGGCGTTTATCTCGTTTTGTTGGAATTCTTTTATTGTCTAAATTTATTGAAATATCACTTACTTTAAACCTGTCGCAGTTATCTCTATGAAATACTTTTTTTAGTGTAGAAAACTTACAGCAACTTAGCTTTAAACTAACAATAATATTCTTCTCCATCACCTCATCCATTGCCCACAACAATTCCGCCAATTGGGCTTGTTGGTCTTTGGGCGGGAGGAGGAATTCGTAGCTGGCGAGGTCTTTAAATTTTACTCTTGGAGATAGCCCACCAGCAGAGTGTTTGATGGCGTAATCAAAAAACTTGTCGTTGTTGACGACAAAAGGAAGCAAGGCTGGCAATAAATCATTTTTGGCCCGGAAAACCGTGATGTCGCCCGAGCAAATTCCCCCAAACGGGGCCTGGGCTGCTTTTTTCAGATAAGCCCGGCGGCGACCAAACAACACGTCTCCTTTGGCAAATTTTTTAGTAAAGGTGGTACTTTCTTCAATGCTGGCGAACCTCTTTAGGTGAATGTCTTCCGTATCAATGTGCTCCAGGCCCACTACATGTTGAATGCCTTCATCCTGTAGGTTTTTGGCAACTGCTTTGGGCTCAAAAACCACATCCCCAAATTTCACCAGTTTCCAGGATGATTTATCGATGTTCAATTGCATTTTCTCCTCCACGGTGGTACCCATTAGTTTTCAAGTATTTGGAATAGTTCGTTCATGGATGATTGTAAGGCTTGGCTCTTTTGTTCCCAATGTTGGTAAGCCTCCTCAAAACTTTGCTGGATTTCGTCAGCGAATTTCTGGGTGCGTACGTAGAGATTGATGGCCATATTGCCCTTGTTTTCCAATACCTCTTCAATATTGACTAGGGCCGCAAAATTCTGCTGGCTTTTAAAGGTCTGGTAAGCTTCAAAAATTTTATCGATGTGTTTTTGCTCCAAAAACGACATGGTTTTTTCTTGCCTTACCTCGTTTACGGCATTGATAAAAAGGATTTTCCCCCTTCGATCCGCCGCTTTATTGTTCCGGGTGATCAACAAACAAGCCTCCATGGGGGAATTGTAAAACAGGTTGGGACCCAGTCCGATGACACATTCCACCAAATCGAGCTCCACCATTTTGCGGCGCATGTCCGCTTCTGCATCGCGGAACAGAATGCCGTGTGGCCACAAGGAAATCGAGCGGCCATTGTGCTCGTCCAGGCTTTTCTGCATGTGCTGCTGAAAAGCGTAATCCGCACAACCCTGCGGCGGGGTGCCCCAGATGTTTCGCCCGTAGGGATCTTTTTCAAAGGCCTTGCGGTCCCAGGCTTTGATGGAGTAGGGCGGGTTGGCCAGTATGACGTTGAATTTTTTCAGTTCGTCCTGGTACAAAAAAGCGGGTTGGGCCAGGGTATCGCCCCGCACGATGCTGAACTCCTCGATGCCGTGCATAAACATGTTCATGCGTGCAATGGCGGAGGTGATCAGGTTGATTTCCTGGCCGTAAAGTTTGAGGGTGCGGTATTCCTTGCCTTCTTCTTTGAGGTGCAGGGCGGAGTTGAGCAGCAGTCCACCCGAGCCGCAGGTGGGGTCGTAGATGCTTTCGCCCGGCTGCGGGTCCATGATCATGGTCATGAGTTTGACCACGGTGCGGTTGGTATAAAACTCGGCGGCGGTATGCCCACTGTCGTCGGCAAACTCCTTGATGAGGTATTCGTAGGCGTTGCCCAGCTTGTCGTCGGGCACATTGGCCAGGCTGAGTTGGTACTGCGAAAAATGCTCGATGAGGTTGTTCAGCGTGGCATCCGAGAGGCGGTCTTTGTTGGTCCAGGAGGCGTCGCCAAAAATGCCGTACAAGGTATCGGGGTTGGCTTTTTCGATGGCGCGCATGGCGTCCTGGATGGCCATGCCCACGTTGAGGGTGGTTTCGCGCACGGTGTTCCAGTGGGCACCTTGCGGAATCTGGAAGCGGTGGTTTTCTTCAAAGGCCGCGTATTCCAGGTCGCCGTCGCTGTCCTGCATGGCCTGCGCAAACTCCTCGTCATACACATCACAAATGCGCTTGAAAAAGAGCAAGGGGAAGATGTACTGCTTGTAATCGCCTGCATCGATGGTGCCGCGCAGGGCAGTGGCGGCACCCCAGAGGTATTTTTCGAGTTCTTGTTGGGTCATGCTTGTGGGGAGTTTGGGTGATCCAGGGTTTCTGCCACTGAGGTATCGGGTTGCGGGGTCAAAAACCGCGCAAGAATGTCTTTGAATTTTTGTTCAGCCGCCAAACTCTCCGCCCAGGCCAGTTTCAGGTCGGTCAAGGCTTCCTCCACCGAGGGCAGATCGTCTTCGATGGTCTTTTCTACGTACAAAGGGATGTTTAGGTTGCAGTCATTCTCCTGAATCTCGGCGAGGGAGGCCACTTTGACGTGGTTTTCTACATCCACAAAGGTATGGTACCACTCATAGATCTGTTTGACGTGGGCTTCTTCCAAAAAATTCTGCGCCCGCCCGACCCGCACCTGGGCGGAGGCATCAATAAAGAGGACTTTTTTCTTTTTGTGCAGTTCCTTGTTTTGTTTGAACACCAGCATACAAGCGGCCAACTGGGTGCCGTAAAAGATGTTTGGCCCCAGGCCGATGACGGCTTCAAGCAGGTCTTGTTGCAGCAAGGCTTCACGGATGCGGCCTTCGGCCCCTTTGCGAAAGAGGGCACCGTGGGGCAGTACCACGGTCATGCGCCCGCTGCTGTTCATGGAGCGGATCATGTGTTGGACCCAGGCCATGTCGCCATTGCTTTGGGGCGGCACTCCGGCGATGTTGCGGCCATAGGGGTCTTGGGCCCAGTTTTCAGCCCCCCAATCATCCAGTGAAAAGGGCGGATTGGCGATGACGCAGTCAAAGGTTTGGAGCCCATCCGCTACAAAAAAGGCCGGGTTGCGCAGGGTATCACCGCGGGCAATCTGAAAATCCTCGATGCCGTGCAAAAACATGTTCATGCGGGCAATGGAGCTGGAGGTAAGGTTTTTTTCCTGGCCGTAGAGCTTCAGGGTGCGGTAGTCTTCGTGGTTGTGTTTGAGATGGTCCACACATTCCAGGAGCATGCCCCCCGTACCACAAGCGGGATCGTAGATGCTTTCCCCCTGGTGCGGATCCAGGATCAAACCCAGGAGGTGGACCACCGAGCGGGGGGTGTAAAATTCGCCCGCTTTTTTGTTGGTCAGGTCGGCAAAATGCTTGATCAGGTATTCATAGGCCTGGCCAAGGATGTCGGGATTGACCAGGGAATTGGACAGGGTGTATTGTGAAAAATGTTCAATCAGGTCGGTCAGCAGGCGGTCGGACAGTTTGTTTTTGTTGCTCCATTGGGCATCGCCAAAAATGCCGTAGAGCTGCTCCAGATTGGCTTTTTCAATGCCGCGCAGGGCTTGTTCTATGGCCAGACCGACGTTGAGGGTGGTTTCGCGCACGTCCCGCCAATGGCAACCTTCCGGGATGACAAAGCGGTGAAATTCGGGCAAAAGGGCGTATTCTTCATCCCCTCCTGACTCTTCAAATGCTTGCTGGTATTCTTCGTCGTACACGTCGGAAAGGCGCTTGAAGAACAGGAGTGGGAAAATGTATACTTTAAAATCCGAGGCATCGACTGGGCCTTTTAGGATCCAGGCGGCTTTGGAGAGGTATTGTTCGAGCTGGGAGAGGGTGAGGGTGGTTTTGGTCATGAGTACAGATTCGGTTAGTCGGTTGTAGGGGTTTCGGCGTTAAATTTGGGGATTTTTTTTGAGATTGGGGATGGAAGTTGGCGATTATTGTAGATATGATTGAGGCGAACAGTACCAAAAAGGCCCATCACTAAAGCTGAAATACGTGCTGACGCTGGAAGATGTGCCGGGTTTTAGTTTGATTCGGGTGCATCCTGGGGTGAAGATTGGGGATACCTGAGGCTGTCCGCTGCCGGGTTTGGCGACGGATATGGATATGGATTTTAATTTTGCAGTGGGCCGGAGCCGGGAGGCACTGAAAAGGATTCATCGGATTTTGGATCCGTTTTTTGTGGAGGGGGAGATGGATTTTGGGATTGAGGTTTGGTGGGAGGTGGTACGAAAATCTTTTATTGAGTATGTCATTATTTAACAAACCAACATTAGCGAAAGCTGAGTAACAGACTTCCGTCAAGCCCGAACAAAAGCGTAGCAAAGTTGCTATGCTGAAGCACGGCTTTCATCAATCCCAGCTTTCAAATATATTTGTTTTCAGCAGCCATTTCACCTAATCTTCTTCTAATGCTTTAGAGATCGCAACCTTTTTTAGCTCTATATTTGAGTTTATTTGTATTAAGTTTGTTGGAGCTGTCAAAAAGGCTCCTAAAATCTGTTTTACACCTAATTCATTTTTGCCATAGATGTCATAATTCGATATCTCATCCAAAATGTCAATCGAATTACAGGTAATCTTACTGATAATTTGAAACTCCATTTCTTTCCCTAAAAAACTTGTTATTATTTGATTATTTGCAATTATATCAATGTCAAATATTTCATCTGTATCTTTTGGTATGTATATCAAAGGGTATGCCATAGATTGAAGCAGCCCAATAATAAATTTAAAAGATTTACTAAATAATTTATTCTTTTTCAAAGCAATGATTTCGTCAAAGTGGTGCTTCTTTGTTTTGTTCTTCCGAAATTCGCCTTGTGGATTAAAATAGATTTCAAATAAAATACCATTTAACAAATGGTTGTCTCCATTTGGGGTTTGATACCTTTTTAAACTCGTTTCTATTAATTTCATGAATTTTATTGCTTCATGAGCAGCTCCGCTTGCTTGCAATAAATTTCTACCTAATACAAATTGTTTGTTCTTGTCTAATGACGAAACAGGTATGCTTAATATTTTTCCAATCGCTGGGTTTTGAAAATGCCAGTTATACGATTTGATTTCTTTTATTAATTGTCCAAAATCGCCTAATTCCGCATAATTGATATCTTTCACTACATCTTCAGAGTAGGGGATAGACAATGAGTGTACAAGTTGTCCCGCATTAAAGAAGAAGTCTCCTATAAGGGATGTATGCTCCCAAGTTGTTTGTTTACCACCACTCAGGTTAAAAACAGTTTTCCGAACTTTCTTAAACAATTCTTCAACAGATAATCTTTCTCTTCCAATATATTTTAGCAATGCTCCTGTAAAAATACTATTGCCTTCAAATCCGACATCGCTTGCTCCTTCATTTGGTGATGTTGAAAACGCAATAAGCGTCCCTTTCGGTGCCTGAATAGGTGTCGTTGCAATTACTCCGCTTCTTTCAAAACTTCTTCTGCAAGCATCAATAATTGCTATATTGATTTTATTTAAATTCTTTTTATATATGCCTAATAATTCAGTCAGTTGAATACAGGTTTGGTTGCAGTGAAATTTATTTGGATTGTCCACTTGACACTCGGTAAATGCCAAATAATTTTCACCTTCCACTTCAAAGCCATGGCCAGCAAAATAAAAAATGCTTGCATCATAGTTTTTTAGCCGATCTTGAAATTCAGAAAGCAAATCCACAATATTTTGGGAGTTACCATTTGCACAAAAAATCACATCATATCCAAGTCGTTCAAAAACTTGCTTAATTCCAGTGGCATCATTAATGGGATTGTCAAGTTTGTATCGGCCATAATAATCGTTATTGCCTACAACTAATGCAATGGTCTTCATAAATAGTTCGATTTTTTGAGTTTGAGGAATGTAAACCTGCTTTTGAGTGCAATCGTTTATATTCTAATTAAAGTATTCTGAATTGAAATATAGTGATTTTACCCTTATTAAATCTATACAGATTTAATAAGGGTAAATATTCTTTCCTCTTTTTTTGTTTCCTTCTAGCTTAATAAATCCGAAATTCCTCCTAATCAAATACTCCACCAAATACCCCGATTCAATAGTTCTAAGGGATGTGACGTAAATAACTGTCGTGTTTGAAAAACAGTAAGAGTTTTGAATAATCAACCTGAATATTGAATCACGACAGTTATTTCAATCACCTTCCTTACTATTTTAAACTTTCAAATTTAATAGATTTTTCATTCCAATATATAATTGACTTAATTTGTTCTTGCTCATTAATTTCAAAAGCAATAGGTTTTACCGAGATTTCGATCTGATCTATATCGAAATTTCCTTTAACCTTGCCCAATAGAAGAAGTTCTATTTCAGGTTTTAATTTAATTATTTTTAATAAACTTGCTATAGCAGTTGAAGTAGAACCTATTAATAAAACATTATGCATGTAAGGGCATTTTAATCTAAGCTCAGGATCAATTAATAATTCATGTAGTGGGCTTTTATCAATTTCTGCATTAAATGGTAAAGAATTAAGTTTGAAACCAATTTTCAAATTATCGCCATCTCTGTAATTACTAACTGTGAATGAAGGAGAATTTTGGGGCACATTCAAATCTATTTTACTGTTAGTTTTTGAATTGTAACTACTGTAGCACAAAAACATATATCCTAAGTCTTGTGGGTTTAATTCAATATATGAATTTAGCCCGACTTGGGCACTAGCCTCGTAATTAATATCTACCTTAGATAAATCATTATGAATTGAAAATGAATTTATGGCAATATTGCATTTGCCGCTTCCTGAAACATTCCCTTTGAAAACTCCTAGATCTAAAAAACCTGTCAATTCTCTTTTAGCTACGCATGCTGCTTCTTTTACATTATTTTCTCCTTGATGTGCAATTCTTGCGGATTCTCTTGCTGTTTGATGTGTAATTCTTGCGGATTCTCTTGCTGTTTGATGTGTAATTCTTGCGGATTCTCTTGCTGCCTTATAAGCCAATTCTTCGGTTTTTTTCGTGAGTCTGCATGCTGCTTCTGCACCTTTACAAGGAACGTCGTACCATTTGCATCCAAAATTACAATCAAGCCCTTTAAACTCTGGAAAGCTAAACTCTGGAAAGCTGAACTCTGGAAAGCTAAACTCTGTTTTAACTCTTGAACAATCAATATTTTCTTTTTTTGCTTCTATATTTACATTAAACGTCTCATTTGGAATTTCAAAATCTTGACTCAATTCAATTTTATTTGCCAAAACTTCATTAATTATTTTAGAAAATTCAAGTTTACTTATGTTGGCAACCAGATTAGCTTCTGGATTTATCTTTTCAAAATTATCGACCCAAATGGTTTCAAATTTTTTATCAAATATTTCAAATTCTTTTTGGCAATTCTTTTTCTTAGTACCATTAGGATTTTTCAATATTTGTTCGGTTTCAGGTTTTTCAGGAATCATTATTTTTGAAAATTGTCCAATCACAGAAATTCCATGATGATTAATTCTAATTGAATTTTTCTCAATAAATCGGGAAATACTTATTGGTTTTGATGTTATTTTTGTTTTGTTGCTCTTTAATATTTTATCTAACTCTAATTGGTATAGTTTACCCCACCCTGTATTAATTGTATATGATTTTTTTTCAAGCAAGCCATTGATGTTTTCTATGTAATTGTTTAGTATATTGGAAATTAAATTAGCTAATGCAACTTTCCCTAGGTTGCTCTTTTTAAGAACTTTCAGGCTTTTAAAATTAATATCCTTGAAAGTTCCCTTTAGGATGATATTCTCATCTTTTGAAGACACCCAAACATATCCTTCAAGGTTACCTTTTAATTCAATTTTACTTTTTATTAATAACATGTCAAATTCAATATTCGCTTTAATACCTTGATTTACTAACTCTACATTTATTTTTTGGTCTCTAATCTCAAATTCTGTAGATTTAATCTCAGATATTTCTTTTTGTATAAACCCTTTAAGATTATCTTCAAGAAATTGCTTTTCAATATGTATGCCTACACTGGGTTTAATGTCAGCTATATTTGAACTACTTTGAATAATAGAAGAACACTGAATCTCGGTATAGGATACAGGTGGAAATTTTTTATTAATTACTTTACGCAAGGATTTACAACCTGTTATTCCTTGTATAAAAACCAACAAGCAAATAAGGTAAAGGATGGATTCAATTTTTTTCATCACATTTATTTTTAATGACTATTATTTGTGATACCGTTCGGACTCAGGTTTTGTGCAAATGTGGGTAGAAAGACTCTGTTTTATCGGGTTTCACCGAAACGATTGCACAAAACCTCACTCCACGAGGTATAATTCTATTATTCAAATCAAGTCTTTACCGCACCTAACGACAAAGAGAAACTCGCATTGCAACTTTTACTTTGTCATTAGGTGCTTGTATTTCAGCTTTGAGGGTACCTGCTTTTTCATTAAGAATGAGCTTTTATGCAAAGTTATATTTTTTTTAATCCCAATTCAAAACTAACTTAAAAAATCATACTCTACCGCCACATCCAGCCCCAAGACTAAAAGATACTTCAACTTCTTCCAGCTCCCCAACTTCGCAATAAAAACCATAGGAAGGCCCTGCATAGCTAGATTGGTTACCGCACTCCTACGCGCAGGGTGCCCAATCAACTAACTGCCATTAGATTTCATCAAATTTACCAAATCTCGAACAAGCGGAGTCATCATCTCACTTCTTTCAAAATTTCCCGTTGTCATATCCTTCCAATAGTGTATGGTGAATTCATGGATTAAATAGTCTTCGATCAAAATAGGTTTCACTTTTCGCCAATATTTCATGAATTCAATTTCATTGGATTGCTGAGCAATTGCATCCAACATCATTTCCATGAGCGTGAATTTTTTATCGTCGTCTTTTAATTGGGCATAATGAACGAGATACGCTTGTATGTCTTCGGGATTCCCTGGTGTATAGGATAAACCCGCCATTGAGTCCCAATGTGGAATTTTTTCCCTGAGATTAAGCTCAATGGCTAATTCATCTAATGCTTTTTTTGTTGAAAATCTAAATGGTGGTTCGTTCATTGGTTTTATTTATCGTTATTCCGAGAATGTCTAATGAGAATGACCCGCCAGCAGATCTTAGGGTATGCAAAACGGGTACTGTTGGTGGAAAGATAAATACCACTGTGAAAGGTTGCAAATGTTTTTTTGTTGCGGGTGGGTGTCTAGCGCAGCAGGAAAAGGTAATAGCGTAGCCAGTGGCGTGGTCGGCCTCCAGCGAGGGGGCGGCCATGTGGAAGTTTTCGATCTGTTCTACCTCTTTGCTGTTGAGCATTGGATTTAAAAAAGTTCGGGGAAAAGTTCGGGAGAAGGTTCGGGGAAAAGTTCGGGGAAAATCCTTGAGTTGATACAATCCAATGGCTCCGTAACCATTTCAGAGCTTGCCATTATCATTGGAATTTCTGAGCATGCCGTTGAAAAACAGCTGTCAAAATTGAAAGATGAGAACAGAGTAAAACGGGTAGGGGCAGCAAAAGGGAGACCTTGGGAGCTTGTGGAATAAGCCATCGACACTCCTAAGGCCAACAAATCGACGGAAATAGAGGTTATCTGGCATTGCTTTTTTCGGCAAAAACCGCTATTCTTGTGGTCTAGTTAACATCAAAGGCAAGCTTTATCCTCAAAATATGAGTGTCGAAACATTGGTCAAAGAATATACTAGTCTCACGGAGGCAGAACAGGCTGAATTTTTGGCCTTAATCGGTGTGGAGGCGGATGATGATGCGCTCTCGCCGGAATGGGAAACGGAAATTGATCGGCGTTGGCAAGAGGTGTTGGACGGCACTGCGACGCTTGTTTCAGGAGAAGAACTATCCAGAAAATTGACCGAAAAGTTTGGCGTTGAAATTAAGCTACCATAACCTTGCCGAAGCAGAAATCGACAGTTCATTGAGCTGGTACGAGGAACGAAGCAGGCAAGCCTTCGATCATTTCCGCATTCGCCTCATTGCGACGTTGAGCTCCATTCCCAAATTTCCTGAGCGTTTCCCCTGTGTCTATGACGAATTCAGAAGTGCACGGGTGAAGAAATTTCCATACAAAGTGATCTTCAGAATTGAACAAGATACGATCTTCGTTATCGCGCTTGCTCATGATAAACGTAACCCTGAATATTGGAAAGATAGGATTTCCTAAAAATGTTTGGCAAACAATCCATTGCCAATCCTTACCAGCTGATTGCTAATGAACAGGTACTTTTGTAGTTCAAGTCGCTCTGAGCCACTTTAGCCATCAGCTCATCTAAAGCCAAAAAGCCACATACTCACTCCTCCTTCTCCCCAACATACCGCTCATACAACGCTCTAATCTGCCCCACCAATTCCGGATTCCATAGCGCGTGATCAATGTTCAAAATCAACGTAAAACTCTCCGCATCCACATGATTGTAGCTGAACAAGCTGGCCGGGAATACCGTTTGCATCACGAGTTGATACAATTGGAAGCGCTTGGTATTGGCTTTGTCTTCGCCAATACGCGGCGCACCGATGTAGACAAAAGAGGCTAATTCGTCCTTTTGATAGAAGATCAGCATAGCACTCAACACGGTCGCTAAAATGCGTGGACTGTGGCCATAGCCCGTCAGTATGCTGAATCGATTGGCAGCATGCCGATGTGCTTTCAGGTGAAATTTTACCGCATATACGGAATGTGGATATTCTTCTACCATCAACAGATACCGCCTCCCTTCGTCGTCATCGAAGGTAAAGATGTGCTCTATCAATCCAGGGTTCAAGCCTGTGTTGCGGGCAGCCTTACGCAGGGGATAAGGTGAGTCAAACAAGGGGTTTCAATCTTGATGTTATGGAATGGATCGCTCCAGCAAGGCTTTGCGGAGGGGATGACGGTCATATGCCTTATTGCGGGTAGCTTCCACTTCAAAAGGAGAAACCGTTTTGAAAGGCGATTCCATGTCAGGCAAGATGAAGGGCTGTACCGCCGCCATGAGTTCATCGCGGTAAGCAGTGCAGCGGTCAATTAGTTTGTTCGATTGCTGAATGAGGAGAGGAGTTACCCTCGCATCGTGCATGACCGTACGTGCGTTTTTGAGCGCAAAGATGTATTCGTCTACCGCATTGATGGCATTCACATTGTCCAAAAAGGCCTGGCGAGTCTTGCTGATCGGGCTGCGCTCCAATTGGACGATGGATTGCCGCAAACTCCGCAACAAACGATAATAAGTCCACCACACCCACAAGCGAGGTGTGCCTTTATCGTACTGAGTAAAGATATTCCAACCTTGCAAGGCCTTGATGTCAAAATTTGTCGCAACCTTCATGCTGTACAAGTTTTCAAATAAAAATAAGTAAAAGATCAATACGGCGCAAGGAAAAGTTTTAGTTTGCGCAAAATCAATTGTATCTATCGGTGTTATAGTAGGTTTTTTTCTTCAAAAACAGAAAAAGCCCGACTTTCATCGAGCTTTTTCACCAAAAAAGTGGTCCCTGTAGGATTTGAACCTACGACCCCCTGATTATGAGTCAGACGCTCTAACCACTGAGCTAAGGGACCTAAAAAAAAGAAGTGTAAATATAAGCAGACTTGCCACATCGGGCA
>JAIYDG010000452.1 GCA_027487625.1 Bacteroidota bacterium
AACGGGATAGAAAGTTTTGAAGGCTTCTATCAGCCAGGGGAGATTTGAAGTCAATCCTGCAAATTCTTTTGTCTTTTGTTGTTATTGACATAGCAACCACGTGCACTTTGGGAGTAATTTATGCTTTTAAAAATTTGAAATTTTTTGGCAAAAGTATCTCACCCCAAATTGCATTCACACTTTGAAATTTTTCTTCTGAAAATCAATTTTAACTTCAATTTTTGCAAATTTTTCTGTCAATTGTAATTCAATTTGCTTTGAACTAAAACAAGAGTTATCATCCAGTTGAGAAACCCTCACTAATGAGATGCATCACAACTTGTTCATCGAAGCTTAGAAGTTTCAACTGATAAGAAATACGGACTTGCATCATAAAAATTGAAGACAGAAACAAACGAACATTTTTCCAACTTTAATTTGAAAAGATTTCACAAGATTAAAAAGCAAGTTTAGCTGAAAAATTATTTGAGTAGACAGGTCAATTGAATATTGTGTGATAATTTGTAATTCTGTGTTATAAAAATTCTGTGTAATTTTTTCCAGTTAAATTTCACCAAACCTTTTGCCCCCAATCTGCTTTCGGACCCTTTTGTCTGATTTTTCGGCTACTACGCTGACATCTAGGAATCATCAAGAAGTTGCTGGTAAATTGATTTGTCTGTCTCAGTTTAGCGTGTTTGTTCATTTTGCAATTTGAGTTAGAATTCAGCAACTTGGAAAAATTTCATTTTGTCAATTCGTAGCGTAAAAATCGTAGAACCTGTCATTGTAGAAGAGCAGCAGATACTTGACCTTCGCAAGTGTCTGTGATAGCTGTCCGGACTGGAACTTTGCCAGTCCACTTAACACTATCTATCTCTATAAGATAAGGTTTCTTTGTCTGTTTTGCGCTCACACCAATCCAACTTGACCTTGGAAAGTTGGATAGTTCACCCCTGAGAGGTTGAACTTTGAAACAATTTCAATTTTTTCTTTCATTTCAATTCAAGCCACTTGGCAAAAATAAATTCAAGGCTTCGGCCAAATTTTAAATTCTTTTTTAAATTTTTTCCATTTGTATTCTCACTTGAGAATACTCAATTTCAAAGCAAAGCAACAGCAAATTTAATTTTCTTTTGAAATTTTTGCATTTGTAAACACTTTGTTTGCAAAGTGCTAATAGAAACTTGTTCTATTAGCAGAACGCAAAACGCAAAACCCTGTTTGCATACCATATGAGTCAATCTACGTCAGAAAACCCAAGAACACTTGTCAATACCATTTAACAGAACCTTTGTCTGTTACACGGCAACTTTGCTGTTTGTGGTGTCAATAACATTTAACAGAACCTTTGTCTGTTTTTACGGCAACTTTGCTGTTTGTGGCATCGATACCATTTAACAGAACCTTTGTCTGTTACACGGCGACCTGACAGTTCGTAAAAATTTTACCTCGGTAAAATTTTAAGGGGGAGACACTATGGCGCAATCAGTGGTCAACATGACAAAATCGTTCTTCAACTCCGTCTTGGGAAGAAGAGAACAACCAGAAGAAAACTCGGACGATTTCTTGAGCCAAACTGGACAAAATCGGAGTCCCAGGAGCAGTCTGTCGTCAGAAAGTGAGGGCAACTCAGGAGTCATCTCGATTGTGAGCTACACCGAAAGCGAGTTAGCCTTGAACACTGTCGCACAAACCAAAAGAAGACTCGAAAGACTTCGACGAATGCTAGAAGTACTTCCCGAAGGAGACGAAGAAGAAGCAGAGACTCTTCGTGAAGACATCCAGATGGCAGAAATTCGTCACAAGAAAGCAGAGCGACGTGAAGCCAAACGACTCGTCCGTGAAAGGAAGTTGGAGCATGAACGAGAAATGGAACGTTTGAGGCAGCTGGAACTTGAAAAGCAGTCAAAGCAACCTCCTGTGACACGCATCTCGGAAACCCCTTTCATCACGGAGGAGGAACATCAACGCCGCATGAGGAATCTCGACAAGAACCTGAGAGGAATCAAACCCAGAAAACCAGGCCCACCCAAGCTTGGAGAAATCCTGGATCCTGATGACGTCAAAGATCTCATTGCCAAAGGGTACAAGTTTGAGACACTTCTCATGAAAGAAACCGCTGGAATCATCTGGGAGAAAGTCGTATCGGTTGAAAAAGCCAATAGTTCAGATTCCGAAGAAAGTTCTCAAGACCTCACCATTCCACTTCACGGGGAGCAAATCGATGGTCAAGTTCTCGTCAAACTAATCAACGCGAACCTCGTACCACTGATTGGTGAAAAGGTCAACGAGCTTGGAAACGTTACGGTTGGAAACTACGAGGAACTGTTCTCGCTTCGTGACGAGGAAAATGGACAACTTCAACCACTGCACACAATCTCTGGACTCCAGGATGATTACCTTGCAGTCATGCTTGCAAATGGACGCTATCGGATTGCCAGCATGAGGGTTCTTCAGGATCTCTTCGAACTTGGCGGAAAAACGATGGAGAATATTCGCATATCAAGTGGTCCAATCTCCGAGAGTGAATTGCGACCAAGAGAAACCACTTCACCATCGAAAGACCAATCTGAAGATGTTTCTCAAACAGACGCGGATCGAAGATCAAATGTTCAACCCACAGTTGCCCAACCAAGTGGGAAGTCATCTGAATCATCAAAACCAGAATCAAAGGAAGAAACTGTTCAGCATCCCAAACCTGACAAGTCAACGCAGGACAACTCAGAATATGAGCCTCCTAAGTACCAAATGGGAGCCAGCGGATCACTCGAAAGCGTCGAAAACAAATCTCAGCTTCTACGAGTTGGAAAGGAACTTAAGACTTGCAAGACAAAGGTCACCAAGTTAAGGAACAGATTGGTCGCAGCCGATCTTGAGTCACTTCCACTTGAAGACATTGAAAGAAAGCGAGAAGAGTTTGAAGTAAGACTTAGAGAGTTGACCAGAGTCTGGCATGAGAAGGTTTCTTACATGGGACCCGAAAATGGAAACAAGGAGGCTGAAACTGCAAGATCCACACTCAACGGGTATCAAACTTGGTTATCGGATCTCAAAAAGATTGAAAACATCAAACGTCACATTGCTCTTGAAACCCCGAAGACATCACGTAAACAACCACAAGTTGTTTTATCGACAGACGATGAATCAGAAGTCGACAAGTTTCATCAAGGGGATTGGTCGGCTAAGTTGAAGAAAGTTGAGAAGTTATCAAGAGCTTCCAAGAGTCCAAAATCAAGAAAACGCAAGACCGTTGAGTTTGATTCAAATCCCAAGACAGTCTTCAATGAAGGTGTAAAAGGCACTTCAACACCTGCACCGGTTCACACTGCTCCGGGAGACCAACACAGTTCAGACTCAGACCCAGTACTGCAACAGATTGAGCAAATGAAACGAGCATTTGAACTGGAGAAGGAAGAATTGAAGAGAGAGAATGCGCGTGAACTTGATCAGATAAGAAGAGAATTGGAAAACGAGAAGGAGAAAATCCAAAGGGAACTTGCCAGACATAGTTCAGTTCCTTTGCACAATTCATCGCCAAGAACACAAACCCCAAGAAGTAACACCTCGAGAAACGTAGACCC
>JAIYDG010000551.1 GCA_027487625.1 Bacteroidota bacterium
TAAATAATTTAAATGCAAGGTTTTAAGAACAATGGCTTAAAAATCCTTGCATCAAGTAAAATTAGTTTTCAAATTAAATAAAGACAGAAACAAGGCCATCTTTGTCGTTGCTGCCAAATTGAAGTATTATATATACGTCTAATTTGGCAGCGCCTAAAATCTGACCTGTTTCTGTCTTTTTCAGGAGGCCCTACATTAAATCAAATAGGAATGGCTTTTATTCCAAATAAATGGTTATTTTTTCCCAATTGAAATTCTTTCAATTCAAAATTCATTTATTCGAAACAAGTATTGTGCATGACTACAAATTATCGAATCATATTAAATTCTATAAAAAAACATGTTCTTTTAAATGAAGAAGAGGAGGCTTGTTTTTGCTCATTTTTTAGTCAGAGAAAAGTAAAATACAAGGAAACCTTATTAAAAGAAGGTGAGATTGCAGACGCAACATTTTTTGTAAATGAAGGATGTTTACGTTCCTATAATATTGATGAAAACGGATTTGAACATATTCTTCAATTTGCTCCCTCAGGCTGGTGGATAGCTGATTTATACAGCGTAATCAGTAAAAGACCTGGTACATTAAATATTGATGCTTTAGAAAATTCAATAGTTTTGGTGATGCTTCGAAGTGACCAAGAACGCTTATTTATTGAATTGCCTAAAATTGAAAGATATTTTAGAATTATAACAGAAAATTCATTGGTTAGTCATAGACAAAGGTTAATAGATAACATGAGTTTAAGTGCACCTGAGCGATATGAAGTATTTTGTAAACGTTATCCAGAATTGATACATACTTTACCTCAAAAACAAATTGCAGCATATATTGGAGTTACTCCAGAATTTTTTAGTAAAATGAAATCAAAAATGAAATAAGTGCCGAATTTCTTAATCTAGGTTATTTTTTTTAAGTACTCACCTGACTGAACTTTGTATCGTAATTGAAAGTTATGGATAGAAAAGATTTTATCAGGAAAGGACTATTGGGAACAAGTTTGTTTGTTAGCAGTTCATCCAAATCTGATTTATATAGCAACAATATCGATGAATTAAAGCCATTGGATATTGTTGGATTCAATCATTTACCAAATACAAAATCAAATATTATGGAAAATTCTGTTTTTCATCCTGCAAACAGCAGAGGAGATGCCAATCATGGTTGGTTGCAATCTAAACACACATTTAGTTTTGCTAATTACTATAATCCAGACCGCATGCATTTTGGTGTATTAAGGGTTTTGAACGATGATACTGTTGCATCTGGAATGGGTTTTGGAACTCATCCTCATGATAATATGGAAATCATTTCGATTCCTTTGGAAGGCGATTTGGAACACAAAGACAGTATGGGAAATACGCAGGTTATTAAAAATGGTGATATTCAGGTGATGAGTGCCGGAACAGGTATTTATCATTCAGAATTCAATCGTAATAAAAATAACCTTGTGAAGTTTTTGCAGATATGGGTATTTCCAAATAAGAGAGATGTAACTCCTAGGTATGATCAAATTACTTTGAATACTGAAGACAGACAAAATCGTTTTCAACAAATACTTTCGCCAAGTTCCGACGATGAAGGCGTTTGGATACACCAAGATGCTTGGTTTCATTTAGGCAAATTCGAAAAAAACAAAACAACGAACTATACATTTAAAAAGGATGGTAATGGTGTTTATGTATTTGTTTTATCAGGAAAATTGGAGGTAAACGGACAATTGTTAAACAATAGAGATGGCTTTGGTGTTTGGAATGCTAAGTCAATTGAATTCAAGTTTAATGCAGATTCTGAAGTATTGTTGATGGAAGTTCCAATGAATGTATAATCACTTTTAAAAAATAAAAATATATGAGTTCAATTAAATGGGTTGCAGACCCAACGCACAGCGAAATTAGTTTCAAAGTAAAACACATGATGATGACAAATGTTACAGGTACATTTGGACAATTTGCAGTTGATGCAGAAACTGAAGCAGAAGATTTTAGCTCAGCAAAAGTTTCATTTGCTGCACAAATTGCGAGTATCAATACTGGTAATGAACAAAGAGATGGACATTTAAAATCAGCAGATTTTTTTGATGCTGAAAAAAATCCTGAATTAAAATTTGTTTCTACATCGATGACTAAAAAAGATGATGAGAACTATGTTTTAAATGGTGATTTAACAATTGGAGAAGTAACCAATTCAGTTAGTTTAGATGTTGAATTTGGTGGTATCAACAAAGATCCTTGGGGAAATCAAAAAGCAGGATTTAGTTTATCAGGAAAAATCAACCGTAAAGAGTTTGGTTTAACTTGGAATGCTGCATTGGAAACAGGTGGTGTTTTGGTAAGTGAAGATGTGAAATTAGCAGCAGAAATTCAGTTAGTTAAAGTAGCTTAAAAAATATAATCCCGGCCATTGGCCGGGATTTTTTTATGAAACAAATATTAGTTATTGGAAGGCATGAACAAATCATGCAAACCGTTTTGAAGTTAATCAATGAAATGGTAGATTACCATGCCATTGGTTGTTTAACCGATAAAGAAGCAATAGATTTATTGAAGGTAAATTCAATAGATTTATTACTTATTGGTGGAGGTGTAGAAGCTCAAAGTGAATTAAAGCTTAGAAACTTTGTGGATGAGAATTTTCCTTCTACAAAAGTAATCCAACATTTTGGTGGTGGCAGTGGACTTCTCTTCAATGAATTGAGACAGGCTTTAGGGGTTTAATTACCTCACAATTTTAAAAGCCAAATGTCCAGTACCCGTTGCTTTCCAAAGTCGTAACCAGATTGGAAGTAACATTTCCATTCCTCTTGAAGCGCTGATATCACCCAAATCAATGATATCATTCCAACCAAATTCTTGTAATAATTTTGATACAGTTTTTTTAGATTCAGAATCATTACCACAAATAAACATACTTCCATTCTCACCAGGTAAACTTGCATTTACCATCACTTCACAATTCACCATATTTAATGTTTTAATAACAAAAGTATCTGGACATAATTGCTGAATGGCTTCACCCATCGACCAAGAATTGGCATATTGTGGAATTAAAGTTGGAGGCATTCCTTTAGAAAAATCAAGCGGATTACTCAAGTCAATTAAAATTTTTGACTTTAGGTTTTCAATACCTGTTAAGCGAATTGCTTCTTCTGCAGCTTCTCCTTTTGTACAATTAAATATGATATCTGATTGAATTGAAACTTCCTCAAAGGTCCCGATTTGGGCATTTGGCCCAGCTGTACTAAGCCAATTTAATGCTTTTTCATTGTTTGAAGTACGACTTCCCATTTTTACTTCATAACCTAATTGAAGTAATCTGTTAGCAATAGTTTTTCCAACTATACCCGTTCCTAAAATTCCTATTTTTTTCATAGTTACTATCATTTTTATAGTGCAATGTAGATTCTTGTTTTTATCTTCGCAATAGCTGTCAATTCTGACAGTATTGTAATTTTTTGAAAATGATTATTCAGAACAAGGAAGTAGTAATTGATTTACATGGCGAAACTTTTCATTGTGCATTGGATGTAACTATGAGTTTTATTGGTGGTAAATGGAAATCTGTTATACTTTGGTATTTAAGAAACAAAACCATGAGATTCTCCGAATTGAAAAAGCAAATTCCTGATATCACAGAAAAGATGCTGAGTTTACAATTAAAAGCTTTGGAAGAATCGGGATTGGTGAAACGTGAAGTATTTATGGAAGTTCCATTAAAGGTAGAATATTCATTAACTGATTTTGGCAAAAGTTTAACTCCGGTTGTTGAAATGATTGCCAAATGGGGGAGGAATCTTGCAGAAAATGAGGGAGTTTTTAGAACTATTGAAAAGGAAATGAAAAAACAAAAATAACCTTTACAAATAATTGATAATAAAGCAGTATTTTTAAACTATGGAAACGAATAAAAATAGAAGAAACTTTTTAAAATCAGCTGCAGTTTTAGGAGCAGTAGCATTAAGTAATCCTCTTGAAATTTTTGCAGGGACAAACGAAAGTGCAAAATCATTAGCTGAATTAAAACCTGTTAATGGTAAATATGAATTGCCGCCTTTAGGATACGCATACAGTGCTTTAGAGCCGCATATTGATGCAAAAACTATGGAAATTCACCATACCAAACACCACCAAGCTTATATCAATAAATTGAATGAAGCATTGGATAAAGAGGTTCAATTGAAAAATGTTCCTTTAGATTATATGTTAAGGAATTTGAATAGCATGCCTGATACAGTAAAAAATGTAATTAGAAATCATGGCGGAGGTCATTGGAATCATACATTCTTTTGGAGCATTTTAAAAACAGGTACAAAACCTTCTGCTCAAATGAGTAATTTGATTCAGAATAGTTTTGGCAATATGGAAAATTTCAAAAAGGAATTTGAAAAAGCTGGATTGGGATTATTTGGTTCAGGATGGGTTTGGGTAGTAAACCAAATGGGTACATTGAAAATTATTACAACATCAAACCAAGACAATACAATTATGGAAAATGCGGAAGTAAAAGCTAAACCAATTTTGGGATGTGATGTATGGGAACATGCTTATTATTTAAAGTATCAAAACAAACGTGCTGACTACTTAGCGGCATTCTGGAATGTATTAAATTGGGATCAGGTTGAAGCAAATTTACGCTAATAGCTTGATTGCGAACTTAGAAAGAAAAAATTAGAAAATGTATTTGGCAAAATCTATTCTCTTTTCTACATTTGCAGTCCTCAAAAGGGAACATGGTGGTTTTAGCTCAGTTGGTTAGAGCGCCTGATTGTGGTTCAGGAGGTCGTGGGTTCGAGCCCCATATTCCACCCAAAGGGAACGATTTTAATCGTTCCCTTTTTTTGTGCCCAAAATTTAGGTAATCCTTAAACTGTAGTGATTTAGGTAAATTGTGAGATTAGTTAATTTTATAAACTTATTAAAAATCAACACCTTACTATTTTATCTTTTTGGAATTGTTATGAAAATTGACACTTCAATTTTCATGATTTAGTTTTCAGAAAAAAAGCTGTGGAAAAGGATAAAAAAATAAGTTCAATTGAAAACCTTATTTATTCAATCAGGTCGAAACAAGTAATGATAGACAAAGATCTGGCAATGGTTTATGGCATTGAAACCAAAGTTTTAAATCAGGCTGTAAAACGAAATTTTATGCGTTTTCCTGAAACCTTTAGATTTCAATTAACTGATGAAGAATATTGGAGATGTTCAAGGTCACATTTTGTGACCTTGAACATCTCGGAATCAGCGACAAAATTTAAACGAGGAGAAAACCTAAAATATAAACCTTATGCCTTTACAGAGCAAGGAGTTGCAATGTTGTCAGCAGTTTTAAAAAGTGAAACTGCCATACAATTGAGTATTCAAATTATGGATGCTTTTGTAAAGATGAGAAAAATTATTCAAGACCAATCTGGCATATATCAGAGACTCAATATGGTTGAAAACAAACAAATAGAGGCAGATATAAAGTTTGAAAAAATATTTAATGCATTAGAAGATAAGAATCAAATTCCTGCTAAGGGATTGTTCTTTGATGGACAAATTTTTGATGCATACGTTTTGGTTTCTAAAATAATTCAATCTGCCCAATCATCGATTATTCTAATAGATAACTACCTAGATGAGTCGATTTTAATTATGTTGAATAATAGAAATAAAGATGTTAAGGTTGATTTGTTTTCATCTAACATAAGTAAGGAATTTTTGCTGGCATTAAAAAAATATGAGGCACAAAATCCAACTATTAAAGTCACTAAATTAACTAAATCTCATGATAGATTTTTAATAATAGATGAAAAGGAATTGTATCATTTTGGAGCATCATTAAAAGATTTAGGTAAGAAATGGTTTGCTTTTTCACGATTGGATGATTTAGTAGAAGAAGTTTTGTATAAATTAAAAATGCAAAAAAATGCTGATTGATTAAATTGAACTTGTACAACAACGAATGCCGCGTTAAGGATAGCAGTGGAAATCCTTTTTGTGAGGCACGAGCAAAAAGATTGGAACGGATAGCCTGACACAGCCCTCAAGCGGGGTAACGCCCAAATAAAAATGTTTCTTAGGATTTGGATTGTTCAATGATAAAATTGATAAGGATTTTGTTGCTATAAATCATTTTCAATGCTTAAGTGAAATCTCCTTAAATTCGTGTTATGAATGCAGAATTAACTGAGTTGAAAGTTGAAGGAATGACATGCACAAATTGTGCGATGAGTGTCAGGAAAAGCCTTGAAAAACAAGGGATGCAGCAAGTAGATGTAAACTTTGCAAGTGGTGAAGTGCGGTTCGAAAATATAACAGGATTAGCTCCAGAAATTATCATTAGTGGTATTGAAGACCTAGGTTATAAAGTGATTAAAGAAGGTGAAGATGAAAACAATAAGGAATCATTTTTTTATACATTAGAAGGAAAATTAGTCTTCTCCGCCATTTTTACTTTGCCTTTGATGTTGCATATGATAAGTGATTTTTGGCTTTTTCATGATGCGATTTTTCAATTGGTTTTATCTGTTCCTGTTTATTCTTTAGGACTTTATTATTTTGGAAAAAGCGCTTATTATAGTCTGAAAAGCGGAGTTCCAAATATGGATGTTTTGATATTTACAGGAGCTGCTTCTGCCTTATTTTACAGTGTATTTGGAACGTTTTACTATTGGGGTTCGCATGATATGCACCAGTATATGTTTTATGAAACTGGTGCTAGTATAATCTGCTTTGTTTTATTCGGAAATTTTCTTGAAAAAAGATCGGTTAAAAGAACTACACAAGCTTTGGAATCACTTACAAAATTGCAACCTAAAAAAGCAAAATTATTGATTGGTAAAATTGCATCGGAAGTATTTGTAGAAGATTTAAGACCAGGTGATTTTATCAGAATTAATGCTGGAGACCAGATTCCAATTGATGGTGAAATTGTTGAAGGAGAAGGATTTGTTGATGAAAGTATGATTAGTGGTGAAAGTATTCCTCAGCACAAAACGCTTGGAAGTACTTGTATTGGTGGAACTATTTTAACTGATGGTTTATTAAAAGTTAGAGTAACTACTTCGCATAAAAAAACCATTTTAGCCGAAATTATTGAAATGGTGAAAAGGGCTCAATCGAATAAACCTACCATTCAACAATTAGGAGATAGGGTTTCAGCAATTTTTGTTCCTGTTGTAATTGGCATTTCATTGCTCACATTTTTGGTTTCATATTTTATACTTGATTTGGGTTCGGCTCAAAGTATGTTAAGGGCTGTTGCTGTATTGGTGATTTCTTGTCCTTGTGCAATGGGACTTGCAACACCAACAGCTGTGATGGTTGGAATTGGTAGAGCAGCAAAACGAGGAATCTTAATTAAAGGAGGAGATACCATTGAAATTTTAGCCAGAACCAAAACCTGGATTTTTGATAAAACAGGAACATTAAGCACAGGTAATTTTAAATTTTCAGAATTAAAAGTTAATGATCCACAGCAATTGGAATTCTTACAAAACCTGATTTATCAAATTGAACAACATTCATCTCATCCAATTGCAAAATCACTTGTAATTAACCAAAAACAATGGTTAAAAGAGCCTTTGAATCTTGAGCATATTTTAGAAATTAAAGGCAAAGGAATGGAATGTGAGTTAATAGGAGTGAAGTACTTTTTTGGAAAAACAGGTAATGATTCAGATTTGGAACTTAGTGCTAATGGTGAGGTTTTAGCGAGTTTAAATTTACTAGATGAAATGAAACTTGATGCTGAATTGGTATCAGGCTACCTGAATAAGGAACATATTAATTCTGTGATTTTAAGTGGTGACAAACAAGAAAAAGTAAATAAAACTGTAGTTGCAATAAACTGGAAAGGTGAGGCTTATGGTGATTTGATGCCTCAAACTAAGTTAGATAAACTAAAACATTATAAAGAAGCTGGGTATTTATGTATGATTGGCGATGGTATTAACGACGCTCCGGCCATGACAGAAGCTAATGTTTCTATTTCATTCAGTAAAGCCAATGATATTGCACGTCAGGCAGCTCAAGTGGTGTTAATGAAAAGTGATTTAAATAGTTTGATGGAGGCGCATCAATTGAGTTTATTAACCTATAGAACCATTAAACAGAACTTATTTTGGGCCTTCTTTTACAATGCTTTATGTATTCCATTAGCAGCTGCGGGCTATATGCATCCTATGTTAGGAGCCTTATCGATGGCCTTTAGTGATGTAATTGTAATTGGAAATTCTTTGTTATTAAACCTTAAGCCAATAAATGTATCAAAGAAATAAGATGCTTTTAGAAAAGCTATCTTTTTATATATTTGAGGTTTAAGAGGTATAGGACTATTGTTTAAATCATTCACATTAAATAAATACAACAGTCTTCAAATTTTTCAGTTTCTGAGATTTGGAGCTTTTTTCCTTATATCAATCCTTCTAGCTAAAATAACTTACTACCAATATTCAGGTGGTTATGGAACATTAATTATTAGTAGGTACGAAATGTTACTTTTATTAAGTGGCAGTTTAACTTGGTTTTGGGTATCGAGTATTACTAATACCTTGATTCCATTTTACAATTCAAGTTCAGAAGAAAAGCAAAAAAGGATACTGTTTAACGCATTTGTTATACTTACGTTTTTCTCTTTACTGGCAGGGATTGCAGCTTTTGTTACTGGGTATTTTAATCCCGAAGATAAGGACCTATATCAGATGTTTGCTATCGTGATTTTTTTGAATACTCCGAGTTATTTAGCGGATTATATTTTCTACCTAAAAGAGAAATACCGTTCATTAATTATTTGGGGTTCACTTACATTTTTAGCACAGATTTTATTGTTGTGTTGGCCAATATTTAACAGACAAACTTTAAATCTTGCCATTAACTTATGGTTGATATTATCATTGGTTAAGTTCAATTATACCATCATTTTATTGATGAAGTATTCAACAATCACCATTCATACAAGGTTGATTTTGGACTTCATGAAAAAGGTAACTCCATTTATGTTCAGCATATTACTAGCCGGCAGTATGGATTATATCAATAGTTATATTGTAAGTTATTATTTCAGTAAAGTTGATTTTGCAATTTTTAGGTATGCATCAAAAGAGCTTCCCATATTTTTAATTTTAGCCAATTCATTGAGTAATATATACAGTGGTGAAATTGCTAATTTAAATAAAGAAGGTCAGTTGGAAGAAGGATTAAAACGATTAAAACAATCTTCGAGAAGGCTCATGCGCTGGTTATTTCCTGCAACGATATTATTGATATTCACCAGTAAGTATTTGTTTCAATTGGCTTATAATAAAGATTTGGTTGAAGGTTACCAGGTATTTAACATTTATCTATTATTGATTATCAGTAGGATGATTTTTCCTCAAACTGTTATTATGGGCTTGATGAAAAACAGGGTGTTTTATTTGATATCAACCAATTATTTAATCATCAATTTAATTTTATCTTTTTGGTTTGTACAGCTTGGTTTAGGTCTTAGAGGAATTGCCTATGCAACAGTAATTTCTTATATAATTGAGAAGATAATGCTTGTGATATACTGCAAAACTCAAGGTGTTGATGTGAAAAAATATACTCCAATAGGCGAGTTAATTTTATACTCTATAATTACCATTGCAGCTTATGTATTAAGCCTAAATATCAATTTACCTGATTTAGCTTCTTTTTAAATTGCTTGAAAATTTTACCTTCGCATGGTATGTGGAGCAAAAATATTCTTGAAACAATTGGTAATACGCCACTTGTTCAGTTAAATAAAATCACGAAAGAACTACCTTGTACTGTATTGGCAAAGGTTGAAACTTTTAATCCCGGTAATTCAATTAAAGACCGTATGGCTCTTAAAATGATTGAAGATGCTGAAAAGGATGGTCGTTTAAAACCGGGTTATACCATTATTGAAGGTACCAGTGGCAATACAGGAATGGGTTTGGCGATTGCGGCTGTAATCAAAGGATATCGTTGTATTTTCACAACAACAGATAAACAAAGCAAAGAAAAAGTTGATGCATTAAAAGCATTTGGAGCTGAAGTAATTGTTTGTCCTACAGATGTTGATCCTGAAGATCCACGTTCTTATTATTCAGTTTCATCTCGTTTGGTTAGAGATATTCCTAATTCTTGGAAACCAAACCAATATGATAATTTATCGAATTCTGCTGCACATTACGAAAGCACCGGACCTGAAATATGGAAGCAAACTCAGGGAGAAATTACTCATTTGGTTGTAGGTGTAGGAACAGGTGGTACTATTTGCGGAACGGGTAAATATTTAAAAGAAAAGAATCCTAATATTAAGATTTTAGGAATTGATACTTATGGTTCTGTTTTCAAAAAATACAAAGAGACCGGCATTTTTGATAAGGATGAAATTTATCCATATATTACTGAAGGAATAGGAGAGGACTTCTTACCTCAGAATGTAGATTTTAATGTAATCGACCATTTTGAAAAAGTGACTGACAAAGATGCAGCTGTAATGACAAGAAGAATTCCTCGTGAAGAAGGAATCTTTGCTGGTAACTCTGCTGGCTCTGCCATGGCGGGTTTGCTACAAATGCGTCATATGTTTAAGAAGGATGATGTGGTAGTAGTTATCTTCCATGATCATGGTACTCGTTACCTTGGAAAAATGTTTAATGATGATTGGATGCGCGACCGTGGATTCTTATCGAATGAACAAACTAAAGCCATTCATTTGATTGAAAGTCATAAACACCAAAAGTTAATTACAGTAAAAGAAACTGATACCATTGATGCTGCCACTAGAATGATGCGTAAGTTCTTTATATCACAAGTTCCAGTAACAAATGCTGATGGAGACTTTACTGGTTCATTAAACGATACCCAATTGTTTAATAGCATCATGGAAGGTCATGATATTAAATCAAAATCTGTAAATTCATTAATGTCTCCAAGCTTCCCATTTGTTAGTCCGGATGCTTCTATGGAAGAAGTAAGTCGTTTGATTACAAAAGACAATGCTGCTGTATTGGTAAAAGATTTAATGGGTGATGTACATATTATTACCAGACAAGATTTAATTGAAGCGATTTAATCTTCAGGATTTATCATAAAAAAAGCCCGTAAATTCAATATTTACGGGCTTTTTTTTGATGTGTTATTTCTTATAATACAATATTGACAATCTTTCCTTTTACGAAAATCACCTTTTTAGGAGTTTCACCTTTTAACCAGTTTTGAACGATTTCATCAGCTAAAACTGTTGCTTCAATTTCTTTAACATCTGCTTGTAGACTGAATTCAATTTTGGTTCTATGTTTTCCATTAATTGAAACTGGATAAGAGAATGAATCTTCAATTAAATACTCTGGGTTAAATACTGGGAAACTGGCTTTTGTAATACTTTCTTTATTTCCCAATCTGTTCCACAATTCTTCAGTAATATGAGGCGCATAAGGATTCATTACAATAATCAAATCTCTTAAAACTTCAAGATGATTTGATTTCAATTCTGTAAGTTCATTTACACAAATCATAAAAGTACTTACGGATGTGTTGAATGAGAAATTTTCAATATCCTCAGCAACCTTTTTAATGGTTTTGTGTAAGCTTTTTAAAGCAGGTTTTGGTGCTGGTTCATTACTAATTACTAATTCACCATCAGCATTAAAAAACAAACGCCATAGTTTTTTCAAGAACCTAGAAACACCTTCAATTCCTTGTGTGCTCCATGGTTTACTTTGTTCTAAAGGACCTAAAAACATTTCGTATAAACGCAAAGTATCAGCACCAAATTGTTCTACAATGGTATCAGGTGTTACAACATTATATTTCGATTTAGACATTTTTTCTACCTCTTGGAAGCAAATAATCTGCTCAGATTCATTGTTGTTAAAAGTAGTAAATTCACCTTGGTGATAAAATCCACCGGCAGTTAAAAATACTGCGTTTTCATAATGATGTGCTTTGATGAATTCAGGATATTTTACGACTGCTTTTTCAACATAGTTTACGTCAATATTTGAAGATGAAAAACTTGGGTTTTCTGTTTCAAAATACTTCAATGCGTTTTCACTTATAAACAAATCTGAAGGGCGAGAAGCAAACTTAAATTGTTTACCATTTATGATAAGTTCGTAAAATGAATCAACTGCTTCTCCTTTATCATTATTGATAGTGACAACATTATATAATCGAGATCTGCTAGGTTCAATCTTTCTCAATTTTTCTGAAGTACCTTGAATCATTCCTTGATTAATCAACTTTTTTGCTGGTTCATCAACAGGAATTAAGCCTAAATCAAACAAGAATTTTGTCCAGAAACGTACATACAATAAATGACCTGTAGCGTGCTCGCTTCCACCTAAATACAAATCTACTTGTTGCCAATAATTTAAGCTTTCTTTTGATGCAAATTCAGTTTGGTTTGTAGGATTCATATACCTCAAAAAGTACCATGAACTTCCGGCCCAACCTGGCATAGTGCTTAATTCATACTCATATTCACCTTTATATTTCCAATCTTTTGCTCTACCCAAAGGAGGTTCACCCGTTTCAGTTGGTAAATACTTATCAACTTCAGGTAATAACAATGGTAATTCATCTTCACTTAATGGATATGCAATTCCATCTTTATAATATATTGGAATTGGTTCTCCCCAATATCTTTGTCTACCAAAAATGGCATCTCTTAATCTAAAATTGGTCTTTCCTTTTCCAACTCCAATTTTCTCCAAATGTTCAATACAAGCATAAATTGCATCTTTAACATCTAATCCATTTAAAAAATCAGAATGAATTAATTTACCAGATTTTTCATCCCAAGAAGCTTGGTTTAAATCAAAAGATTCAGGAGTTTCAATTACTTGAATGATAGGTAAATTGAAATGTTTAGCAAAAGCGAAATCTCTGCTATCATGAGCAGGAACAGCCATTACAGCGCCTGTTCCATAACCTGCTAAAACATAATCTCCAATCCAAATAGGAATTTCTTGTCCTGTAAATGGATGAATAGCATATGAACCAGTAAACTGACCACTTACTTTTTTCACATCAGCCATTCTTTCACGTTCACTTCTGTTTTTAGCATAAGTCACGTAATCATCAATAGCAATTTTATTTTCTGAAGTAGTTAATTCAGAAACCCAATCATGTTCAGGAGCAAGTGTAACATAACTAACACCATATAAAGTATCAGGTCTAGTTGTGAAAACTTCAATCTTTTTTTCAGAACCTTTCACCGGAAAAAACACAGAAGCACCAGTACTTTTTCCAATCCAATTTCTTTGTGCTTCTTTTAATGAATCGGTCCAATCTAATGATTCTAATCCTTGAAGCAATCTATCTGAATAAGCAGTAATACGAAGGCTCCATTGCATCATCAATTTCCTTTCTACAGGATAACCACCTCTTTCACTTACACCTTCTTTTACTTCATCATTGGCTAAAACGGTTCCTAAAGCAGGACACCAGTTTACATAACTTTCAGCTAAATATGCCAATCTGAAATTCATTAAAACAGCTTCTTTTTGTTTTTCAGAATAAGATTTCCAATCATCTGAATTAAAGGCCTCTACATTGGTTTCAATTCCACCTGTTAAGATTTGATCTGATGTTCCTAAACATCCATTTTCCTCAAATCTTTTAATTAAAATATCAATACCTTCAGCCTTGTTATGGATAGGATTATACCATGAATGGAATAATTTCAAAAAAATCCATTGAGTCCATTTATAATATTCCGGTTCAGATGTTTTTACTTGACGAGACCAATCGTAACAAAAACCAATTTTATCTAATTGTTCGCGGTAACGAGCAATATTTTCCTTAGTTGTTATTGCAGGATGTTGCCCGGTTTGAATAGCATATTGTTCAGCTGGTAAACCAAAAGCATCATAACCCATTGGATGTAAAACATTAAATCCTTTTAGTTTTTTATACCTGCTGTAAATATCTGAAGCAATATAACCCAGTGGATGTCCTACATGTAAACCTGCACCACTAGGATAAGGGAACATATCAAGCACATAGAATTTTGGTTTTGAAGAATCTTCCTCAACTTTATAAGTCTGATTTTCATTCCAATATTGTTGCCACTTACTTTCAATTTCCGAATGCTTGTATTCTTTACTCATATATCTGAATCTGGTTTTTAAAGTCTGCAAAAATAGACGCATGTTGAGGCTTTTCCAATTTGGATTTTTATTTTGCTTGGCTTAGGGTGTATTTTTGTTAGCTATAAATTGCGTTTTTACGATGAAACAAAGAAGAAAAGTCAGTTATATTTCAGCCATACTAAGTATCTCTATGGTTTTGTTAATGCTTGGTTTATTGGGTATTCTGATGATTCAATCGGTAAAACTGGGTACAGCGATTAAAGAAAATATGGTGGTGCAATTGTTTTTAAATGAAAATATTAGTCAGGAGCAAATAAATCAAATTCAACAAAAAATTCAGACTGAAAACTTTGCAAAAGAGCTGAAATTCATTAGTAAAGAACAAGCTGCTGCTGATTTTAGCAGGGAAATAGGACAGGATTTTATTAGTTTTTTGGGATTTAATCCTTTAATGCCATCATTTCAAATTAAATTAAAGGAAGATTTTACTAGTTCAGATGAACTTAATAGAATTGAAGGTGTATTAAAGCAAATTTCAATGGTTATTGAAGTGAGTTACCAAAGAACAGTTTTTGAACAAGCATCATCTAATATTAAATCAATTGGTGTGGTCTTAATAGGATTGTCACTTTTATTTGCATTTATTTCAGCCATATTAATCAATAATACGGTGAGATTAAATTTGTATGCACAAAGATTTGCAATTAAAAGTATGCAATTGGTTGGAGCAACACATTGGTTCATTATTAAACCATTTGTTTGGAGGTCAGTAAGAAATGGATTCTTCGGTTGGGTTATCTCATTGGCCATTTTAATGAGTATTTTGAATGCCTTACCACTTTGGATTCCATCAATAGAACAACTTTATGATACTGGAAAATTCTTTTTATTATTCGTTTTTTTATTGGTACTTGGGATAGGTATGAGTATGTTTAGCAGCTGGTTAAGTACCAAAAGGTATCTCAATACCAAAATAGAAGATTTGTATTAATTCCTTGTTTAACAGATATTGCAACCATGAGTAAAGAAAATTTAAAACCTAAAAAAGACATTTCTGGCAACCAAAGCTTCATTTTTGGTAAAGAAAATTACATGTTAATGATTGCTTCAGTTGCAATTATTTTTGTAGGATTTGCTTTAATGACAGGCTCTGAGGATATTTTTGATTTTAGAAAATTAACCTTAGCACCAATTGTTGTTTTAAGTGGATTTGTAGTTGGCATTTTCGCAATAATGCGTAAAAGTAAAGCTGAATAATGGGAATTTTAGAAGCTGTAATTCTCGCTATTGTTGAGGGAATTACTGAATATTTGCCAGTATCATCTACTGGTCATATGATTATTGCATCATCAATTTTAGGAATTCAATCAGACGAATTCGTGAAAATGTTTACTGTTGCAATTCAGTTTGGAGCTATCCTTTCAGTTATAGTTTTGTATTGGAAACGATTCTTTCAAACCTTTGATTTTTATTTAAAACTTGCTATTGCGTTTTTACCTGCCGCAGTTTTAGGCTTTTTATTAAACGATTTTATTGACTCACTTTTAGAGAATGTTATCGTTGTTGCGATATCATTATTATTGGGTGGAATACTATTATTATTCATTGATAAATGGCTTGATAATGAAAATTCAAATGACGATGAGGTTACATGGAAGAAAGCATTAACCATTGGATTTTTTCAAGTTATTGCCATGATTCCCGGAGTGTCGCGTTCGGCTGCTACTATTATCGGGGGCTTATCTCAAAAGCTTACAAGAAAAGCTGCTGCTGAATTCTCTTTCTTCTTAGCGGTTCCTACAATGTTTGCTGCAACCGGATATAAAATGTTAAAGTACCACAAAGAATTTGGATTTAATGCAGATAATCTTCCAGTACTTATGATTGGTAATATTGTTGCATTTATAGTTGCTTTAATTGCTATTAAAGGCTTCATTGCATTTTTAACAAAAAATGGATTTAAAGTTTTTGGTTGGTATAGAATCATAGTAGGTAGCATTATCCTAGCATTGTATTTTGCTGGATACGAACTTCAAATTTTATAAGATAAATGCCAATCGACTTAGAGAATGGCTCTGTCATTCTTGTAAACAAACCACTTACCTGGACTTCTTTTGATGTAACTAACAAAATCAAAAGAATGATTATTCATAAACTTCATAGAGATTTAGGAGTTGTAGAAGGTAAAAAGAAGAAAATTAAGGTTGGACATGCTGGAACATTAGATCCGCTTGCTACTGGACTTTTAATTGTTTGTATAGGGAAAGAAACCAAAAATATTGATTCCTATATGGGCATGGTAAAGGAGTATACCGGAAGCATTTATTTGGGAGCAAGCAGACCAAGTTTTGATAAAGAAACTGAGGTTGATTTTGAGTTCGATATGCAACCTTTAGACATAGAAGAAATTCAATTGGCTGCGAGTAGATTTGAAGGTGAACAATTTCAAATTCCACCGCAATATTCTGCTATTAAAGTTAATGGACAACGAGCTTATACATCTGCAAGAAAAGGCGAAGAGATGAAGATGGAGCCAAGAAGAATCTTTATTGAAAGATTTGAAATTACTAAAACCAATTGGCCAATAGTTGAGTTTAAAGTTATATGTAGTAAGGGGACTTACATCCGTTCTTTGGCACATGATTTAGGTAAATTATTAGGTGGTGGAGGCTATCTTGATAGTTTATGCAGAACTGCTATTGGCAATTTTAGAATTGAAAATGCGATGAGTTTAGAAGAAATTCAAGCAGAATTAGCAGATTAAATAAATAAAATAAAAAATTCTTTTCGCTGGTTTTCAGTAATGAAAAGAAAAAAATAAAAAATATTTGTAGAGATATTTGATAAAGTGAAAATTGTCCCTACTTTTGCACCCACGTTATCAGTAAGCAATTGCACAAAGTAACATGATTCCGTAGCTCAGCTGGTAGAGCATTACACTTTTAATGTAGGGGTCCTGGGTTCGAGTCCCAGCGGGATCACAAAGGCGCTTCAAGCGCCTTTTTTTATGCCTTTAATTTGGAAATTGAAGAAATCACAAATACTTATATAGAATATCTAATTAATGTATAATTGGTGAAAATGTAAAAGACATCATCCAAATGTTATTGGGTGAATTAGACAAGCTATAACTAGTTAAATTGCCAGAGTTATCCATTTCAATTGTTCCTGGGTCCAAAATTTTAGTAGGAAGGATGGAATTGTTTGTCACAGATAATTCTAGCCAACCAATTCTAATTCCAAATCCAAGACCTTTGTAATAATTGGTATTGGTAACTATTGTATTTACTTTCCTGTCGTCCCAAAAGATTGTTTCGTTAGAATATGCAGGATGTAATTTTGATATAGTTTTGCCAGTAAAATTGATTATTCCTATTGATGCAACACCAAAAATTCTGAAATTATTACCAATTGAAACTTTTATATAAGGACCAATAGAATTGGCAACACTCACTGTTTTATAAATATAATTATCTACTTTATTCCTTTCTTTTCCAAGCCAAAGGTTTTCAAAATTTAAACCCATATAAGTTTGAAATCCTGAATTGTCAACCAATGCTTTTCCAATATGTAATCCTATACCATCAAAATTTTCTTTGAATGAATTCGATGTAGTGGTTTTGTTATAAACATGCACATATTTTAATCCAAATTCACCAGAACTAGAACTAGTCTTAGTTCCTAAATTATACTTAGGTTTAGCAAATATACTAGATGCTAAAAAAACAGAAAATAAGATCAGAAGTAATATTCTCATATTTGGTAAATTTCAATAATGATGCCAAAAAAATATGGTTA
>JAIYDG010000533.1 GCA_027487625.1 Bacteroidota bacterium
TACTGAAATCAATTTCTTCAATATCTTTTACTAAATAAATTTTGAAGGAAAGAATAATTCCTAAAAATATTTAATTTTACACTTCATTTTAAACCTATGGAACTTACTACTATCATTTCAATTGCAGTGCCTGTGTTACTGCTTATTTTTTACAAATTTACCTTCAGAGTTTTACTTGGAATAGTCATTGTTCCTGAAGATAGAATTGGATTGGTTACCAAAAAATTTGTGCTTTTTGGAGATAAAAGAGAATTGCCTGATGGAAGAATCATTGCTTTAGAAGGTGAAGCTGGTTTTCAAGCTCAAACCCTTGCACCAGGAATATACTTCTGGAAATGGATTTGGCAATATGAAATTACCATGCAAGCCCTAACAGTAATTCCTGAGGGTAAAATTGGTTTGTTTGTTGCAAAAGATGGTAATGAGCTTCCAACAGGTCATATCTTGGCCCGTAAAATTGAATGTGATGCATTTCAAAGTGCCCAAATGTTCTTAAAAAATGGTGGTTGCAAAGGTCGACAAGCTGCTTTTATTACAGCAGGTACTTATCGTATCAATGCTTTTTTGTTTGATGTAATTATTGTTGATATGACCATCATTCAGGAAAACATGGTTGGTATTGTTACAACTTTAGATGGACAACCTATTGAAGAAGGAAGTATTGCAGGTAAACAAATTGGTGGTCATAATAATTTCCAAGATGTTGGTTCTTTCTTAAATAGTGGTGGTAATAAAGGACTTCAACCTCAGGTAATATTAGCTGGTTCTTACTATTTAAATCCTTGGTTTGTACAGGTTGAACAAATTAAAATGACAGAAATTCCTATTGGTCATGTTGGTGTTGTAATCAGTTATGTTGGAAATGAAGGAACTGATTTAAGTGGAAGTGAATTTAAACATGGTAATATTGTAAGTAAAGGCGAAAAAGGTGTTTGGGCAGAACCATTCGGACCGGGTAAGTATCCAGTAAACACATTTATCATGAGAGTTGAACTGGTACCAACAACAAACCTTGTTCTTAACTGGGCAAGTGCCAGAAGTGAATCACATCAATTAGATAAAAACCTTTCTACTATTACAGTGCGTTCAAAAGATGGTTTCCCTTTTAATTTAGACGTTTCACAAATCATTCATATTCCTACAACTGAAGCACCAAAAGTAATTGCTCGTTTTGGTAATATGAATAATTTGGTTAGCCAAGTATTAGAACCAACTATTGGAAACTACTTTAGAAACTCAGCTCAAGACAGCGATGTTATTGCTTTCTTGGGAACTAGAAAAGAAAGACAGGAATCTGCTAAAATGCATATTGGAAGAGTTTTGGAACAATACAATGTAAACGGAGTTGATACTTTAATTGGAGACATTGTACCACCAGAAAGTTTGATGAAAACGTTAACCGATAGAAAACTTGCAGAAGAACAAAATGTAACATTTGAAACACAGAAAAAAGCAGAACAAACACGTCAGACTTTAGAAAAAGAAACTGCCATTGCCGATATGCAAAAAGAAATTGTAAAATCGGATCAAGGTGTTTGGATTGCACAAAGAGTAGCAGATGCTGCTGTTAAAAAAGCAGAAGGAGAAGCAAGTAGCGTAAAAATTCAAGCAACAGCAGAAGCTGAAAGATTAAAAGTAATTGCTGGTGCTGAAGCTGAAAAAACCAAATTAATTGCAAATGCAGATGCAGCCAAAATTAAAGCGCTTGCAAATGCAGAAGCCGAAAAAATAACTGTTGAAGGTAATGCTGAAGCTGAGAAAATTTTGGCTATTGGAAAATCGAATGCTGAATCGTATAAACTATCAGTTTCTGCAATGGGTGGCGACAACTTTACCAAATTAAAAGTAACAGAAGTTATAGGAAATCAAGGTGTAAAAATTATTCCTGATGTATTGATTTCAGGTTCTGGAGATGGCACAAATGGCGCCATTAGCGGATTACTTGGTATGCAATTACTAGACGATGTTTTAGCAAAAAAAGCAAAGGAAGTTCAGGATAAAAAACAGGAATAATATTTTGAATTATACTATTCCTATACATGAAATAATATTCTATGTATTTGTAATCATTTGGGGAATCGTTCGCTTTAAAGTTTTTGGAGAAAAAGAAAAGTACGGTGAATCGTTTAGCAATTTTGCAGGCTTTTATGAATACAATAAACTGCTTGAAAGCAAAAACCCTTACTATAAAGGATTAAGCGAAAAAGGAAAACACAAATTTGCACATAGAACCTTCCTCATTAAATCTGAAATTGAATTTCAGGAAAGAGAAGATTTTGTAATAACAGATGAAGTAAAAATTCTGATTTCAGGATGTATTGCACAATTAACATTTGGTTTCAGTAATCCGCTAATACCGAATCTAAAAGGTGTGGTAATTTTCCCGGGAATATTCTACAGCAAACTTTCAGAAGCTTGGGTAAAAGGTCTTGCCATGGGCAATGGTGTAGTATTTCTTTCATGGGAAGATTTTGTTAGTGGATACGAACCAGATACTGCAACATATAATCTC
Source organism: Bacteroidota bacterium (assembly GCA_027487625.1). Lineage (GTDB taxonomy): Bacteria > Bacteroidota > Bacteroidia > UKL13-3 > UKL13-3 > CAISCU01. Next base: position 2,513 of record JAIYDG010000533.1, read on the forward strand.
GGCTTACATGAATTCGCACATATTCTTAGATTAAGTGTAAATGATAGCTATGAGGACAATTTCAGGTTATTTCATTATTACGATGATTGGGAAGCACATGGAGCAAGTATTTTACACAGATAAGAAATGCGAAACAAGACTTCTTCCGAGAATATGGAGGAACAAATCAAGCTGAGTTCTTTTCTGTTTGTATTGAAAATTTCTTTGAAGTACCACAGGCCTTTTGCGAGAAATTTCCTAAAGTTTATTGGCATTTATGTTTCCTTATGCAACAAAATCCATTAAATGTAGCCGAAGATTATGCTTTTGATAAAGAAGATACGGAAGAAGCAAATATGAAAATTGTTGAGCCTATGCCAGAATTGAACTTTTTCTTATCGGATTTTGAATACAAGATTTGGCAATATATTGAGACTAAGAAACACAATTTTATAATCCCTTTATTCCTCAGCATAGCCTTTTTCGTTCTTACTTCTTATCCTATAGACATCATAAGAATGACTATTGTTTCAATTACAATTGGAGCAGTGATGCGGGTTTGTTTTCATGGTAGTTTTAATATCATCCGAAACGAGGAATATGTTCTATTTATTCTTTTTAAAAGCTTACCAATTGCCTTTATTATTGCATGGCTTCCTACCTTAATTACTGTTTTGATAATGGCAAAAACACCTTAAAAACACTTCCTTCCCCAACTTTACTTTCAATTTTCAAACGGCCATTCATAGCTACAATAAAATCCTTACAAATCATTAATCCCAATCCACTACCTTTTTCTCCTTGCGTGCCAGTATGACTATGATTAGAGTTGCTATTAATTAGTCTGTTAAGTTGTTCTTCATTCATACCAACTCCTTTGTCAATTATTTGAACTGAAGCTTCTTTTCTATTTTCAGGATTTATAGAATATTGAACTATTATTTGTGAGCCAATATGAGAAAACTTAATTGCATTCTGTATCAAATTACGCAATACCACTAACATTAAATTTTTATCGACCAAAATTGCATCAGAATCATCTTCAATATACTGAATAGAAATTGATTTAGCTTCACAAATTGGCTGAGTTTGAAGAATTATTTCTGAAACTAATGATGCAAAATTTAAACTTGTAATATTTACCCTTATACCTTTCTCCATGCCAACTTGCGCCCAACTCATGATATTTTCGAAAGTACCAGAAAGCCCATGTATTGATTTATTTATATCTTTACTAAACATAAGAAACTCTTCATCACTTAATGCTTTATCACTATGTAAATCAATTAAATTTCTCAAATTAGCAAAAGGATTCCTCATATCATGAGCTACTATAGAAAAGAGCTTCGTTTTTTGCAAGTTTAATTCTTCAAGACCCTTTGCTTGTTCTTCAATAAGCGCATTTTTTATCTTTAATCGCTTATTAAATCTCTTTTGATTCACAACAGTTAATACTAACCAAAATAAAATGATGAAAATAGCCCAAATGATATATTGCCTTCTTTGTGACTTTTCTTCCAATTCTACAATTTTGTGAACATTGTCTTCAAATAAATACCTTCTATTATTTAGACTGTTTTTTAAAAGTAAATTATTATTATTACTATTTTTGAGCCTTAAAAATGCTTTTTCAAAATTTTCTTTTGCCTTAGCCTTTTCGTCTTTCAACAAATACAAATCGCCCAACCTTTTAGTTTGTTGTACAAAATAATGATCTATCAACTCATTATCAGTCGAATTTAATCCAACTATTAATGAATCAGCTTCCTTTATGTAAGATTCTGCCTCATTAATTTTATTCTGTGAGACTTTAATATCTACAATAGCTAAAATAGCATTGACAGCGCTCGTAACCTGCCCCGATTTTAAAGATTCTTTTTTATCAGTTTTAAACAAATCTTCTGCAAGTTCATACTGTCCTTTTCTCACTAAAACATCACCAAGATTTCCAGAAATTAATCCAATCCATGTTACATCTTGATTTTCCTTTGCCCTTTCTAATCCAATTCTATAATACCTTTCAGCTGAATCCAATTGTTCTTCTGATTTATATAAAAAGCCTAATGAATTAGCTGTTTGAACAGTTTCAAATCCCTTAAAATCTTTAAAACCAGAAGCTTTTAAATCTGCAAAAACTTTCTCGTTTTGATGCAGGTAAAGTTTAGCTTCTTTTTTATGATTAACAGTTAGAAGAAAATGACAAACTTCATGATTTAAATGTATCAATTCTTTGTAGTATCTTCCTTTAATAAGGTCCTCTTGGGCAGTTTTGATAATTAAATGAAATCGTTCTGGATGACCAGTGTGCATTTGGACAACTGCCTTAATAAAGTTAAGCTCATATTTTTCTTTTAAAAACTCAGGATGATTATCAAAGTAAGTGTCTAATTTACTTATGTAAAATTTCACATCTTTAAGTGGAATTTCAGAATGTGATGCATGCCATCTTAAGTTTCCCAAAAAAGTATGCAAATCATTCATACTAGGCTTCTGAATCAAATTAACATAATGATCCTTATACCATTTATGGTTTTTTGCTTCAAAAGCTGAATCAATTTGAGAACTAGCAAATTTTCCTAAGAAAATGAAGATAAAAATTGGTAGAATCCCTTTCATATAATTCGTCAAAAATAACGGATTCTGCTAGATAAAGTGAATTGTACAACATAAATAATTAAGCAGTTTCTAAACCCTTAATATACATTTGAATAATCTTTTAAGAACCAAAATAGCTTTGAAATTGGAGGTAAAAACCATATTTCTTAAACTAATAATTCAATATTACAATTAGAGAAACTACTTATTATAAATATTTAATGGCAGAAAAATTGTAAAAGTACTTCCTTCACCAATATTACTTTCAATTTTCAAACGACCATTCATTGCAAGGATAAATTCATTACAAATCATTAATCCTAAACCACTACCCTTTTCTCCTTGTGTGCCATTTAAACTAAGCTTTGAATTGCTATTATTAAGCTTATCCAGCATTTCATCATCTATACCAATTCCTTTATCTATAATTTCAATCAATGCTTCACTATTGTTATTAGAATTAACTGAATAAAGTACTGAAATCTTTGAGCCAGCATGTGAAAATTTAATGGCATTATGTATTAAATTACGTAAAACTACTAACATGAGATTTTTATCTGCTAAAAACTCATTTGTGGCATTTTCAGTGTACTGAATTGAAATTGATTTTACCTCACAAATGGGATTAATTTGAAGGATGATTTCTGAAATGATTGAGGCAAAATTCAAGCTCTCAATATTAACCTTAATTCCTTGCTCCATGCCAACTTTTGCCCAACTCATGATATTCTCGAAAGTACCAGATAGGCCATGAATTGACTTATTTATATCTTTACAAAACAACAAAAACTCTTCATCACTCAAGGCCTTATCTGCATGTAAATCTATTAAGTTTCTTAAGTTAGCAAAAGGGCTCCTCATATCGTGTGCCACTACAGAAAATAATTTAGATTTTTGTGCATTTAACTCTTGTAAAACTTTCGCCTGTTCTTCAATTTGACTATTCTTTTCTTTTAATCGCAGATTGAATCTACGTTGGTTGTATAGAATAATCAGAAGTGATATCAATAACAAAGCAATAAACCAGATAATGTATTGTCGTCTTTGTGATCTATCTTCTAATTCAGAAATTTTATGTACATTATCCTCAAAAGAATACCTTCTATTATTGAGATTGGTCATAATTGGTAGCTTTTGTTTTAATAAACTTTTTAATTTATTGTGCGCCCTTTGGTAATAAATATCTGCATTTTTAAAATCACCTTTAAGCATAAACAAATGGCCCAATTTGTTTGATTCCTCTATAAAATAATAATTCAATATTTCTTCATCATTGATATTTAGTTGCTTTAATAAACTACCTGCCTCATTCAAATATGCTTCAGAAGTTATTAAATCTCCCTGAGAAAGTTTTAAATCAGCCAACATAAAAATAGCATTTATTCCGCTTGTAATTTGGTTCGATTTAATTGATTCAGTTTTATCAATGATTAATAACTTTTCAGCTTGAGCATAATTACCCTTTCTAAATAAAACCGCACCTAAATTTCCTGATATTATGCCTATCCATGCAGAATCTTTGTTTTCAACAGCCCTTCCTAAGCCAATTCTGAAATATTTTTCAGCAGAATCTATTTGCTCTTCCGTTAAAAATAAATAACCGAAAGAATTAGCATTTTGAACAGCTTCAAAACCTTTAAAATTTGATATCCCCGATCCTTTTAAATCAGAAAGAAGTTTTTCATTTTCATAAAAATGCTCCTTAGCTTCGTTTCGGTAATTAACAGAAGGTAAAAAGTGACAAATTTGAAGGTTAAGATGAAACAATTCTTTATACCTTTTTTCTCTTTTCAAATCAAGTTCTGTTTCAGCAATAATTTGACGAAATTTTTCTGGATGCCCCATATACATTTCCATCACAGCTTTTGTAAAATTCAAAAGATATCTTGTATGCGCTAATTCAGGATGGATTTTATAAAAGTTTTCAATCTTACTAATGTAACTCTTTAGTACTTTAAGAGAAATAGTTGAATTAACAGTATGAAGGCTCAAATTATCTATAAAATTAACCAAATCTACCTCATTTGGTTTTTCGATTAGATTCTTAAATTTATCTGCATACCACTTTGTATCAGATGCCTCAATTGCTGAATCTATTTGAGAAAAAGAAAAACTGCTCCTCAGTATAAAAAGAAAAAAGAGTAGGTATTTGCTCATATAAGTTGGCATAAAATAGGCAATTTTCTGCAAGATAAGTTTGCTTTGTGCTTTTTATTTTGATTGAAAATTAGACCTTTAAACATTCAAATAAAAGGCTTAGTCTTTAAAAAACAAGATTCTTAACTACCAAAATATTGTTTTGATTAATTAATGAAACTATTCCAAAATCAAACAAAGCTACGTTCTATTAATAAATATTGAATTTATGAAATTATTATTCGAATATCCGTTTCTTTACCTATAACTAGTTTTACCAATATTCAAAGGCTATAATGCTGATGATTGCTAGAAATAATCAGAATTAACCTTTAAAAATTAATTAGAATCAGAAACATAATTTTTCTTGAAATTTTTTAAAATCCTGAAAGGATGACATGATTATAGAAAATAATAGTAAAGAAAACCAAGCCCAAACCTCATCCAACGCGGACCTTTGGTCCGCGTTGGATGAGGTTTGGGAAATTCGTTTCAAGCACTTTGCTATAAACATATGACCACCTATCGGGGTCTTAAATATCATAAAGCAGAACAATTTATCATCAAACTAATTTTGAAAATGTTTCTCAAAACATTCATCAGATTTATAAAAAATTATTGCTGGCAAACATGCGGATATTCGCAAATGATTAAATGCTAAAATAATATTAAGGATATATTCTAGTAAAGAAAAGCATAATTATAGTATAGTGTTATTATTCAAACTAAGCTATGAGAATCAAAATAGCAAATGAGAGAAATTGAGTTGATATCTTATTTCAAAACATTCTTTTAAGCATTAGAACTTTATCTTTTTTATAAGAAATTGAGGTCAATTAAAAAATTATTTCAGACATTTGGCTCATGAGTTCAAACGCAGATAGCAATTATATCAGACCTACTTGGGATGAATACTTTATGGAAGTAATGGATGCCATTAGCAAAAGAGCAACATGTGGCAGAGGTAGAAGTGGATGTGTAATTGCAAAAGACAACCAATTATTAGTTACAGGATATGTGGGTTCACCAATAGGATTACCTCATTGTGATGAAGTGGGTCATCAAATGAAAAAAATGATTCATGAAGATGATAGCATTACAGAACATTGCGTAAGAACAGTTCATGCCGAACAAAATGCAATTTGTCAAGCAGCTAAAAATGGTGTTGCATTAGATGGTGCAACTTTATATTGCAGAATGACACCTTGCAGGGTATGTGCTATGTTAATTATCAATTGCGGAATAAAAAGAGTTGTTTGTGAAAGAAAATACCATGCAGGTGGTGAAAGCGAAATCATGCTAAAATCAGCAGGAATTCGTCTAGATTTTGTGCATGATGAATTGCAAAAATACTAAGGCCTCATTTGTTCAAGTCAATCTACTTTTCTTTTCCATGGTATTTCAATTGCATACCAAATAAAAAATTACGTAAAACTTGGTCTTTGCATTCCCTAAATTTATCTTGATCGGGCTTTCGAAACAAGGCACTTAACTCATGTTTGCCAAATTGGAAATCGGCAAGTTTGAGTATTTCCAAAATATCTTCATCTTTTAAGTTCAATGCAATTTTGAGTTTCCTAAAAATCAAATTGTTGTTTAAACTCTTTTCTGGATTAGGAATTTCACCTTCCTTTTTTCCTCTTTTTAAAATAATAAACCCATTCAAAAAAGCAGCTAAATCTTTGTTGTAAATAGGTTTAAAAGCAGGATCCTCGTCCTTTTTAAGCCAATTACTTAAAGTTTCTCTATCTACCAAAGCGCCGCCTTCTGCAAATAGCTCCAACATTTTTGAATCATTAAAATTAAATGTATACCTAACTCGGCGAATGATATCATTGTTATTCATCCTACAAACTTAAGAAAGACATTGGATTTTTAGCGTCTTTGCTCATGAAGCCGAATTAAATTTCCAATTCTCATTCTCATAAAATCCGTTTTTATATCATTAAAAATTAGCATTTTCTAAACTATTCCAATTATCAAGATTTATAGTTTAATTGCAGAAAATTAAAAACCATGTTAAAATCATCATCAAGCCTCATCCTTCTTTTCTCACTATTTCTATTAGCTTCATGTGGCTCAAATTCAAGCACACCAGCAGAAAACACAGTTGATTCTGTAAGTATTAAAGCACAACAAGATAGTATCAACAATTTAAACTCCGCTAATGAACTAATCAGTGAAGATGCATTAGAAGTTACCTATTTAGATACAACTATTGAAGTAATGGGCGATTATACTGTAAGTCAAATCAGGTATAATGATGGAGAGAGAGATAATTTAACTAACATGGTAAAGAACAACAAAAGTGGTGTTAGTTACGAACTTGGAGGAGAAATTCACAAAAAAGTTGGAAATTTCTTTTTAGTTGGCAATGATGGTTCTGAAACAACCATTGAACAATATTTACGAGTTGCTAAAGCAGAAGATGGACAAAGTATTCATAATTTTATATACCAAGATGAATATAAAATTGAAAAAGACAATCTAATCATTTTAGTAGTTATCAGTAAAGGAGATATATTAGATCAAACCAAAATTCCTAATTGTGAAGAAGAGATGAAAGATAATCTACAAAACATTGGTTATGCAGAAGAACAAATTGTTAACCTAAAAACCGGTGAATTAAAACATACACAAAAATACAAATGTGTGTTTGTGCAATAAACAGTATAACTAAATTATATGAATGAGAATAATTTATTTTTACAACTTACTCATGTAAATTAGGGCCTGCTGAAAATCTTTTTCAGCAGGCCCTAATTTAGTTTACTATTGTTTAATTAATCGCTTGTATGATTTTGAACTCTTTGATTCAATCAAAATAAAATACAAGCCTGCGTTTAGGTTTTCGATAGAAACTTGCGTTTGGTTATTATCCACGCTTACACCATCTGATTTTTGATCATTAAAATTAAATGTATACCTAACTCGACGAATGATATCATTGTTATTCATCCTACAAACTTAAGAAAGACATTGAATTTTTAGCGTCTTTGCTTATGAAGCAGAATTAAATTTCCAATTATCATTCTTATAAAATCCGTTTTTATAGCACTAAACTTTAGCATTTCCTAAACTATTCCATTTATCAGGTTTTATAGTTTAATTGCAGAAAATTAAAAACCATGTTAAAATCATCAACAAGCCTCATTCTTCTTTTCTCACTTTTTCTATTAGCTTCATGTGGTTCAAATTCAAGCACACCAGCAGAAAACACTATTGATTCTGTAAGTATTAAAGCACAACAAGATAGTATCAACAATTTAAACTCCAATAATGAACTAATCAGTGAAGATGCATTAGAAGTTACCTACTTAGATACAACTATTGAAGTAATGGGCGATTTTACTGTAAGTCGAATCACTTATAATGATGGAGAGAGAGATCTTATAACCAACATGGTAAAGAACAATAAAAGTGGAGTTAGTTTCGAGCTTGGAGGAGCCATTCACAAAAAAGTTGGAAATTTCTTTTTAGTTGGTAATGATGGTTCTGAAACAACCAATGACCAATATTTGCGTGTTGCTAAAGCAGAAGATGGAGACGGGATTCATGATTTTATATACCTAGATGAATATAAAATTGAAAAAGACAATCTAATAATTTTAGCAATTATCAATACAAGAGAAGTATCAGATCAAACAAAACTTCCTAACTGTGAAGAAGAGATGAAAAATTCTTCACTAAGCTTTGCTACAGCTGAAGAACAAATTGTTAACCTAAAAACAGGTGAATTAAAACATACACAAAAGTACAAATGTGTGCAAGTGCAATAATTGCCTAAATATTATCTGTATTTTCAAATAAAACCAAGGTATTTTCAGAAAAAGACTAAACTCATATTTTAATCTTTTGAAATAGTCTACTTTGCCCCTCAAATGAGCGATACAATTATACCTTGCCCTATTTGCAAATGCGAATACACATATCCAATGGATCATTTAATGGTTTGTCCTGAATGTGCCCACGAATGGAATCCAAATGAAGTAGAAGAAGACCCTTACAAATTGGTAGTTAAAGATTCAAATGGTAATATTCTTCAAGATGGAGATTCGGTAACCATCATCAAAGATTTACCAGTAAAAGGATTTTCTAAATCAATAAAAGTTGGTACCAAAGTAAACAATATCAGATTGGTTGAAGGTGATCATAATATTGATTGTAAAGTACCTGAATTTGGCGCAATGGCTTTAAAAAGTGAATTTGTAAAGAAGGTTTAAGTTTATATTTATTAAGTAGAAAAATCCTCAATTGATTAGTCGATTGAGGATTTCTTTTTTAAACAAGCCTCAACTGGTTTAAAAACATTTGAATATGGATAAAAAAAAGCCTCAATTAAAATATCATTTCAATAAGCTTATCCTTACTAATTGAAAAATGATTAGCTATATCACCTAAGATAGCTGATAATGTTCAAATTTTTATTGGATTATGATTAGGAATTGTAATATGGTGCTGACCATTCTGATTTGTACTAAGTCGAATATGGCTTCCAGTTTGTCTAGTGACTTCATAACCAAGGACCTTAAGCCCTTTTATTAACTCAGGGGCAGAAACACTTCTTGGTAACCTCATGAAGCAAAAACTTCTTCTCTCACAAAATGAAGTCTAATTAGTTTCGGACGATTGTCTTCAAAATTACAACGAACCGCATCCTTAACAGATTCTCTTAATTCCTCTTTAGTTTCAGCTTCAGTAAAAATAGAAACACCTAAGCCCTTTGCTGTACAAACTCCTTCATCGCTTTCTTCAACTAAAAAAATAAGCTCTACCATTATTTATCCTTTTAATAAATTTAAATTATTTCTTTAAATTAAACTGTCTGATTTTAGCATCAAAGAAACATTTAGTTATTTTAAAGCAAATTTGCATTTTCCGCAAATGTCGATTTCTAATCTGCAATCTTTGCAAGTTAATCTCGGGCTTCAAAAGGATTTCCACAACAATAGTTCTGTATTACTTCCTCAAATTTGTTTCATCAAATCTTTTAAAATTATGACACAAACATCTGGTTCTTTTAAAGCTGCTTCTTGGATTGCCTTAGCTGTTGGATTCATTGGTTTTATTGTTGGTATCTGGAATGCCGAAATGTTACTCAATGAAAAAGGATATTATATCACTGTTCTATTCTTTGGATTATTTGCCGTTGTTTCTCTTCAAAAAAGTGTAAGAGATAAAATGGAGGGGCTTCCTGTTACAGATATCTATTTTGGTTTATGTTGGTTTACAACGGTTCTTTCAGCTGTTTTACTTATTGTAGGTTTGTGGAATGCAGTTATATTACCTAGTGAAAAAGGCTATTATGTATTCGCTTTTGTTTTAGGAATGTTTGGTGCTATTGCAGTTCAGAAAAATACGAGAGATGCAAAAGCCGAAGAAATTTCTCAAATCTAAAATTCAAGCTTAACCAATAAAAATATTCTATTTTTTTCATACCATTGGTTTAAATACGTCCTTAAATTGAATACGAAAAATCATAATATATTAATCTCAGGTGCTAGAGCTCCAATTGCTTTAGAAATGGCGCGTAGCTTTAAAAAGGCGGGTTGCAGGGTTATTATGATAGACTCATTACATCTTACCATTTCCAGGTGGTCGAAGCATGTAGATAAATACTATGTTGTTGCTTCCCCAAGATTCTTTATTCATTTGTTTGTTAAACAGGTTCAGGATATCATTCAAAATGAAAACATCTCTCATTTTATCCTAACTTGTGAAGAGGCTATTTTTGTATCAAGTCGATTATCTCATTTCAACTGTAAAGTATGGACAAGTCCTATTGAACTTATATTGAAGCTACACAACAAATTTGAGTTCACAAAGTATAATTCTAGCAAATTTCCTATTCCAGAAACCAAACTTCTTACTGACTTTAAAGATTGGGAAAACAGCGATACCTATGTATTTAAACCTGTTTATTCTCGGTTTGCTTCTTCCGTTATCATCAATAAAAAAATTGAAACAGGTTATATTCTTGAAGCAGAAAAACCCAAATGGATAGCACAAAAAAAGATTATTGGTAAAGAGATCTGTGTTTATTCTATTTGGGATAGTGGTAAGCTAAAAGCCTATGCAGCATACCATCCATTATACCGCGCTGGCAAAGGTGCTGGGGTGTTTTTTGAACCCGTGTTTAATGATGTTGTAAGAGCCTATGTAAAAGGCTTTGGAGAAAGTATCAATTATACCGGACAATTAAGTTTTGATGTTATTATTGATAAAAACCAAACACCTTATTTTATTGAATGTAATCCAAGAGGTACAAGTGGTGCACATCTACTTCATGAAAATCTAGCTAAGGCATTCTTGCAAAATGAAAGCTTTATCCTTAAAGACAAAACTGAATATTGTATCAAATATGCCATGTTCATTTTACATCTTCCCTCCTATTTTAAACGCAGAACTTTAAAGGCAAAAGATGTCATTCTAAAAAGAAATGATATCAAACCATTTCTATTACAAGTATTGAGTTTACTAGAAATAACTTATTTGAAATTCAGCAAAAATATTACCTGGCTCGAAGCAAGTACTTCAGATATTGAATGGAACCATGATGAAAACTAAATCCATCCATATAACTGAATCAATTGAAGATTTTCATCAATCTTTATCTGTTTTGTTTTTGAAGCAAAATTCAGAAGCCATCATTCGTAATGTGCATACTGAAATGAAACTTTTGAGAATTGGAGACAAATACATCTTCCCAATCAGCATTAACCACAAACAAGAAAATAATTCTTTTGTATGCTCGCCACATACTGCTTATGCACTTTATTCAAAAGATGAACTCAATCAAAAGCTTAACAATATATTGCTACAAATCCCAATTTTAGGAATCATCAATTTCATTGATATCATTTTAAGATTGGGGAAAATCGATAAAAATATTCATGTCAATAATTTCTTGCTCTCAACCAATCCTTATCCTGAATGGAATGGAAAAGAAATTGGAGAAATAACAGAAAAACTATTAAAAGAATATCCAAAACATGCTATTATTTTTCGTTCATTAAACGAATACCAGCATAGTGAAATCATCAATCAATTCGAGAAAAAAGGATACATTAAACTAGGAAGTCGCCAGGTTTATATTTATGATACTGATTATGATACTTGGATTAAACACAATAACAATCGCAACGACATCAGACTCATCAAAAAACAAAAACTCAGGTATATTTCTCATGAAGAAATGTATCCTTATTTGGAACAAGCACTTAACTTATATAACAAATTATACCTTGTAAAATACTCACAATTCAATCCTCAATTTACCATTCAGTATTTCAGAATTTCTTACGAACAAAAGCTCATTCATTTTCAGGGTTATGCTGATGAGAACAACAAATTAAAATCATTTGCAGGATTGTTTATCATTGAAAATACCATCACTTCTCCTTTGGTTGGTTATGATACCGATACTCCTCAAAAAGAAGGATTATATATTCATGCAATCCATTTGATTTTTTTACATAAATTTAAAAGTGGTTTATTACTTAATCTTAGTTCAGGCGCTTCGCAATTCAAACGCATGCGCGGTGGACAAGCTTCTATTGAATATTCTTTAATCTATACACGACACTTATCATTTGGAAGAAAATTGATTTGGAGTATTCTTCAATTTGTTTCCAATAAAATAGGTATCCCAATTCTGAATAAATATGAACTTTGATTTTTATACAGCTATAGCTTTTTCAGGTCAGCTTGAAATGAATTCATCCATCAAGGTTGTTTACCAAAAAACTCCTGTGTTGATTGTTCGAACTTCAAAAGGCATTTTTGCTTATGAAGATTATTGTCCGCACAGAGGATTGGCCCTATCAAAAGGGAAAATAATCAATGGTGAAATCAGCTGTAAATACCACGGCTGGACCTTTGACTCTGAATCGGGATTCAATACAAACATTCCTGTAAAACAAGGTAAAATCGACTGTCAGCTTAAACGATTTTTTGTTTATGAAAAATATGGGCTTATCTGGTTAAGCACAAATCAGAAAGCACAAATACCAGAATTATCAGAACAAAAAGCACAAATCTTTTTAAAAGGAAATATTAGTGCTCAACTACCTAATGTATTGGAGAATTTTCTGGAAGGAAGTCATACCCATTATGTACACGATGGTTTAATCAGAACAAAAGAGAAAAAAAGAAACCTCATACAAGCCAAAATAATTAAATCGGAAAACGGCTTTCAGGTATTCTATGAACATGAGCCTGCAAAAGGATTTGTTACAAAAATACTACCTAAAAAATGGCAGCAGTTAAAGGCAGTTTCAACTTATATACATCCTGGAATTGCAGTTCTAGAATACTTCAATACAGAAAACAAAGCTGTTTCTAGATTTGAAGCCATTGTAAATGAAAACGAAAATGGAGTTGAATACTTTGCCAGGATATTTTTAGATATCTCATGGATAACACCTATGCTGATTCCATTTGCAAAACAGATGTTTAAGAAGATTATTCAACAAGATAAAGACATATTAGAATTACAAGAAACCAATCTGGTTGAATTCCCTGAAAAACGATTTGTTTCTGATGAAACAGATATGGTTGGTAAATACATATATGCCTTTCAAACAGGCAAAAATTCAGAATTAAAAAGTGAAGTAAATTTTAACGTACACTGGTAAGATGCAAAAAACAATATTAATAACGGGAGCAGCAGGTTTTCTAGGAGGAAGAGCAGCTAAGTATTTTGGAAATCATGCCGATTACAAAGTAATAACTACATCAAGAAGAGCCCATAAAAAAGAGGAACTCGAAGCGAATTTTTGTACTTTTCATCAGGGTGATTTAGAAGAATATTCCTTTTGCGAAAAACTAACAAATGAGGTAGATATTATTATTCATTGTGCAGCACTTTCATCACCATTTGGGTTTTATGAGCATTTTTATGCATCAAATGTTGTTGCTACAGAGAATCTATTAAAAGCAGGAAAAAAGAATGGTGTGAAACAGTTCATTTTCATTTCTACACCTAGTATTTATTTTACCTATAAAGATCGTTTCAATATCAAAGAATCAGACCCACTTCCAGAAAAAATGGTGAATGATTATGCCATCACAAAATTAATGGCTGAGAAAATGGTGCTTGAAGCTAACGAACTTAATTTCAAAACCCTTGCATTGCGTCCACGAGCCATTATTGGAGCAGAGGATACCGTCATATTTCCACGTATGCTTGAAGCTTATCACCAAGGCAAACTTAAAATAGTTGGTGATGGTAAAAATGTTTGTGATTTCACTTGTGTAAGAAACGTGATTCATGCAATGGAATGTTCCATCAATGCGGCTGATAATGCTTATGGTGAAGCTTATAATATTACAGATGGAAACCCAAGTGAATTGTGGCCAAGCATTCAATACACATTAAAAGAATTGGGTTTAACTCCACCAAGTAAAAAAGTTCCTGTTGGAATTGCATTGTTCGCTGCTGGAATCATTGAATGGATTGCTAAAAACTTGCAAGGAGGAAAAGAACCTGCCATGACAAAATACGGTATTGGAATTCTTTCTAAAAGCATGACTATGGACATCACTAAAGCCAAAGAATTATTGAAGTATTCACCCATCATGAGCACCAAAGAAGGTATTAAGGAATTTACAGAATGGCAAAGGAAACAGAAATAAAAATCGCGCTTTATACTTCGGGTTTTTGTGAGGCGCATGAAAAAGTAGTGAATCCTAAAAAAGGATTAAACAAACTACGCTTTTATGCTGTTTGGGCATTGATTCATGTGCCTGATTTGGGATATATGATGTTTGATACTGGTTATAGCAATCACTTTGAAACAGCAACACGTTCTTTCCCTGAAATCTTATACAAGTTTGCAACTCCCGTTCAGTTAAAGCACCAAGAAAAGGCCATTGTAATCCTTAGTAAAAAAGGAATTCATCATTCAGAAATCAAATACATCATCATCTCCCATTTTCATGCAGATCATATTGCAGGATTAAAAGACTTTCCAGAAGCCAAATTGATTTGTACAAAGGCTGCATTTTATCAAACTCAAAACCTGAAGGGACTCAGTGCAGTTAGCAAAGGAATTATTCATAAACTGATTCCTAATGATATTAAAGAAAGAATTGTTTTTATTGAAGACATTTCATCACAAACAACAAATGAATTTGGAATAACTGAATATACCTGGACACAAATTCCGAACTTCAAATTACTGCTCTTACCCGGCCATGCAAAAGGAATGTTAGGCTTTTATGATAAAGGCTCCAATTTGCTTTTTGCTACAGATGCTGCTTGGGATAAAGATTGTTTTAACAAAGGAATTATGCCTTTACAAGTGGTTAGAATATTTATCGATTCATGGTTTGATTTAAAAGATACCATGGAAAAATTAAGCAGAATGAAACATGCTAATCCCGACATGAAAATTGTTTTTACTCATTGCCCTAAAACACTTCAATTGATTTCAAATGAAATTTAAATTGAAAATTATATGGTATTACTTGAACTTAATTGCTCGAGGGAAATTCAGCTCTGAGGAAAAACTTCGTGTTTATCAAAATAAACAATTAAAGAAATTTCAGGAAAACGTATTAAGTAAATCCGCTTACTACAAAAAATACAATCAACTTAATACAAGCAATTGGTCAGAAATTCCTATCATTTCCAAACCTGAATTTATGTCGAATTTCGATGCCATTAATACCTGTGGAATCAATCTCAGTGAAGCATTAGAATTAGCCATACAATCAGAAAATACAAGAGATTTTAAAAGTGAAATTAATGGAATAACTGTAGGACTATCAACCGGAACCAGTGGCAAAAGAGGAGTTTTTTTGGTGTCTGAAACTGAAAGAGCCAAATGGGTTGCTTTGGTGATGCAAAGAGTCATACAGATTAAATTGTTCAAACGACAAAAAGTAGCTTTCTTTTTAAGAGCCAATAGCAATTTGTATTCATCGGTAAATTCTTTGTTGTTTGAATTTAAATACTTCGATATTTTTAAAAACAAGGATGAACTGTTAAAGGAACTTGAAGTTTTTCAACCGGATATTTTGGCATCGCAACCTTCTTATTTAATGGAAATTGCGAAGGCTAAATGTAATCAAACTATAAAAATAAGTCCTACACAAATTATCTCTTTTGCTGAGGTATTAGATGAAGCAGATAAACAATTCATCAAACAAGTGTTTCCAGTACAACTGAGTGAGGTTTATCAGTGTACAGAAGGTTTTCTTGGATGCACTTGCGAACACGGGACTATGCATCTTAATGAGGATTTGGTAATCATTGAAAAAGAATGGATTGATGTAACTAAATTTTATCCCATCATCACAGATTTTTCGAGAGAAAGTCAGCCAATTGTGCGTTACCGTTTAAACGATGTTTTGGAAGTTAAAAAAGATAAATGTACTTGTGGTTCAGCATTTATTTCAATAGAAAAAATCATTGGACGAGAAGATGATGTGTTGGAACTTTCGGGTGTAAAAATCTACCCTGATTTATTATCAAGAAAAATCGCTTTGTCGACAGACCATTTTACTCGTTATACCATTGTACAAAAATCGGCCACACTTTTAGAAATAGGAATTGAGTGTGAAAGTAAAGATTTCGAAAAAGCTTGCAAATCCTTTAAAAACTGCATCTCCGATTATTTTACAACATTAGGAATTAGTGGGTTTAGCTTAGAATTTAAAAATGAAATTGAACTAATTCCTGGAAACAAATTAAGGAAAATTAAAAAACTATCAGATGAAAACTAATATACTAGCTATTGAAAAATACCTGCCAAAACAACGTATTTCATCAGAAGAACTCGATAAACAAGTAAATGGTGTGGAGGGTAGAATTGAAAAAAATACTGGTGTACAATTCCGACACAAAGCCTCTACAGAAGAAACTGTTTCTGAGATGGGAGTAAGAGCGCTGAGAAAAGCCATTGATAAAAGCGGAATTTTAATCTGTGATATCAATTTGCTCATTTACTGTGGAGCATCTTATGATTATCCGGTGCCACATACCTCAGCTATTATCAAATCAAAGTTAACCGATGATAAGGTTGAATTCCATTGTATGGATATCGACAGTACTTGTTTGAGTTTTATGAATGCATTGGATATATCACAATTATTTATACAAAGCGGCAGGTATAAAAAAATAGCTTTGGTATGTTCAGAAATAGCTTCAGCAGCTCTGAGTAAACACGACGAAAAAGTATTCGGATTATTTGGAGATGCAGCTGTAGCAATGATTCTAGAAGCATCGGAACACAAAGGATTTAAACAGACTTATATCAATTTTAAAAATTATACATCAGGAGCCTTGTTTGCGAATGTACCCATTGGCGGTTATGTAAACAGAGGAATAAATGCACTAGCAGATGACCAAGGTTATCATTTTAAAATGAATGGCAAGGGTATGATGAAATTGATTAAGTCGAAATTTGAACCATTTATACTTGAAGTGCAAAAGGAATCAAAAACAAAACTGAATGAATTTGATGCCATCATAACCCATCAGGCCAGCAAATTTGGTAATGACTTTTTCAAAAACACCTTTATGCCCAATTCAGAGAAAGTAGTTGAAACCCTTGCCGATTATGGGAATTGCATTTCTGCTTCTATCCCACTCGGATTAGAAAAATTACTTAATTCAGGATTTGAAACCAAAGGAAAAAAGCTACTCATTCTAGGCTCTGGAGCAGGATTAAGTATAGGTGCGCAGGTGTTGGATTTTGGGTAGGGATTCAAGCTAAACAATTAATAAATTTTAGCATTCAATCATTCTAAAAGCAACTAATTATTCAACAAGAAAAACACTCAAATAATTTGAAGTTTTCATTTTAGATTGATGAAGATTGAAGATGAGTTTTTCGGAATATTTGTCTAAAAACTTTTGTGTTTCTGCGGCAATATCTTCTTCATTAGAATCAAAACGAATCTGGTTGGTGAAAATATTATAACCCGATTGTGAATTAACGCCATCGGATAGGAATCGCAAACGAACCTCTTTTATTTTACCAGCAGCTTGCAATAATTCAAAGAATTTCAACAACTCCTTTGCTCTTTCATTAGTTGAGGTAGTATAAAATAAATCTATTCTGTAATTACTATAAGTATCATCAGTAAAGACTCCAGGAGGAAGTGTTGCCGGTGATTTTTTAGCAACAATTTTTGGAGCTACAGGTGGTTCTGAAGGACTTGAATAAGAAGCTTTCGGATAAGGAGTTGCCATCATTACCATTTCTCTATCGTGATTAGCATTCGCACTTTTCTCTTTTGCCTCTTCTGCCTCCGTTAATTCAGCAAGTAAAGGTTCCTTGCTTTGAAATTCTTCTGATAAACCATTCAAGGAAGCTAACATTTGCTGGCACTCCAAGTTAACAACTTGAGGAGTATTTGGATAATTCATGATGAATTTGAAGAGTTGTCTTTGAGTAGGTGTATCTCCTTCTAAAACAATATTTACATAATTGAAGGCATTTTTAGCCTTATCTGCGCTTCCAGTTGACAACAAACTATTAACTTTTTCATATGACTTCTCCTTACGATTTTGTTCTGCTTCTAAGTAGGTCGACTTCTTAAGTTTTTCATCTAAAGCAGCAACTTGATCTTTTAAAGAAAAAGTCGCTACACCCGCAGTACCAGCAGAAAGTGTTGCTAATAAAGTAAGTAAATTACCATTACTCGAAAGGAAATGGCTGATTTTTGAACCAATATCACTCATAAAAAAACATCATCAAATAATACAAAACAATTTAAGTTAATAAGCCTTTTAAAACTGGCAACAAAAAACTAAACCCAATCCACAGGAATGACACCTTGGCCCTTTAAAATAGCAAATACTTGACGTCTGATTGGTAAACCATGTTCTCTTAATCCTATATGTATCCAATTAGGATTTTGCTTATTACCATATTCCCAGATTAATTGGTCAAACTCTAACCATTGTTTGTTTTCATTAATTAGTTTAAAGAGTTCTCTATTGCCAAAATCAGGATACATATTATCCAAGTCAATATCTACCGCCAAACCAAGTTTATGAGCGCTATTACCTGCACCACCTACAGCCTTATTTAATTCAGGAGAACGATAAAAACTACTAAAGAATAATGGAGTATCTTTTTGTCTTTTTGAACTAATTAATAACCTTAATGGTTCAATAAAATCAGAAGCCATTCTGCGAATATTTTTTAATTCATTTGGGCCAGGCATATTATTGATACCTCTGGCCCTGGCTGTTTCACTTCTTATAACTTCATCAAGAGTGATATGTCTGCTGATATATTCCATACTTATAAATTTGGAGAGCTTAATTTATTTTTTTCATTTTGAATTTTATCAGGACCCGAATCAGGGTCAGGATTTTCTGCATCCACATCACTAAAAGGACCTTCAGGAGAAGGTGACATTTCATTTGGAGGATTACTACCAGAAGGAGCTGAAGAAACTGGTGCCGGTGCAGCAGTGGCCTCTTTATCCTTAGAATTTGTTTCACTGATACTTTGAACCGCTTTGCCCGCAAATACAAGCCCTAAAATATACTTCCAGTTTTCATCAATATGAATGTCGTCTGTATCCCAAATTTGTTTAATCTGAACAAAGGCAAACATAAGAACAATCACAAGAGTTCCCATCCTCATCGTACTTACAGTACTTTCGCTTGAAGATTTAAGCATGTCTGGGAAAAAGAATACAAGTCCCACTACAAGCATCAAAAATGAAAGTGCAGGAAGTATCCCTGATTTTAAAGATTCTTTTCCATATAGCTTTAAATAAATAGCTAGTAGAAATCCACATAATGAAACCAATATAAAAATAGCTGCAAGAATGCGTTGAAAATCCGTTGCTCTTTGATTATCCATGATTTTTATAATTTAAAGTAAAAAAAGTAAACGTGAAATAAGGCAATAATTTGAATGTTTTTATAAAAAACATGTAAATATTTATTTAAGTAATTGTAGATTACTTTCAAATAAGGAATATAATTGTTCACTGAACTATTGTCTTTCTATTGCCTAATTCAACATCTCCAAAAAAGCATTTTTAATAGAAAATCTTGTTAGATCAAAAAAATCATCTGATATAGCCCAGCCATGTGGATGATCATTGGTTCTTGTAAATGCCCAATGCCTCAAAGTTCTAACAGGCTTTCCATTTTCAATCAGACGAAGTTCAATACATAAGGAATGTTTTGCAATATACATTGGAATTAAACAAGCAGGACTTACATACTCATAATGTCTCAATTCGTAGTATTTGTTTAAATGTATATTTTCGCCATAATGATACAGGATAAATCTATTTGTTAGTGTAACATCAGAATCACATAATTCCTGTAAAAATAATTTAGTCATATCTCTTACCACTGGATGTGCATCTTTAAAAAATGGCAACTTGGCTTTGTGTAAAGTATCATACCTCATCATGCGGTAATAGGTGCATATAATATGTATAGGCTCTTTTGATAAACTGCTTTTCCATTTTTCTTTCTGAGAAGGAATTTCATAAAAGATTGTTGATGGCTTAAATCCGCAAGAATTGCTTGTAAATAAGATTAAAGCCAAGAGAAGGATTTGAAAGAATCTTGAATTTGGTTTAAGCATAATACTAGAGTTGTTATGTATAGCAAGAAGTGGCTACTGCAATGCATAACACTTTTAATATTAGATTGTTTGATGGCAAATAAGAATTAAGAATTGAATTTAATAGTGGGCAAACCAATTTAATTCAATAGAAAAAAACAATCAAAAAATCACTGACAGGTGCATTTCGAAAAGAGAGTAGTATCAGAATATAACAAATTCAAGTCTTCAAATTTTAGGTTTGGATTTTCAATTTCAACTTTGGCCATAAGACAAATTTTTTATGAAAAAGCAATTGAATTAAGATTTCTTGAAAAGTGAATCTACTTTGTAAAAAATAACTTAAAATCCTTGTGTTTCATTATTTATAAATTCCACTAGTTATATTTAATTAAAGTTGAAACAGAAAATTCATTGTTATGCGAAAAAGTAATAAAACTATAAGAAAATCTTATCAATTATTTTTGTTATATTTATTATGCTTGACAAGTTTTCAAAGTTTAGCTTTTACTCCACTTGGAGGTTATATCAATCATGAAAAATTAACCAATTCTATTTGTCCAGGAGGTTTAACTTTAACAGATTATCAGTTCGATGCAGTTATCTTTTTTGAAGATGATAATATCCCTGATTCAGTTCTTTTTAAATTTGGAGATTCAAAATCTGGATACGTAAAATTGGGCAATGCAGAATTATTATGCGATGGACTATGGAAGTGTACTTATGATACAATTTACCAATATTTCTATTGTGGTAGTTTCATTGTAAATGTTAACATAGACACCAATACATTATTTTCTGGAAAAAATGCAAATGTAAATACTCCATTTTTTTTAGAAGCTGTTATTAAGTTATCTGCTCTTACATCATTAGATGCATCTTACAAATTGCTTCAAAATGGCTTGATAGATTTTTATCCAGGTATAAGATTTTCTCTTCCGATTGAAACTGAATTTATAGATAGTTTACACTATTCACTTAACTCAAAGTTTACTAGCATTCCTCCCAATAGTATATCTATAAATTCCGAAACTGGGGATGTTTTAATCAAGCAACTCCCTGATACCGGTTTATTTCTTTTTATAATTGAAGTAAGAGAGTTTCATGAATCAGGTAGTTTAAGTAACATCCATTTTATTATTTTAAGTGTTCGTAACAGAAATACTCCTAATAACATGAGTTTTCAAGATTCATTAAAAATAGATGATGCTGGAATATTTAATAGTAGGCTTAAACCAGGAGATACACTTCAATACGATTTGTATTTTGATGCCAAAAACATTGATTTGTTAAATGTTAATCTAAAAACAAAAATTCCATTTGAAAAAGACCCAAAAATTGAGATTTTAAAATTAAATGATTCTTTCTTTGTGAAGTCTACTTTTTATATGGATAATAAAAGTTATGATGCTTTACCACAATCCGTATTGTTTCATTTTACTATGTATAAACAAGGAAATTGTATTGAAAAGTATCACTCATTTTACTTTGCGCCTGAAAATTATAAGCCTATTGGAATTGACGAATTAAAATATAAAAGAGAAACATTTTTGTATCCCAATCCTACAACCAGCTTATTAAATCTTGATTTGGAGCATTATTACTTCGACCTAAATCAAATTTCGATTTTTAATGTTTCGGGAAACAAAATGACATATCAATATAAAAATGACCAATTAGATATTTCAGATTTTCCCTCTGGAATATATTTTGTTTTGATTAAAAATGAGGACGAATATTTCATCCAAAAAATAATTAAGCAGTGATAAAACTAAATTTTTCAAGCAAAGAATTTCTTCAGAAAGAAATCATTAATAACAATGAGTTAACCGTGTTTTCTAGAGAAAACCTTAACTTTAAATTACTAATTGAATAAAATGTTCAATAAAATAAAATTTATATTAATTCTTATAACCCTTGAGCTTTGTGCCTTATCATTTTATGGTAAGGCACAATCTTTTGAGTGGGAATCAAATCAAGAAGAAGGGTTAAATGAAATTCCTTTAACTAAAATTATCGAATCGAATAATGGAGAGTTAATATTGGCTGGACCAAAGCAGTGGAACAATTGTATTTATAAATTTAATAATTATGGCAAACTTATTTGGATGGTAAGTCCAAAAATTCAAGGAGGAGATTATATAGACAATATTGTCAGTTTCGATGAATATAATACCTTTTTTATGATTGGGCCCGGACTTCCATTTCCACAAAGAAATAATTTGTATCAAATAAGTGCTGATGGAAAATTTAAATTAGAAAAGGTTATTTATACAAACACTTATCTCACACAGAATACGTGTAATAGGTTATTAAACGGAAAAATAGTAACCGGTGGGTATAGATTTTTATATCATCCAGAGGGGACTCAATATAATCCGGTAGTTGAATATCGTTCAATGAATGGTGATACTTTAGGTAAGTTTGAGTTTAATTATGGTTGGAATAGTATGGTGAGAAAAACGTTCTTGAACCAAAATAATTCAGAGATTTTGGCATTCTGTTCACAACATTTCTATGGAAAATTAACAATCTTAAGAATTGACACGCTTGGAAACATCATTAAAGCAAATTTTTGGGGCGGCAAAAATGGAAAACATTTATATGATTGTCGTTATTATGATATGGTTGAAAAGAATAATTCATATTATATGCTAGTTGATTTAACAGCTTCACCTTCAGAATTAAATGGAACTTTTATTTATAAATTCAATGAGTATGGTGATTCAGTTAGTTTGACTAAAATCAATGGTAATTTTACTACAATTTCAACTACTCCGGATAATGGTTTTATACTAGCAGAATATACTTTACTAAAATTAGACAGCAATTTGCAAGTAGAGTGGGAGAAACCGTTTAAAGAAGGGGTGCAAATTCAGAGCATTGGTGCCTCTAAATTTGGAGGCTATTATGGTTCAGGAAGAAGAGTTGAATGGAATGAAAAGAATGAAAGGAAATACAGAACTTATGTTTTTAGAACAAATTTAAATGGAGATATTGAAACTCAAACTAATTATCCAGAATTAGAAATTTACCCCAATCCTTTTACCGATAAAATAAGTATTGAACTTCCAATTGGTAAAAAATATTATGCTAGTGTTTATAATCTACAAGGTAAAAAATGCATAGAATACGAGTTTACAGGTAGTGCTCACTTAAATGTAAATAACTTGTCGCAAGGTCTTTATTTTCTGCATTTATTAGATGATAATAAAAACCTCATTATTAATAAAAAGATGATGAAGGTAGATTGAGTGAATAATATTTAAACTAGTTTATTTACCCAATATTGTAAAACAAAAAACCCTTCGGAACTTTCATTCTGAAGGGTTTTGAAAATGTGTTAATTTAGGAGAATAAAATTCCATTTTATAGCCAAATTATAAGCACCACTATGAAAGTACTATTAGATATTCCTGATAACAAAGCCTCTTCGTTAATGGAGGTTTTAAACAGTCTTTCCTATGTTAATGCCACGGTAATCACAAATGAAAAGGCATTACTATTAACAGAAATAAAAGATGCTGTAGAAGAAATGAAATTAATTAGGTCTGGGAAAAAGAAAGCAAGAAATGCAGAGGTCTTTTTAAAAACCTTATGATTTAAACATCCAACTTATTAAAGCTATTCTAGTATTTGTTTATATTCTTTTCAATAAAAAAACTAAAAACTGTCCCCCATTCCGCCCCCGAAATAAAAAAACCCTCGCAAACATAGTGTTTACAAGGGTTTAACGTGGTGTGGGAGGGAATCGA
>JAIYDG010000528.1 GCA_027487625.1 Bacteroidota bacterium
ACTTCACGTTTATCTTTAAACTGTTCAAATTCAACGCCTCTTTCAGCAATTGCAGCTTGAACTTCATCAAATTTTAACAAACGTTTATCAGCTCCAACAAAATATTCTTCTTTGTATTCACTGTTAAATTTGAAATACTCCAGTTCACTATCACTATTTCTTTTAACTAGAATGCAGTAATATGATTTTTTAAAGATTTCAAAAACGATATAACTTTGGTTATGGTTTGGGAAATAATGGTGCAATGTTTCTTTATCACCCCTTCTTTGACCGGAAAAAGTCATTTTATTTCCATCAATAATGAAAAGGAAATTGAGGGCATAAATCAGGGTACTTTTCCCAATATTGTTTGGACCAACCAGTTGCAAACTATCACAATCGTTTAGTCTGATTTCGGCTTTTCCATAAACTTTGGAATTGAGGATGGTAAGGGACGTTAACATGCTTTTAATTTGAATTAAACGGAGCAAATTAATTCTCAAAAGCGACAAGAAACTCACACAAAACCCACAATTTAAATTGTATAATTTACTAGCTTAGTGTACAATAAGTTTAGTGAGAATCCGGTATTTTGAACAATAAAATTTGGTTTTCGTTAAGTTCCTGATAAGCATAGTCGTAGCAGGCAAATTGGGTGGAATTACTTTCTTCTTTTATGGTTTGTGTATGGTAACCAAAATGAAAGCCCATTTCCAACAAACTTCTTTTTTCAATGGTTGGCTGACTATTTTGTATTTGGAAGAATTTAGCCAATATTTTTCTGTTTTTTAGAAGAATATAGTGAATTTGTCTCATCAAATTAGCTTGTTCGGGTGCTTTTCTATGATGAAAGGTGCTTCTACAAGTATCATCACAATACTTTTTATCAATTCTTCCTTTTAGTGGTGAGCCACAATTCTGACAATTTTTCATATTCATGGTTAATTTTTTCAGAAAATTACCATTGTATAGATTACCTGCCTCCAAAAATTAAACTTCCAACCCTAATCATTGTACTACCACAATCGGCCGCAATGCCATAATCACCGCTCATTCCCATCGATATTTCTTTGAAATTTTCATCGTTTTTGAAAAATGAAGATTTAAGGGATTCATGAATCGATTTAAGGCTTAAAAATTCGTTTTTAATGATTTCCTTATTTTCTGTATTGGTAGCCATTCCCATTACACCACAAATTTGAATATTTTGAAGATTGGCTGTTTGTTTTTGTTCGATTAATTCAATTGCCTCAGCTTCACTTAAACCAAATTTTGTTTCTTCTTTGGCGATATAAATTTGTAGTAAAACATTAATAATTCGATTGTTTTTATGTGCTTCTTTGTTTGTGACTTCCAGTAGTTTATAAGAATCTATTGAATGAATCATACTTACAAAAGGAGCAATATATTTTACTTTGTTTGTTTGAAGATGTCCAATTAGATGCCATTCAATATCTTTTGGCAAATTTTCATATTTAGATACTAGTTCCTGAACTTTATTTTCTCCAAATATTCTTTGACCGGCTTCATAAGCTTCTAAAATTAAACTTTCGGGTTTAGTTTTACTTACGGCAATTAGTTTAACTTTGTGGCCCGTTTCTTGTTGTATTTTTTCAATATTTGCTCCAATCATAATTTATGTTAAGAAAATTCAAATATCTGTTAATGCTTTCATTTCTGATAACTTTATCATGTAATGCAGGTAAATCTGAAATAGTAAAAGCACCTGAAGATTTATTGAATCGTCAGCAAATGTCATCAATTCTAACTGATATTCATGTTGCTGAATCAAAAGTAAATGCCTTGAATATTTTTGGGGATTCTCTTATTCAATCGAATTTAGATCACTATGCCATCGTTTTTGCAAAAAATAATTGCTCTCAGGAACAATTTCGTTCGAGTTTTAGTTATTATTTGAGTGTTCCGGTTGATTTAGATAGTATTTATATGGATGTATTAAATAATTTGACATTGCTCGAAGCCCAGCATCAGGCAGGTTATATTCAGGAAAAGAAGATTCCTGCTGATTCATCTGTGATGACGAATCCGAACTAATTTTGTCTAGTGTTGTTGATTATAAAAAAGTAGAAAATTGCCTTATCCAAAAAACTTAGAAAATAAACTCGAATTCGACCAGGTTAAAGAACTCGTGAGTACTCGCTGCTTATCTGTAATGGGGCAGCAATATGTTTCAAAAATTCGATTTGTAAATCGTATTGATTTATTGGCTAAAATGCTTGAACAAACAAAAGAGTTCAAAACTATTTTAAGCGAAGACAATACATTTCCATCAGAAAATTATTACGATATTAGTATTGCTTTAGCCAAAGCCAGAATTGAAGGAATTTGGTTGCTTGAAGAAGAATTACATCAAATGAAACTTGTGCTGATGTCTTTTCTTCAAATCACTAAGTTTTTGAGAGAAAGAGGTGGTAAATATCCTCAACTTGAATCTTTACTTGAAGGTTTAATTTATAATGATATACTCATTCGTAGAATAGAACGTGTTTTAGATAATGAAGGTGTGATGCGTCCAAATGCAAGCCCGGAATTATCAAAAATTTCTTCGAAAATCAATGAAAAAGAAACCGAAATCCGTAAAAGAATCAACCGCTTATTTGAGAAAAATACTACTTTAGGTTATTTGACTGATAATATCGGAATCACCATTCGTGATGGTAGGTTGGTATTGCCTGTTTTGGCAGAACATAAACGACATGTTCCTGGCTTTGTGCATGATGAATCTCAAACAGGACAAACAGTATATATTGAGCCTACAGATTGTTTTGAATTCAATAATATTCTAAGAGAATTACAAATTGCATATAGGCGTGAAAGAGAAAAAATTCTTTTGGATTTAACGGATCAGATTCGACCACATTTGCAAGAAATAGAGCAAAATCTTAACCGCATGGGTTTGTATGATTTTATTCGCGCAAAAGCATTATTGGCTTTAGAAATGAAAGCTGATATGCCTATTTTGAGCAAGCATCCCGGTTTGGAAATGTATCAAGCTTATCATCCATTGTTGAAAATGAGCCATGATAAACAAAAGGTTGAAACGGTTCCTCTTTCTATCAAACTTAATTCAGAAAAACATATTGTAGTAATATCCGGTCCCAATGCTGGTGGTAAATCTGTTTGTTTAAAAACAGTAGGTTTACTTCAATACATGTTGCAATGTGGATTTTTAATTCCTTGTCAGAGCCACAGTGTAATGGGGGTTTACAAGGAAATGATGGTTGACATTGGTGATGAACAAAGTATCGAAAATGATTTGAGTACTTATAGTTCTCACTTGTTACATATGAAAAGCTTTTGTGATTTTGCTGATGGTAAAACTTTGTTTTTAATTGATGAATTTGGAACAGGAACCGACCCTCAATTTGGAGGTCCTTTAGCTGAAGCAATTCTTCATCACTTAACTCAAAAAAGAGCTCATGGTGTAGTTACAACCCATTTTAGTAACCTTAAACATTTTGCGGCGAATACCAACGGACTTGAAAATGCTTCGATGTTGTTTGACCATGAAAGAATGCAACCGCTTTATAGATTGGAAGTTGGTAAACCTGGAAGTTCTTATGCATTTGAATTGGCAACTAAAAGCGGTTTGCCAGAACATATCATCAATTATGCAAAAAATAAAGTTGGTGGTAAACAAAGGCGTGTTGATGATTTATTGCTTGATTTAGAAAAAGAACAAAAACAGGTTCATGATTTAAAAGATAAATTAAGAGAAAAAGAAGCCAAAGCAGAAAAATTGGTTCAACAATACGATCAATTAAAATCGGGCATTGAAGCCAACAAACGCGAGTTAATCAAAAAAGCTAAACAAGAGGCTTTATCTGTAATTAGTGAAGCAAATAGTAGAGTAGAGTCTGTCATTCGTGAGTTAAAAGAAAAACAAGCTGATATTGAAAGTCAGCGTAAAGCCCGCACTGAAATAAAAGAGCAATTGGTTGAGCTCAAGAGTTTTGTTGAAGAAGAAGAAAAAGTTGAACGTGAAGAGAAAGCAACACAAACAAAAATTGTTGATGGCGAAATCAAAGTTGGTTCATCGGTAAAAATTCAAGACCAAGAAAATATTGGTGAGGTTTTAGAGCTGAATAAAAACAAAGCAGTAATTGCATTAGGCGGATTAAGAACTACTGTTGATTTAAAGAAATTACAATTGGTAGCAACACCTGCATCTCAAAAACCAAGAATAAACGAAGCTGCAAAAGGCATCGATATGAATGAAAAAATGAAGTATTTTCAGCCTGAATTAAACCTCATTGCCAAAAGGGGAGAAGAAGCTGTAAAAGAACTTCGAAATTATTTAGATGATGCTTATTTATTGGGTATAAAGGAAGTGAGAATTGTTCATGGTAAAGGATATGGCATCTTAAGAAAATTAGTTCGTGAACATTTGCAGTCGAATAGACTGGTTGCTTCTGTAAAGGATGAACACATTGACTTTGGTGGTGATGGAGTAAGTTTAGTTACTTTGAACCATTAGTAGGCCGTAGGCCTGCTGTTGGCTATTTGCTTTTAGCTTTTGGCTTTCGATTTCAGTAGATTCTCAATTCGTTTTTAATAGTTTCATTTAATAGAATTAATAGTAATACAAGCTTTAATTTAAAAAATTTACTAAATTCTTCGGTTATTCTCGTATATAAATCTGCGCCAATAGATTCTGTGTTGATTTGCGAATAAAAATTAAATTTTTATTTTCCTGCGACAAAACGGCCTAGAGCTAGTTTCTAAAGAGCAGTAACCATTTCTGGTTGCTCTCATTTTATTGATTCAAATTTTTTGATGTATTTAGTATTGTTTTTAAATAGAATATAAGTCAGCTCTAATAATTTTCTTTGGATTGCTATTAATGCTTTCATTTTTATTCCATGTTTTGATACTAATCTGTTATAAATCTCTTTAAAATTTTCATCAATTTTTTCAAATTTATTCCATCTTGTATAAGAGGATAAAAAGTATAATCTTTAAAGTTATTTTTCAAAAGTACTGAGATGGAATTATTCCTTTTTTAGTTTGATTTGATATTGAATAAATATTCCTAATTCTCCTTATTGAATCAAAATACTATTGAATTTTCTATTAATCAACTTCAATTTTGTTCAAACCTTTTTGGCCATTGTTTTGAAAAGGTAGTTTTAAATAAATCGTTTATAAGTATAGAGAAATCTGCCCAAAATAGTAAAGTTGTTTCAAATTGGGACTATTTTTGGGTTTTGAATATTTTATAAGTCATTGATATAAAGGTGCTTGTTGGTTTTGGCACAGCTTTGGTTAATAGTTAGTCAAAATCAAAACCATGAAAAATCAATTTGTAATCCTTTTATTAACTTTATCTGTCCTGGGGGCATGTAAAAAAGATTTAGTTTCAAAATACAACGAAACGAATAGTGACGGTATTTCTTCTTCAACAAATGTTTCTAGCATGAAGGACATTAAAGTTCCAGATGGCTTTAAATGGGAAACAACAAAAACTTACAATCTGGATATCACTTTCAAAACTCCAAGTGATGAATTGGTTGAATCGTCATTGGTTAAAGTCATGACAGATTCTTACTATAACAAAGGTGAAGTATTGTTAAAAGCATCAACTGGTGCAAGCGGAAATTTCAAAACTCAAATTACACTTCCAGCAACAATGAAACAATTGGTTTTAAACGTTGCTTACTTAGGATTACCTAGAGACATCATTGTTGATTTAAATTCAACTAATATTAAACACCAGTTTGGTGGTACAAATTCAGATCCAATAACTACAGTTGTAAATGTTGTTCCTGGAAAAAAATCTTTGGGAAAAGGTTCTGTAAGTAAATTCAATGTTGTGCCTTCAAATCGTACATGGAATAGTAATGGTGTTCCTAATTACAAGGAAGCTGTTAATGATAATATCAGCCAGTCATTACTTGCTAATATTCATTCAGCATTACCTGAAGGTGCTCCGGTTAACCAGAATTCACCAATGTTTGATGAGTCGGCTGTAAGAGTAATTAAAGTTAATCAAACAGCAGATGTTTTTGTGACATTTGTAAGTGAGGATGCCGGTTATAGAAATGTATTGTTTTACTATACCTATAACGAAAACAATCCTCCTTCATCGCCTAGTGATATTTCAAAATATACAGTATTGTTTCCTAATACTTCTTTCGTTGGTTCAGGTGGTGGATTGGTTTCCGGTAATAAAGTAAAATTAGGAAACTTTCCTGCAGGCACTGTTATTGGTTATGGTATTGCTTCTGATGGATGGTGGGGTGCTCCTTATGGTTTCAATGGAGTTACTGAAGGAAATTGGGTATTGTTTGGACAAAAGAATTTAAATCCTGAAGAAGATCAATCATTAAGACAGCACATGGTATTATTAAATGATGCTCAAAATGATAGATTCATAATGGCTTTTGAAGATATCCATAGAGAAGAAGGTGCTGATAACGATTTTAATGATGTGGTTTTTTACACGACTTCAAATCCTACGAATGCAATCGATGATAACGATGTTCCTCCTTTGAACGATGCAGATGACCAAGATAACGATGGTGTTGATGATGTTGATGATGATTATCCAACTGATCCAAACAAAGCTTTCAATAATCCTACAGGCACTGGTTCTATTGCTTTCGAAGACCAGTGGCCATCAACAGGTGATTACGATTTGAATGATGTTGTTGTAAACTATAACTACAATGTTGTAACCAATGCTACAAACAAAGTAGTAAGAGTAGAAGGAAGTTTAACTTTACGTGCAACTGGTGGTTCTTTCCAAAACGGATTTGGTGTTCAGTTCCCTGTTGAAAGTAATAAAGTAAGTGGAGTAACTGGTGCTAATTTAGAAGCAGGACAAACAAATGCAGTTTTAGTATTATTCCAAAACATGCGTAACGAAATGACTAACTGGAATACAGTAAAGCCAGGTGGAACTAGTCCTGCAGTAACTTACAATATTGCTTTTAATGTAAGCAATGGTCCAAGTCTTTCAACATTTGGATTAAGTTGTTACAATCCATTTATCTGGAACGGCAGTATGGGTAGAGGATACGAAATTCACTTGGCAGGAAAAACTCCAACAGATTTAGCTAATGGTTCGGTATTCGGAACAAACAGAGATGCAAGTAATATCGCAACAGGTGATACTTATGTAAGCAAAAACGGAAGATTACCATGGGCAATTCAAACACCAGCAAACTTTAGCTATCCAAAAGAAAAATCAGATATCAA
>JAIYDG010000094.1 GCA_027487625.1 Bacteroidota bacterium
ATTTTTATTTTAAAAAAAAAAAAAAAAGTAATTTTAAATTAAACCATTGATTTCTCGGGCTGTTGAAAAGTACAAAGCATTTGAATTAAAGTAGCTTTTATATTCGCAGTCATTGTTATGCTACAACTCCTAAAAATACAGAATTACGCAATCATCAAACAAACCGAAATTAGGTTTGAAAAAGGCTTAAATATCATTACAGGTGAAACCGGTGCCGGAAAATCAATTTTAATGGGCGCTTTAGGCTTGATATTAGGTGAAAGAGCTGATACAAAAGTACTTTTACCAGGAAGTGAAAAATTGGTGGTTGAAGGCGTTTTTGAAGTAAATAATGCAGAACTTCAATACCTCTTGGAAGAAAATGAACTTGATTCTGAAAAACAAACCATTTTAAGAAGAGAGATTAATTCTGTAGGTAAATCGCGCGCCTTTATTAATGACACTCCAATAAATTTACCATTATTAAGAAGTGTTGGTTTATTATTGATTGATATCGTTTCTCAACACCAAACTCTTGAATTAAACGAAGCTGATTTTCAAATGAATGTGTTAGATGCATTCGCAGAATCAAGCAAAATTCTAGATGATTACCGAATAGTTTTCAAACAGTATAAAAAAAGCGAACAGGTTTATAATGATTTGCTAGAAAGAGAAGCAAAAGCCAGAAGTGATGAAGATTACCTAAGATTTGTTATTCATGAAATTAGCGAATTAAATCCAAAAATTGGCGAGGAAACTGATTTAGAGGCAGAAATCAAATTATTATCTCATGCTGAGCAAATTCAGACATCCTGTTTTCAGTCTTCTCAGGTTTTAGAAGGTAATGAAAATAGTCTTTTAGACCAATTGAGAGAAATTACCGGATTATTGGCTCAAAGTTCAAAACATCAAACTGCTTTACCTTTAATTTTAGATAGGTTACAATCAAATATTGTTGATTTATCTGATATAGCCGAAGAATTGAGCTCAATAGCAGATAAAACCTTATCAGATCCAGAATTATTGGCTAAACAGGAGCTGAGGCTGCAGGAATTAATGAATATGCAAAAAAAGCATAGGGTTTCGGGTAATGAAGAACTATTAGACTTATTAGCAAAATTTCAGGCAAGAATTACCGAAATTGGAAGTTTAGAAGAGGAAATTATTGTTGCTGAAAAACATAAATCTGAATTATTTGCAAAATCATTAAATCTGGCCAACGAATTGCATTCAAAAAGAGAAGAGGCTTTAAATCCAATGAAATTAAAAGTATTAGAATTATTAAATGATGTTGCGATTCCTCAAGCTCAATTCGAAGTAAAACTAGAAAAAACTAATGATGAAAACCTTCATTCAAATGGCTTAAATCAATTAAACTTTTTGTTTAGTGCAAATAAAGGTTTTCCAATAAAACCATTAAATGAAGTTGCCAGTGGTGGAGAATTAAGTCGATTAATGCTTTGTTTAAAATCATTAATTTCAGATAAAGTAGAATTGCCTTCAATTGTTTTTGATGAAATTGATACTGGTATTTCAGGTGAAGCTGCATTAAGAGTAGCACAGGTTATGAAAGCGCATTCAGCAAAACACCAGGTAATTGCTATCACACATTTACCTCAAATTGCTAGCAAAGCTGATAACCATTTTTACGTGTATAAAAATCACGAGGAAGACCAAACGCTTACCCAAATTCGGACTTTAAATGAAGAAGAAAGAATTCATGAAATAGCGAGAATGCTTAGTGGAGAAAATCCGGGACAAGCAGTTTTAACAGCTGCTAAAGAAATGATGAGCTTGTAATTTTGCACCTCATTTAAAAATACTTACATTGCATATTATTGATGAAAAATTTTAGCTTAGAATATAATACTGAAAGAGGAAATCTACTTATTTCAGAGTACGGAAGAAGTATTCAAAAAATGATTGAAGTTGCTGTTAATGAAACTGATAGAGAAAAAAGACAAAAAATAGCAAATGAAATCATTCGTTTAATGGGCCAACTAAATCCTCATTTAAGAGATGTAGTTGATTATAAACACAAACTTTGGGATCATTTATTTGTGATGTCTGATTTTAAATTAGATGTTGATTCACCTTATCCGGTTCCTTCAAAAGAATCATTGATGAGCAAGCCAGATGCTCTTCCCTACCCACAATCTCCAATAAAATTTAGATTTTATGGAAAAAACATCGCAGCTATGATTAAGGAAGTTGCGGAGCTTGAAGAAGGTCCTTTTAGAACAGCTTATATCAATCAAATTGGCTCATTTATGAAAATGAGCAGTAAAGCTTGGAATCTTGAGATGTTAAATGATGAAGAGGTTTTAGCTCATTTAGAATTATTAAGCTCAGGTAAAATCAATTTAACAGAAGGTGGTGATGTTCAATTTAAGAACATGCAACAACGCCGAATTGCTAAGCCAGTTGAAAATTATGGAACTGGCGGTAGTAATTATAGAAACAATAATAACAAGTTTAAAAACAAAAACCGCAGCAATGGCGGTAGTGGTGGAAACGGTAATTTCAAGAATTTTAAAAGAAAAGGACCTTAGTTTTTAGAAGCTTCAATTAATACTGATGCAATTTTTAAATCAACAGGACTTGTTATCTTGATATTGTTTTCATCACCTTGAATCATATATATTTTTTGTTTTAAAACTCCCTCCAAAACGCTGGCATCATCCGTAAAATTATCATCATCAGCTTTTGTATAAGCTTCTTTAATTATTGATGTTTTAAATGTTTGTGGAGTTTGAATCAGGTAATAGTTGTTTCTATTTACTGCGTGATTCTCTAATAATTCCTGCTTTCTAATTGAATCCTTAGGTTTAATTGCAAGAATTGCATTTCCATTTTTTGCAGCCTGAATAAAGGCAGATTCAATAAATTCATGTTGAATCATCGGACGAACACCGTCATGAATAGCCACTAAAGAATCGTTATCAGAAATAGCATCCAAACCATTTTTAACAGACTGAAACCTAGTTTCGCCCCCAGCAACTAAATTTACTGAAATAGAAAAACTGTAGGATTTTACTAATTCTTCCCAATAATCAAACTGACTTTGAGGTAAAACAAGAATAATTTGTAGGTTTTCGAAAGCTGCGAATTTCTGAATGGTATGCATGATAACAGGCAAACCATTCAGAATTAAAAATTGCTTTGGTATTTCTGAACCCATTCTGAGTCCTTTTCCACCAGCAACAATTACAGCATATCTTTTCAAAAGAAAGAAATTTAGATAATCATCATAGCATCACCGTAGGCTAAGAAGCGATATTTCTTCTTAACAGCCTCATTGTATGCTTCTTGTAACAAATCAAATCCTGCAAATGCAGCAGTTGCCATTAACAAGGTAGATTCTGGTGGATGAAAGTTAGAAATCAAAACATTTGCAATTTTGAAATCATGTGGAGGAAATAAGAATTTATCTGTCCAACCTGAAAGCGGATTTAATCTATCAGCCGAAGAAACAGAAGATTCCAAAGCACGCATTACTGAGTTTCCAACAGCAACTACTTTTTTCTTTTCATCAATACCTGCGTTTACAATAGCCACTGTTTCCGGTGTGATATCATAAAATTCAGAATCCATTTTATGTTTGGTTAAATCTTCAACCTCAACCGCTCTAAATGAACCTAATCCATTATGTAGAGTTAAATCAGTAAATCTTACACCTTTAATTTCAAGACGCATCATTAACTCTTTACTGAAGTGTAAACCTGCAGTTGGAGGAATAACAGCGCCAATGTTTTTAGCAAAAATGGTATTGAATCTTTCTTTATCCATTTTTTCTACAGCACGATTCATGTACCTTGGAAGAGGCATTTCACCCAATTTATCGATCAGTTTCCAAAGTTCTTCATCGGTACCATCGAATAAAAATCTGATTGTACGACCTCTACTTGTTGTATTATCAACAACTTCAGCTACTAAATCATCGTTTCCAAAATACAATTTGTTTCCTACACGAATTTTTCTTGCAGGATCAACCAAAACATCCCAAAGTTTCATTTCCTTGTTCAATTCACGCAGAAGGAAAACTTCAATTTTTGCCCCGGTTTTTTCTTTGCTACCATATAATCTAGCAGGAAATACCTTTGTATTATTCAGAACCATTACATCTCTGTCATTGAAATAACTGAGAATGTCTGAAAACTTTTTATGTTCGATTTTACCTTTTTCACGATTTATTACCATTAATTTGGCTTCATCACGATTATCGGAAGGGTGTTTAGCAATCAAGCTTTCACTGAATGCAAATTTAAATTGAGATAACTTCATTCGATTGACAAAAAATATTAGCAATACTTAGGCTAATTAACCTAAAAAATTGGACTGCAAATGTATGTGAATATTAAATTTTGTCAACTCTTATTTTTTATCCAAGGCTTTATTAATTTTAAATCTGATTGCCATGTAGTGAGCATTGGTCTCAGCATTTGCGCCTGAACTCATGGCAATTTTCTCGATTTCCTTGATTTGAAACAAAGCCGCTGATTGAGAAATTCCATCATAATAAGGAGATTCAATAATTGATATTAATCTCTCTAAATAAGCATGTTGCAAATTTTGTCTGAAAGAATTCACATTTCCCGCATCACCTCTAAAACAAGCATTTGTTAAATCAGTCATCATTGTCATTACAGAATAAGTATTTCCATACATTCTAGTATCACTCATTCTTTTTAAAACTGTATTATTCAGTAAATGAGCCAATAAAGCCTCTTGGTTACTTACAATTTTATCGTGAATTTTCGGGTCTTCATTGCTTCCAAAAAAGTTAAAACCTCTTCTTTGTGTTTGTAAATAAGGTGCTAATTCAAATTGATTTTTGAATGCCTCTTTTGAAAAAGCATAATTTGTTAAAATAGTCATGGCTCTTTTTTGCTCAGCCAATGGAACTGGAATTAATGGCTTGGTAGCATCTTTTTGTCCAACAAATGCCCTATCTACATAAACTCCACCAATATACCTTGAAACTACGCTTAATTGGTTAAAGTACTCACCTTGCGCAATATTAAAAGCCTGACGTAATTCATGGTAACTCTCTCCTACTTTTGAATACTTAAGTTTTAGTCCTGAAATAATTCTATTTGCTAAAATCATTCTATCAGAAGCGAATGTTAATGCGTCACCACTCATATCATTTACATTAATTCTTGGATCGATTCCTCTGCCAATTCCTCTCATATCATCAGCATCGTTTCCAAAAATCAATAAGGTATCTGTAGAAAGTGACAATAAATCTAACAACCTTTTGTTCTCCTCTTCCTCAGTTCCATTTCCTTGAGAATAACCAAATTGTATGGCCCAAAGGTCGTATGGCCCTGGACGAGTTGTGAAATAATCACCTTGTTTTGATTTATCTAAAGCAAGATTTACAGCAGGATAATCCATTACTGAAGCTGTAAGTCCGATTTTTCTTGTAAGCTCCTTGTTGTTTAACAAAGCGGGTTTTAACATCTGACTTGCCTTCATATTGTGATTTAAACCAAGGGTGTGACCCATTTCATGCAATACTAAGTAGTACAATGATTGTTTGATGTATTCTCTGCTTTCAACATCCGAAATTCCATTGGCTTGTAATGCCGAAGCTCCAAACAAAGTAGAAGCATGTAAATGATGTCCAGCATCGCAGAAATTCGAAAAGCCATTTTTGCTAAAAGATTCAGCAGATTTACCCGCATCAAAAAGTTGTTCTTGTTTAATTCTGTTGGTTACAAAAATGTACTCCAACATAATATCAGCACCTAAAATCTGACCAGTTCTAGGGTCTACAAAACTTGGTCCATAACCACCAAATGGAGGTTGCGGAGAGCTGGTCCATCTTAAAACATTGTATCTGATATCACCTGCATCCCAATCTGCAGTATCAGGTTGTTCCTTTATAACAACTGCATTTTTAAATCCAGCCGATTCAAAAGCAATATTCCATTTTTCACCTGCTTCTTTAATGGTAGCTCTAAATTCTTTTGGAGTAGTGTTTTCAATCCACCAAACTATTGGTTCAACAGGTTCAGATAAAGCAGCATTTGAGTCTTTTTTTACCAAATGCCAACGATGAATTAAATCCTTATAAGCAACAGCTTTTGTTGTTGTCATATCTTCAATTTGTTCTGAAAAATAACCCAATCTTGGGTCATCAAAACGAGGTTTAAATGAATTAACAGGTGCTTCAATTAATGAATGTTGAATGAAAATACTAACTGCTCTTTCATCAGCTACTTCTTTACCACCACCAGCAATTGGAGCAGGATTGTCATACACGTATTCAACAACAACATCCGTATTTTTTTCATAATTCTTCAATGAAACATATTTGGTTTTATCCTTACTTAAACCTCCTAAAGAAAACCCTCTAGAACCCGGATTTGGTGATGGTTTAATCTGACTTAAACTTTCAGTTAAGAAAATAGAATTGGCATCTAATAAGTATTCACCTTTTTTAGCATCTTCAGCAAGAATTTTTTGGTTTACAATAATTGCTTGAGAAATATTTGCAAGAGCTGATTTGCTAATTGGATTTGATGAATCGAAATAATAACCAGTATTTTTTATAACAAACTCAATTCTGTCGAAATATTTTTTAATAGTAAATAATCGATTGTCTCTAAAACTACCTCTAAAATGACCAGCAGCCACAACACCATCGGCTGTATAAGAAAAATAAATAAAGTCTTTTTCGAGTTGTTCTTTTTTTACAATTATATAAGTACTTCCGTTAGTAGTATCTTGATAAACAGGAAATAAACCATCATATTTTTTGCAAGATTTTACCTTGATTTCAATAGCCGATTTGGCTGGTTTTGATTCTACAGAACTAGATTTTGATTTTGAACTAGATCCACAAGAAATAGAGAAAATGGAACTAATAAGTAAAATGGAACTAAGTTTTAGAATTTGCTTCATAATTGCGATTTTGAACAATAATAAAGAAAGGATTCTTAATGTCAAACTTTAGCAAATAAGAATAAAAATGGCCCATCTATAAAGATGAGCCATTTGGGGTTGGGTGAATGTTTATTAAATGAATAATAAAGTATTTTAATTGATGGTAACTTTAAGACCATCTCAAATTTTTTAATTTATCTCAAGGCTAAATTTGAATAGCGATTATTTCTTTTGTTTTTTGATAACAGAAGAAGGAGAAACTTTATATTGATCTTTGAAGCATTTACAGAAATAAGAAAGTGAATTAAATCCAACTGAAAAAGCAACATCAGCTACACTGGTATAATTGTTTTTGAACAACAAATAAGCTTTTTCAAGTCTTTGAGTTCTGATATACACTTTAGGAGTTTCATGAAAATGTTTTTCGAAATACCTTTCAAATGTTGACAATGACGTTGTAAGATGTTCTGAAATCATTTTTACAGAAAGTTCTGAATTCGATAAGTTATCAGAAATATAAGCTTTGGTTTTTCTAATAAATTCAGCGTTTCTATCATCAACACTAATTTTGTTTTCTTCGAACATTTTGTTCAATTCACTTTTTGATTGTAGACTTTGTCTGTCCTTTAATATATTTTTAGCTTTCATAATTACTTCTTTGATATCAAAAGGCTTGCTAATGTAATCAACAGCACCTAATTCAAGGCCTTTGTGTTTATCTTCAATATCAGTTAATGCTGTAATGAAAATAAGAGGAATATCTTTGGTTTTTGGATTTGATTTTAAAGCATCTAACAGACTCAATCCATTTCTTTTAGGCATCATAATATCTGAAATGATTAAATCTGGCTGATCTTGTTCACAGATTTGTAAAGCAGCATCTCCATCCTCAGCAACTAATAAATCAAAATAATCAGCTAAGATGTCTTTGAGAATCTGTCTCATTGGTGCGTAGTCTTCAACTACTAGAACTTTGTGTTTCATTATAAAGGTTGATTTTAAATTTTGTTATTTGGAAATTTAATTTTCACAACTAGTCCTTTAGGAAAATTGTGAGTGAATTCAATTGAACCGCCTACTTTTTCAAGAATTTTAGAACTGAGATAAATTCCCAAACCTAAATTTTCATCGTAAGGATTCGTTTTTGAAAATGCTTTAATCGTTTGAATCTTTTGAACATGTTCATCTCCTGAAACATATCCTTCATCTGTAATAGTAAGTACCATCTCATCACTTTCCATAAAGGCTTTTACTATTACAGGATGATTTTTTAATGAATACCTTAAAGCATTATCTACTATTTCAGAAACTATAAATTGAATAAAATATCTATCAAGTGTTGAGCTAACTTTTTCAAATAGTAAATGCACATCCCATGTTCTATTAAAATCATCTGCTACTTTGAGTATTGTTTTTTCAAGCAGGTCATTAAAATCAAATGATAAAGAATCTTCGGGAGTTGTAAATAGATTTTTGTTGATTGTATTACTTACTAAACTTTCATACAAACTCAGTTTTTTCGACATTCGGTAAATCTTTTCACCAGCTTCTTTTATATAAACCCCCATTTGTTGAATAGCTTCAGGTTCAATATCTTCAGGGTGATTTTTTAAATATTCTCCAAAACCAATGATGCCATTTAAAGGAGTATTAGTTTCCTGACTACTTAATACTTTGAGGATATTTCTAATTCCAATTTCAGAGGTATGATTGAAACCAATTTTCTTTCTTAAATCGAGTCTTGAATTTACTGCATTTAATAATTCAACTCTTGAAAATGGTTTTGTTAAATAATCATCTGCACCAAGATTCATTCCTTTTCTGGTATCATCTCTATCTACTCTTGCAGTTAAAAATATAAATGGTACATGGTTATTTAATGATTGCCTTAAATTAAATAAAACTTCAAAACCATCCATTTCAGGCATCATCACATCACACAAAATCAAATCCGGTTGCCAATCATAAATTTTCTTTAATCCATCTTTCCCATTTGCCGCTGATTCCACTAGAAAATCTGAAAGTTCCAATATTTCACAGATATTATTTCTTAGAACTTTTTCGTCTTCAATTACCAATATTTTTGATAGTTCCATTATTTAAATTTCTTTTAATTTATTAGGTAATTTTATTATAAACTCTGTACCAATATTCTCTTGAGACTTAATTTCTATTGAACCTGCATGTATTTCAACAAAGTTTTTTACAATTACTAATCCCAAACCAGTTCCTTGGAAATCTTTACTATTTGAAGCTCTGAAAAACGAATTAAATAACCTGTTTAAATCCTCCTCAGGAATTCCAATTCCGGAATCCTTCACAGAAACTACTGTTTCATTAGAATTTTGATTGATAGTTATCAAAACATCTTGTTCTGAATACTTAACTGCATTTGAAATTATATTAGAGAATACATGAGAAATCAACTTTTCATCAAACTCTATTTTCTTGATTTTATTTTCATTCTCAAATTTAATTTCTCTGTTTTTTATAAATCTGAAATTTTGAGAAATTACGTTTTGAATGACTAAGTCTACCTGATTTAATTTAGGATGAAATGGTGTTTGTCTTGCTTCATGGCGACCCATCAGTAATACATCATTTAACAATGAAGTTAAAATCTGAATTTCGTTATTAACAACACCTATGAACTCTTTTATTTTAGGGATTTGAATTTCCTTTTTATCTGTAAAAATATCCATTAAATCCATGCTACTTCTAATTGTAGCAAGTGGAGTTCTGAATTCATGTGAAATGGTACTTACAAATTTATTTTTGAGTTCATTCAACTCTTTCTGTCTGTCTAAATTTGTAAGTGTATCCAACTCTGCCTTTTTACGCTCAGATATTTCTAATCCAAATCCTAAAATATGGTCAATTTCATTTTCTGAATTTAGAATTGGAGTAAAGAATCTTAAAACCCATTTACTGCTTCCATCTTCTAGTTTAGAAGGATATTCTTCTTCAAATTCGAGAATTTGTTTTGTTTCCAAAACTTTATTAAACATAGCTCTTCTGCCTAAAACATAAACATCAGAAAGGCCATACTTTTTAGCATAATCAAAATCGTTTTTACCAATTAACCAATCTCTCCTACTTTTATCGGAAACGGCTTTGTGATTTATGTATAAATATTTTTGGTCTTTAGAGAATACTACTACATCAATTGGAAGATTGTTTAGTAACAATTCATAAAAATCCTTTAGTCTTTCAACCTCTTTTTCAACACTTTTCCTAACACTAATATCTTGAACCAACATTGATACTTTAAAAGAATTCGCATCATCTATTCGTGAGATTTTTATTTGGTACCAAATATCTTTATCACTACCCAAATAAGGTAATTCAACAGAACGGGTTTGTCCATCTTCAAAAACCTTTTTAATTAAAATATCAAGGGCTCCTGTTCCAAATGGTTCAGGTAAATCCTTTAAATTATAATTAATTGCAGG
The DNA here is from genome assembly GCA_027487625.1 of Bacteroidota bacterium. Taxonomy (GTDB): domain Bacteria; phylum Bacteroidota; class Bacteroidia; order UKL13-3; family UKL13-3; genus CAISCU01. The sequence continues at coordinate 10,326 of JAIYDG010000094.1, forward strand.
ATTTATTTTTACATGTGAATTTTTGTTGTTATTGTTCCAAAAATGCAGGATATCCAAATCACTATTTAATTCAAAAACCAAATCTTCCATCGAGGTAAGAATTGCTTTAATTTGGCTTTCACTTGATTCTAATTCTCTTTTTGTATCCCTTAATTTTTTCTGGTCTAAGTAACTTTGAATAATAGCAGAAGATACTGTCCAAATTGGATTAAATATTTCAATTAAATTTAAATCGTAGCCTCCTACTCTATTTCCTAATCCAATCATTCCAATGAGTTTATCACCCGACCAAAGAGGTAATCCCATATATGAATTTAATGATGGATGTCCGGGAGGTATTCCGCCTGAGCGAGGATCGTTTTTAGGATCATTTGTTAATACCAACTCACCTGTTCTAATGGTATATCCAAAAAGAGTATTCAAGTTAGCAAAACGAATTCCTTCACGATGTGATTCTTGGTATAATTTTCTGGTGTTTTCATCCCATGAAATATCCGTAAGGTAGTGTGTTAATAAGGAAGGAATACCTTCTTTATTTACTTGAACTTCACCAATAAAACCATATTCACTTTGGGTTAACTGAATAAGTCTTTGCATGATGATTCCTAAAGCTTGTTTAGGATCAGAACTATTAATAAATGATAATTGAGCTTCTGAAATCGCTTGAACAAGGTTGTTTTTAAACTGAACCTCTTCCATTCTTTTCATTCTTTCAGAAATATCTCTTATATTTAATACAATGCCGATTGGATGAAATTCAATATCACCAAAAACACTTAAATTGGCTTCAACCCAAACAGGAGTTTGGTCTTTTTTTAGAATTCTAAATTCAATAACATCATTAAATTTATTAATTTCCAATCCATTTAAAATTGGCTCAATCAGATATTTATCTTCAGGGTAGATATAATCCAAAAACTTATTGCCATTTAAATCACCTTGTTCATAGCCGAAATTATGTATAGCACCTGAAACAAACTCACAACTACCTGTTGAATCAACTAAACTCACCATGTCTTTTGAATTTTCAGCTATAATTCTGAATTTTTCAAAATTCTCATTTGCCTTTCTTTCGGCTTCAATAAGACTTGTTACATCTGTAATTGTAGAAATATACTCTACAGGAATGCCGGATTCGTTATAATTTATTTTCGCCGATTCTCTAACCCAAATAATCTTTCCAGTTTTTTGAATGAATCTAAATTTCAAAATTCGGGAAGTAACTTTATCTGTAATATCGGATTTGAATTTATTTCTATACCAAATTAAATCATCAGGATGAATGAATTTTGAATAGCTTTTATAATCTAAATCTTCGGTTTCATAGCCAGTTATGTTTTTAAAATTACTGCTAATGTATTCAATTTTTTCTTGAGCAAGGTTTATCTGTAAGTTACCTTCAAATGAGTTTATTGCAAATCCATTTAATTGTCGTGTAGTTTTGTTTAACTGATTTTGGTACTCTTTTACCTCATGGATTGAGGAAAGGCTGCAAGTAATTCCAATAATATCATTGCTTAGATTTAATAAAGGTCTGGCGTTTAATTTTACCCATTTAAAGCTTTCATTTTTGCTAATTAATGGGAATTCATATGCTTGCAAATTTCTAATTTCAGGTAAAAAACTTAGAATTTCTGCTTGTAAAACATCACTTATTTTATGTGATAATTTGGAGATGTGCTGATTAATTAATTCATATGGATTCCAGCCTGAAATGACTTCACTACTTTTATTGGAATAAGTAATATTTAAATTGGTATCAACCTGAATTACGGCATCATTTAAATTATCTAAAAGTGATGACAATGCTAAATCTTGTTGAGCAATTTTATCCTGAGCAGCTTTAAAATCATTGATATTTTCAAGAATACCAATCATATATCCGTTTAAACCCTCTAATGAAAAAAACAAGGTTTGCATGCGCAACCACTTGAATTCACCTGTAGAATCTTTCCATTTGAATTCTACTTGGGTTGGATTTTTTGAACGAAGAAACTTTTTATATGATTTATTAAGATTATCAATGTAAGCAGGATGCACATTAAATCTAGCTAATGAAGCCTTTTTATCTTTAAACTCAGATTCATCATAACCGGTAACCAATTTAATATTACCACCAACAAACTTCAAAGATTGATGGTCGATTACACCTCTTTTAATATCTAAATAAAAAATAGAAATTGGAAATTCACTAAGCGCCAGTTGTTGGTTTTGGTGAATAGTATCTCTGCTCGAAATAAATTCTAAAAAGGAAGAAATATCAATATACTTTCCATTTTCAGCAAAACTTGAAGAATCGGGTAGTTTTAAGAAATATTTGTCGGTTTCTGTATCGTGAATTATATCCTTGAAATGGGCACTGTATGCATTTTTTGCTTCACTTAAACTTTCTATTGAATTATCAAGTTTAAGTTGAAACAATTGATCAAACATTTTTTGTCTGAAACTTAATTCCTCATTTCTTTGAAAATCATCTGTTAAGTTTTCATATTCCCAGATATGACCAATGTATTCATTATTCTCCCAAACAGGTAAATAAGTTAGTTTAAATACATTTTTATTAGAACTAAAAAGAGGATAATAACTTGATTCCTTTTTGCAGGCTAAAGCTTTATTTATAAACTCAGTAGCTATTTCAGGACTTGAAAAGAAGTTGACAGCATTTTTTAATAATTCCTCACAGTTTTCACCAATTAGGTTGCTACCTTCAGGCATTCCAAACATTTTATAAAAAGGTACATTGGTATAAATTACCGTTCTATCTCGGTTTTCTACCAAAATGCCAATTTTACTTGCATCAAGGTGAGCTGAAATATGTTGTATGTAATTTTTACTTTGCATTTTTTATTGATTTTTTTTGAAAATAAGGTCCAAATTGGTTCATTATCAAAACTTAAATCCGATATAATACAAAGTTGAAGATTAGAATAAAGAAAAATTTACACTAAAAATCCATTGAATTGCACAAATTCGTCAATTTTAACATTTTTAAGCCATTTTTTCTATTTAACTGAAAACTAGGCCTCTGAATGAATAAAAAATAATGAATTTTTTATAATGTTACCAATACGTTACCGAAATCTTAAAATATTAATGGATTTATTGATAATATAATAGTTTTAAGAAGATTCAAATGCCAATATAAAGAAATTGTTATTGCATTAATTTATGATTGAAAACATAAAAAAATCTTATTCTAATTCAATAGAACCAAAAATGTCAATTCCTTATTTTCCCTGGGCTGAAGCCAACAGGACTAATAAGGAATCAGAAAGATTTTGTTGTGATGTACGATTTCCTCAACTGCCCGGCGGTTTTAGCCCCTCAATCTGGAGGTATATCAATAGATGCAATAGAACCAAAAATGTCAATTCCTTATTTTCCCTGGGCTGAAGCCAACAGGACTAATAAGGAATCAGAAAGATTTTGTTTACATGTAGGATTTCCTCAATTGCCCGGTGGCTTTAGCCCCGGGAATTGAGGAAATTCCTGAATCATATTCTAACAAAAAAGCCAATTCATTTTCAGAATTGGCTTTTAAAAAATTATTCAAGTTTTATTATTTCATAAAATCTTCAAGTTTGTCGACCATATTAGCTGAACCCATAATTGCAGGCACACGCTGATGTAATTTTTCAGGAATCACATCTAAAATTCTAGAACCATCACCTATTGTTGCTTTTCCACCCGCTTGCTCTGAAATGAATGCCATTGGAATACATTCAAACAATAATCTTAATTTACCATTTGGAGCTTTTGCTGTTGGAGGATAGATGAATACTCCGCCTTTTAATAAGTTTCTATGAAAATCTGCAACCATAGAACCAATATATCTTGCAGTGTAAGGACGATTTTCTTCTTTATTTGTGCCTTTTACCCAATCTAAATAGGTTTTAACACCTTCTGGAAATTCAGCAGCATTACCTTCATTAATTGAATAAACTTTTCCATCTTTTGGTGTCATAATATCGGGATGTGACAAACAAAATTCACCAATTGATGGGTCAAGGGTAAATCCGTTAACACCCGCTCCGGTGCTATAAACAAGCATGGTACTTGTTCCATAAACTACATATCCTGCACCTACTAATTGATTTCCAGCTTGAAGAACATCTTTCAAATCAGGTTCAGTTCCTGGCTCTGAAATTCTTCTATAAATAGAGAAAATTGTTCCAATTGATACATTTACATCAATATTACTTGATCCATCCAAAGGATCGATACAAACAACATATTTTCCAGATTTTGAATAAAATCCATTTAAAGGAATCATGTCATCGTTTTCTTCACTGGCCATTGCGCAAACTTCACCACCTTTGCTTAATGCCCAAATAAAGGTTTCATTACCAATGATATCAAGTTTTTTAACATCTTCTCCTTGAACATTAACAGAACCAAAATCTCCCAAAATCTGGGTTAAACCGGCTTTGTTAACTTCTCTAGAAATGATTTTTGATGCGATACCAATGTCTCTTAATAAACGAGATAATTCGCCTTTAGCAAAAGGAAAATCCATTTGCTTTTCAATAATAAACTGTCCAAGTGTTGTAATACTCATAGGTTATAAGTTTTAGCAAACCTATGATAAGGACTTGAAACTACAAATGATATTTTTTATATACTAATTGCTTTTTAGTTTTATTTTTACGAGCTTTTGCTCAAATAGCTGAAAAAGAGCGTAAATTAAATCCTTATATAGATCAGATGAAAGTGTACAAATTCGGAGGAGCATCGGTAAAAGATGCTTCAGCTGTAAAAAATGTTGGAAATGTATTGGCAAATTTTGGTGGTGATGAATTACTGGTAGTAGTTTCTGCAATGGGAAAAACCACCAATGGTTTAGAAAGACTGGCCAAGGCATATTTTGAAAATAAACCCGAAAAAAATGAGATTTATAAGGAAGTCAAGCAATTTCACGACCAAATTATTGCAGAACTTTTAAGCGGCTCTTTCAATCATAGTTATGATGACATAGAAAATTTGTTTATTGAGTTGGAATGTGAATTGGAAACAACACCTGATGAAAATTTCGACCAGGTTTACGACCAAATTGTGAGTTATGGAGAGATTTTCTCAACCCGAATAGTTAGTACTTATTTAAATGAAATTGGTATCAAAAACCGTTGGATGGATGCCAGAAACTTTATTTCTACTGATAGCAATTTTAGAGAAGGAAAAGTTGATTGGGAAACTACCAACCGACTAATTTCAGGAAAACTTCAACCAATTGTTAAAAAACAAATGGTTGTAACGCAAGGATTTATTGGTAAAAACAAGGAGAATTTAACTGTTACATTAGGTCGTGAAGGTTCTGATTATTCTGCAGCCATTTTTGCTTTTGGATTGAATGCAGAACAAGTTAGTATTTGGAAAGATGTGGCGGGTGTTATGAATGGTGATCCAAAACTATTTCCTGATGCCATAAAAATTAATGCCTTAAGCTATCCTAGAGCAATTGAAATGGCCTATTACGGAGCAACAGTAATTCATCCAAAAACGATTCAACCATTGCAGCATAAAGGAATTCCATTGTTTGTGAAATCATTTTTAAATCCAGAAGCTGAAGGTACATGTGTTGGTGTTGAAAAAGATAAAGAAGACCATGTTCCTACCTTTATCAGCAAGGGAAACCAAGTATTGATTTCAATTAGCAGTAAAGATTTTTCTTTTATTGTTGAAGATAAATTGAGTAAAATATTTGAACTTTTTGCAAAATTGAATATCAAAGTAAACCTAATGCAGAACTCGGCTATCAGTTTTAGTGTTTGTATTAATAACGATGAAAAGAAAATTCCACAGTTGATTGAAGCATTGAATACTGATTACAAAGTTAAGGAAAACCAAGGTGTTGAATTGTTTACAATCAGTAATTATGATGAAAAAAGTCAGGCACAATTTAGTGCTGGAAAGAAAATATTGGTTGAGCAAAAAACAAGGAACACCTTACAATGGGTTTTAGGCGTTTAAACACATAAAAAAAGCGGCAAAATTTGCCGCTTTTTTTATTTAAAGTTTTTTATGATTCGGTAAAAGAACCCATTGCCGAGAATTTGGCAATTCGTTTATCAATTAATTCGTCAACAGGAGTATTTTCAAGAGAATTTAACTCATGAATAATTGTTGATTTCATTATTTCGAAAGTTTCATCAATATTTTGATGAGCTCCACCTAGAGGTTCCTGAATAATACCATCAATCAACTTGTTAGCAAACATATCGTTGGCAGTAAGTTTTAAAGCCTCAGCAGCCTTTTCTTTGTGTTCCCAACTACGCCATAAAATTGAAGAACATGATTCAGGAGAAATAACCGAATACCAAGTATTTTCCATCATCAAAACTCTATCACCAATTCCAATACCTAAAGCACCACCAGAAGCACCTTCACCAATAATAACACAAACTACAGGCACTTTTAAAACAGACATTTCAAGCAAGTTACGTGCAATAGCTTCACCCTGCCCTCTTTCTTCTGCTTCTAAACCAGGAGATGCACCAGGAGTATCAATTAAACAAACAATAGGAATTCCGAATTTTTCAGCCATTTTCATCAACCTTAGGGCTTTTCTGTAACCCTCAGGATTGGCCATTCCGAAATTACGGTACTGACGTTGTTTGGTGTTTCTACCCTTTTGGTGACCAATAATCATTACAGATTTCCCATCGATACTAGCAAGACCACCAACCATTGCTTTATCATCTTTTACACCACGGTCGCCATGAAGTTCAATAAAATTGGTAAAACACTTTTCGATATAATCAAAAGTATAAGGTCTATCTGGATGTCTACTGATTTGAACTCTTTGCCAGCCATTCAAATTAGAGTAAACGCGTTTTTTTTCTTCAAGGATTTTTTCTTTGACTTCACTAATTTTCTCAGTGAAATCAATTTTACCCTTTTCATGATTTTTTACGAGATCAGCGAGTTGTTCCTCGAGATCTTGTATTGGTTTTTCAAAGTCAAAAGTTGTCATGTTACAGATTTTGAGTAAGTAAAGAATACTTACAGAGTTGCAATTTGGGGTTAAACCTTAATTTTTGCAAGAATTTACTTTCAACAAAGCAAAAAGTGGGGAAAAAAGGGGCATTTTTAAATTCTTTTCGAACAAAACCAGCGAATTATATTTTTTTTTTGAATAAGTATTGCAAAAACAAAAGTGTTTCCTACATTTGCACTCCCCAATCGGTAGTAACATTGGGAATAGTTCTAAAAATACGGTGCGGTAGTTCAGCTGGTTAGAATACCTGCCTGTCACGCAGGGGGTCGCGGGTTCGAGTCCCGTCCGCACCGCCAAAACATTAAAAAGGCTTCCAATTCGGAAGCCTTTTTTTATGCATAAAAATCAAGGATAGTGTTATAAAAACTACTCTGCATCTTAAATTTAAGGATTAACTGAACAGGTTCAAAAAATTACTTATCTTTTAGTATTTTAAAAAACTTCAAACCTGACTTAAAATTGTTTCCCCTATGTTTACCCCTATTCAAAAATGTTTCCCCCATTATTTTATAAATCTTAAATTTAGAAAAAAACAATTGAATCGCTGAAAAAGCTTGCATGAATGTAATTACCAATTTACAAGTTATTTACCTAAAACAAATTTTGAGTAAAAGAGATATTGAATGATTAAAAAGTAAATTACAATAATTATTTTAAATATCAATATTACTTTTTTAGATGGATGGAAGTCTGTAAAAAGTTCATTCTTTACTAAAAGAAAACAACCTGTATTTAATAATAAAATAAGCAATATATATTTTATTGAATTGAGGTCATTGTAGATGATTGCGAAATGCTCAAATATCAAAAAACTACTTACAAAAAGTGCTCCAAATACTCTATCAAAATGTCGATTTCTAGGGTTGTAACCAGAACTTAAGCTTTCAAAAAAACGGTATATTATTATAAAAATAATCTTATATAAATAAAACAAATAGGATTTAATCGTTGCGTATAAAACCATATTTTCACTTGAATCTACTTTTTGTTTTTTCATTACAAATTTTAATTTGATTATTTCAATAAAATCTACATGTTTCCTGATAATTTTTTTAATTTAGAAATTGCCTAATAGGTTATAAAAAGAGGAAGGAAATATTTAGTGAATTTCGTATTCTTTTACCAAAACTTCTGCTGGTATATTTAAAGCATCATGAATTTTCCGAATCATTTCTAATGTTAGCTTCCTTTTCTTGTTTAAAATTTCACTAACGCGGCCTTTATAGCCAATTATATTTTCTAAATCCTTTTGCTTATAACCCATTTGTTCCATCCTAAATTTGATGGCTTCAATTGGATCGGGAGCTTCAATAGGATATTGTTCATCTTCGTACTTTTCGATTAACAGCGTAAGTATTTCCAACTCATCTCCATCTTTTGTTCCTGGATTGGAATCAAAAATCTCTTCTAAACGAATCAGAGCCTGCTTATAATCTTTGGCGGTTTTAATTGGTTTTATATTCATGGCCTATTTTTTAAATCCTTTTAGCATCAACTTTATCATATTCAGCATGTGTTCCAATAAATCGAATCCAAACCATACCAAATTTGTAATTAATTTTCACAATCAAGCGATAGTTGTTACCTTTTATATTAAATACTACACGATTATCTTCAAGGAAACTTGCACTTGGATAGTCCCTTTTGATATCATTTGGAGATTTCCATGCAGCACCTATAGCTTCCTCAAACCAAGACTTTAATTGCTGCTCACAATCATTGTGAACTTCCCAAAAATCTTTTAGTGTCTTCTTTGCAATTACTCTCAATTCAAAATTACTTTTACAAATATAAAAAAAAATCCCATTACGGGAACTTTTACTTATGCCTTATCTAAATTTTACAGACCAAATAGCAAAAGGTTTTAAGTAAACCAAAAGAGGGAAGCAATTAATGCCTCTCTTTTAAATTCAATTAAGATGAATATTTCCTGATTATTAGACTTTTGAAAATCCTTTTTCAGAAAAGTAATAGTCCGAACTCTGCCAATGCTTTAATCACATTGAGACCCATATCTACTTGAATGAAAATTATCTTTGCTTTTTCCATACATTATTTTTGACCTGTTTTCATAATCTAATATTAGGGAATCATTTGGTAATGATTTATGAACGGAATTAATATATAAATAGCCTTTTTCATAACCCCAACATCTCGTATTAATATCAACGAACTCTACAATTGAGGAATCCTTATTGTATCCTAATAAGATTAATGGCTCACCCAATGTTAATAACATTTGAATTTTAAAAACAATTGGTGGGTTTTTACCATTTTCAACTTGTTTGTAAAAGTTTAATAAGTCAATTGAAGATATAGAATCATTAACATAATAGGCTGGAGAGAGAGATCCATCATTAATGATATAGCAATAAATTCTTTCATTATTTTTAAGGGAAGTATACATTTTTTTTACTTCTTCCTTTTTGTGATTTATTGTAAAAGGCCATACAATGTAAACTGCAAAATATGCAACAAAATGAAACACCACAAAAATTAGAACTAATAGTTTCCAGTATTTTTTTATGCTATTTACCATTTTCATTAATTTTAGCCTCCTCATCCTAATATTCTTTTGTTTTAAACTGTCCATCAGAAACAATTCTTATTTTTCTAGTTTTTTCATTTTTTATCTCTTTTGATTTACTAAAAACAACAATCCCACTATCAACATAAATCTAGCTATTTTTTTTTCACAAGTATTGAATTATGATAAATTAATTGACCATTTACTTTTATTGCAAATGGTTCGCTAAGTGATGTAAAGCCATCATTTTTTTTAGTCTGATTAAATGCAATTGAAATAGATTGTAAAATGTTAAACTGACTTCCTATCTAAAAACTGCCAGCTATACTAAAAACAACTGATAAACTAAAAGAACTATTATTAATAGCTATTCCACCTCCTAAACCAATATTAATTGAAATAATTTCTTTTAATGTTCAAGTTCATCTAGCAAAATTGCTAATTCTATGGTACCAATACAGTTTGTAAATTTTTGAGCTTTTAATCCTTCAATTAGCTTTTTATCTCCTGTCCAAAGTTTGGCATTAAGTTCTTTTGCTAATGCTACAAAAGGAACGTCAGCTAAATCAATATTTTTGAGCATTTTTTCAGCTGAGTTTTTTGTCTTTTGGGATATTAAGCCCTCATTTATAAATATGATATTATTAGTAACTAGCATCTCTAATTCCAAAACTTCAATTTCGCTTAGTTTAGTTATTTTTTGTATTTTAACTCGATGCTTATAAATCTCCTCTTTTAAAAAATCACAAGAGTAAAATTGAAAAGGTCCATTAGACTTGATAAGGATTTTTCCAATCCTAGAATTAGTATTTAAGATTGCACTAAAAACTATATTGGTATCTACAATTACTTTCACTTTTTATTACTAGCGTTTTTCTTTGCCAACCAGTTCTTTTTAACCTGTGAAGTTATTTTGTCAACCTCGCTTTGAGGCACTTTAA
>JAIYDG010000387.1 GCA_027487625.1 Bacteroidota bacterium
ACGCCACTCTTTCGATCGAGTGGTTGCAGCCGCCGAGCGATTTGTTGCTCTCGCAGATTCGGGTCTTTGTGTCGGTTGAAGGTTTAAAACCAGGTCAGGAAAAAGCTGAAATGATAGATGTTCACAACAATGCTAAAAATGGTAATGAATCAATTTATATTGTTGATACAGCAACTGTACCTCGACTATTTAGCAGCAGTTTAACATACAATAAAGGTGGTGCTGTAATGCACATGTTAAGGTATGTTGTTGGCGATAGTTCGTTTTTTAAAGGACTGAAAGAGTATTTGAAAATTTATGGTGGAGGAACAGCTAGAACTTCAGATTTCAAAAAAGTAATGGAGCAAGTTTCAGGTTTAAATCTAAATGCATTTTTTAATGAATGGATTTATGGAACAGGTTATCCGTATTATATCGTTAGTTGGAATTATACCCCTGGTTTTGTACATTTATTAAGTCTTCAAAAAAATGCAAAAGAAACAGGAAACTTATTCAGCATTCCTCCATCATACCGATTTTATTATGCAAACGGAGATTCATTGGATGTGAGATTTGAAGGAAAAGCCATTCAAAATGATTATCATAAAATTGCTGTAAGTGATAGTGTTAAAAAGATAGTTTTCGATCCTGAAAATTATATTCTTAATGATATAACTTTAATCAAAAACAGTAATTTAACTGGAATAGAAAAACTGCAAATTGAAGCTGATTTTGTTGTATACCCAAATCCTGCTAAAGATAAAATAACAGTAAGTTCAAGCAGCGAAAAATTTGAATTATTTCTATATGATTTAAATGGAAAAATGATTCAAAGTTCAAAAGGATATGATTTTGAAAAGAATTTAATTTCTAATGAAAAACCGGGTTTGTATTTGTTGAAAATACACACAGAAAATGGTGACTGCTTTAAGAAAATTCAGATTGAAAATTAATTTATCTTAAAAGAGTAACATTCCCTTTAAGCGTAACATAATCTCCTTTTCTGCCATAAGCATTGGCAATAAAAACATAAACACCTGCTTGGGCTGGTTCATTTCCAAATGTGCCATCCCAGGCTTGATTGAGGTTGTTTGTTTCAAAAACCAATGTTCCCCAACGGTCGTAAATACGTAGGTTGTATTGTTTGATAAAAACACCTTTCAATAAAAACCCATCGTTGATTTTATCTGCATTTGCTGTAAAAGCATTGGGTGCATACAAACGAGGTTTGGTAGACATACAAGCAATATTTGACCAGCTTTCTACCCAATTACTGTCTTTCTGATAAGCCACAACTCTGTAACAATAATCATCCTGCTCAAAGTTTAAATATGAATGACTTGTTTCCAAAGAATCCGCTTCCTTCTTTGATGAGATTAATTGCATAGAACCAAGACTATCATTGTAGAAAAACACATCATATCTTTCTATACCTGAAACCCAATCCTGATAAGCATTCCAGTAGATTTTAGGATCTTCAGTTAGCTTGTCATTCTTCTCAATATCAACCAATAAAAGAATAGTCTTAGCTTCATTAGAAGGCAATCCAATACCACCACATTCGTCTTCTAATTGAACAAAATAAGAATAACTAAAAGCATTTACATCAACATCTTTATCAATATAAAAACTATCTAAACTACTCAGCTCAATTCGTTTGTTTTTTCTGACAGGATCACTGGAATATCTATTAATAACATATTTAAAAGGATACTTATGTTTACGTTTAAACCATTGCAGTAAAACGCTTCCATTGTCTTCAACAGTAACCCTTAGAGTTCTTGTATTCGGAGTATTGGCATCAAATAAAGGAATGGCTGAAGCAGTATCACTCCATGAAAAAATATTATTTTTCAATGCTTTTATCTTATAAGTAAACAACTTATGGCAATAGGTTTGAGTATCAATAAAAGTTAAAGTTGTATTGTTAACTCGACCAATTCTTTCAAACAAATTATTTGAGGTGTTCAGCCTGAAAATTTCATAAGCCCAAATTGTATCCCAGCCTAAATAAGGCAACCACCTTAATGAAACTGCATTCGTAATACCTTCAGCTTTTAATTCCATGGTGGTATGTTTCTCCGACATTTCAGAAACATTCTTACAGGCATCAACTGTTTGCATTTTGTATGAATAGGTATAAAAGCGTGTATTCAGGTTAGAAAAAACGGGAACAGTATCCAATATATCCGTTATCGTTCTGGTTTGATTTGGAATTTCCCCATTGAAGTCGAATTGTATCTGGTAATGATCAAAATCGGCTTCAGGAGAACGATTAAAAGAAAAATCAACCTGTTCGTCATTCGCCACACTAGCTCTTAAAGGAGTTGGTTTTAATGGTGCGATTGAATCTCTGAAAACCTGAATCGCAAATGAATCAATCAATATTCCTTTACAATTATTGATATCGGTAACTTCAAACAATACAGGAATATCTCCCACCCGATTACAATTGTAATTGATAGGACCTAGAAATGAAAAAGTGTTTGTATCAATCTGCCATAAATAACTTGTTATTGGGTTTACACTTGTCACATTCCCTATAATTTCAACATCAGCCCCCAAACAATTAATTTTTTTACTTACTGAAAAACTTACTTGAGGATTGGGCAAAACCATTATTGTATCAATGGGTGGCAGACCAATTTTACATCCTGCCGAATCAACCAAAGTTAAACTTGGAATAAACCTTCCATCTCTGGAATAAATATGACTGGTATTTGCATTGGTATCTAAAACTCCATCACCAAAATCCCATTCAAATTTTACAACATTTGTTGAGTTTGATTTCATTTCTACCTTTAAGGGTGCGCAACCAAAATCTGGTGTTATTGAATAATTACCTTTAGGACCACCAATTACAAGCATATCGGGAATAGATTGAGTTGCCTTACAACCCAAAGAATCGGTGACAGTTAATGAAACAGAATAGGTTCCTGCTAACAAATAAATTCTTGCAGGATTCTGTAAATCAGATTGACCACCATCACCAAAATTCCACTGCCAGGAGAGAATTGGTGTTGAACCTGCTGTGCTAAAATCTGTAAAATAAATTGGCGGTCCTGGACAATTGATTACTTTAGGATTCGCATCAAACAAAACCTTTGGAGGGCCTGTAAGGATAGGAACATTTCTAGTGATACTATCTCTACAACCATTCACATCAGTCACTCTTAATAGTACGGGCAAAATTGTATCACCTGAATATTGAAGTGAGGCTGTTCTAGAAGTAATTGAGTTCCCTAATATTTTCCAATCAAAACTCAAAGCTCCCAACCCCATTTGTGCATCGGGTTTTGGAGTAAAAATAAAGGTATCCTTTATACAATTTTTCTTTTGTAAAAATGAAAAATCAGGAAGTGGTTTTGATAAGAAAATTCTTTTTGAGTTAAAAAACCTACATCCTTCTGAATCTTGAATTGTTAATCTTAAAAAGAAACCATCAGCTTGATTAGCTGGCGGAGTTTGATAAAGATACCTTGCGAAAACTGAATCGGGATGAGTATATACAGTTGAATCTCCATTACCCCACGTCCAGATTCGCTTTACAATTGGAAAATCAGATTGACTCGTATCGCGTGTGTTTAATAATAAAGGCAAACATGAAATATTAGGTGAAGAAGCAAACTCAACATTGGCATTAATTACCTGAATTGAATCGGTTTTAGTAAGTGAGAAAGAACAACCTTTGTTATCTGTTAGCACCATTGTTACAGAATACTTTCCGGGATTTAACAACAAAGCAGAAACTGAATTTCCAACCAGAGTTTTGCCATCAATTATAAACTCGGTTTTCACAATATTGGTCATTGGACTCGTTGTATTTACTAAGGAAACCAACAGAGGAAAACATCCTTTTTTAGCAGAGATGCTGAATTTAGGATTCATCCCAACTTCAACCTTAACAGGTAAAGTAAAAACTGAAGTACATGAAGTTAATGTATCAAAAGCGAACAACTTAACCATATAAGTTGCCGAAGAATCATAATCGTGGTTTGGTGAATATTGGGAGGAAGAATCGCCATCACCAAAAACCCAAAGAAATTTGTTCCCACCAACACTTCTATTAATAAAACGCAACTGTGAATTGGAACAAGGCAGATAATTAAAACTATACCTTGCAATTGGACCAAGAATACGGAATACACTATCTTTAAAAATGCCAGAAGTACAACCATTATGAGTCATTAACAAGCTAAGACTTTGCCAGCCAGTATCATTAAAAAATACAGAATTGTTTAATGAACTTCCTGTAAAAGAGGAATCTTTTGTGACCCATGTATAACCAAAACCGGGGATTCTTAAATGGTTTGGTATCTGCAAGCTAATGGGCTGTTCACCATAACAAAAAACAATTTTTGGGACAGTAAAATCTGGGTTCAAAACCAATCCAACTCGAACTGTATCAAACCTGGTTGAAACACAACCTTCAGCATTAGTAGCAGTAAGTGAAACATAATATACACCGGTATCGGTATAAGTGTAAGTATGTGAAGCCAAATTACTTGTTACTCCTGGTTTTCCAAGGTTCCATAAAAAGTTATTAAACGGAGGCGAATTGGTATCATAAACTCCAAAATTAACCAACAAAGGAGCACAACCCTTTTTAGGACTTACCAATGGTAAAACAAATGCCGGCTTGATTTTAATGTATAATGGTTTAATCAGTGTATCGCGGCAACCATTTGAATGTGTTGTAATTAAACTTACAGTATACTCACCAAAATTGGTATAATTAACTATAGGGTCCTTAAGACTTGTCGTTTGAGCATTTCCAAAATTCCATAACCAAGCAACAGCATTTGAACTGCTGTCTTTGAAACTAACAGAACTTGGGACTTTACAATAATTTGTTTTGTCGGTATAAAAATTAGATTTAGGACCGGGAATTACATTTATAAATGAATTACGAATGGTAGAAGCAATGCAATTTCCAACCCTCACTCTTAGTTCAAGTGAATGATTGCCAACGGGTAAATTTGTTAGTTGTACATTTTTAAAACTTGAAACCAATACACCATTAAGATACCATTCGAAAACTATTCCAAGCGTATCGAATGTAGTTGCATTTAATACCCTTACATTTCCGGGTGCACATAAATCAGGAGTTCCATCAATAACAAAATCTGGAACCACATCTATAAGTCTTATAAAATTGGGCTTTACAACATTTACTGTGCATTGAGCCTGATTCACAACCCTCAAACTTACAGGAAAAGTTCCTTTGGAATTATATGTTGCTTGTGGATTTGCACTTGTTGATTGAGTAGTATTTCCAAAATTCCACAAGTATGAATAATTTCCAAGTGAAGGAGTAATGTTTGGAGTGAATGTAGGCTGAAATGGTAAACTGCAACCAAAATTTGAACTTGCAACAAAATCAACTACAGGTTGAGTTTGAACATTGATATAATTGTTTTTGATTAAAGAATTTGAACAAAAATTAGAATCAGTAACCAATAAACTTATAGAATAATCTCCGGGTAAATTAAATGTATTTGTTGGATGTCTTTGGTTAGAAACATTACCATCTCCAAAATCCCAAGCCCAGGTTTTTAAGCCAGTTAAAGCTGCTGTACTTGAATCTCTGAATTGCACAGATAAAGGAGAACAACCTGTTAATTTTAAAGATCCAAATTTTACTGAAGGTAGCGGATAAACATCAATATAATTACTTATTGTTTTTTGATTTGAACCTGCTGCATTTGTAACGGTTAATCGTACAGTGTATTTGCCAGGATTTACGTATGAAGCCGAGGGATTTATTAAGGTGGAAGTATTTCCATTACCAAAATCCCATAAATAACTTGAAGGATTTCCAGTTGAAAGGCTGGTAAATTGAACAGTTAGAGGAGCACAACCATTAACTCTATTGGCAACAAAATTTGCAACAGGTTGAGATATAGTTGTAAATGCCAAGCAAATTAGCAAAGACAATAACACATATTTTAACCGAATTCGCATACTTTGAGTAGATTCACAAAGTAAAGCAAATCAGTGGGTTTTCCTTTCTAGAATTGTTTTTTTAACAATTCATTAAACATCTTATTTTATCTCAATAAAAACAGGGCAATGATCTGAATGAACTGCATCAGGTAAAATTCCCGCTGATTTAAGTTTGTGTTTGATGGATTCATGAATCATACAATAATCAATTCTCCAACCTTTATTTCTGGCTCTTGAACCAGCTCTGTAACTCCACCAGCTGTAGTGGTGAGGGTCTTTATTAAAATGTCTGAAACTATCTATGTAACCTGAATCGGTGAATTTAGTCAGCCATTCTCTTTCTTCAGGCAAAAATCCACTTGAATTTTTATTGCTTACTGGGTCATGAATATCTATTGGGTGATGAACAATATTATAATCTCCACAGATTATCAGGTTAGGAAATTTCCAGCTTAACTCACGTATGTAGTTTTCAAAAAAATCAAGCCAAACCATTTTAAAAGCTTGTCTTTCTTCGCCACTTGAACCACTTGGTATATAAACGCTAATGACTGAAGTATCACCGAAATCTGCCCTTATGATTCTACCTTCCCTATCAAATTCTGGATTTCCAAAACCATATTCCACATGATCAGGTTTTACTTTACTAAATATGGCAACTCCGCTATATCCTTTCTTTTCTGCACTGAACCAGTAACGGTGTTTGTATCCAATCACATCAAAACTATATTCTTCTGCACTGATATTTGCAGCCTCTGCTTTTGTTTCTTGAAAACAAAAAACATCTGCAGAACTACTTTGCATAAAATTAACCAAACCCTTGCTAATGGCCGAACGGATGCCATTTACATTGTAACTGATGATTTTCATTCCTAATTTTTATAAACCGTATTCGCTAATTAAATAAACTAAACTAGCCAAAACAACTGTACCAAATTGCAATTCTCTTTTATGAACCTTATCAAATGTATCATTAGAAGTATGGTGATAATCAAAGTATTTTTGGCCATCTGGATGGTAACCAATTAAGGTAGTTCCTTGTTTTCTTAAAGGACCAATATCAGCTCCGCCACCATTTTCATCAAAAGCTTGAACACCGTAAGGACCTAATAATTCTTGCCAAGCAGTATACTTTTTGAGTTCATCTTTTTTCAAAGTAAAACCAATATGTCTTGGCATAAAACCACCTGCATCTGTTTCAATAGCTGCAATGTGTTTTTCTTTATTTGATTCAGCTAGTTCTGCATACTTTAATCCACCTTTTAAACCATTTTCTTCATTCATAAACAAAACGGCTCTAATGCTTCTTTTTGGTTTGATACCTGAGTGAAGAATTAATCTCAAAGCATTCATACTTTGAACTGTTCCTGCACCATCATCATGCGCGCCTTCGCCATTGTCCCACGAATCGAGATGACCTCCAACAATTACATATTCATTTGGAAATTCAGTTCCCTTGATTTCAGCAACTACATTATAACTTAAAACATCGGGAAGCATTTCGCATGTTTGACGGAAATACAATTCAGCATTTGGATTTGCTTTTAGTATATCACTCAAATTTACTGCATCAACTGTACTTACGGCACAACCTGGAACTTTAGGAATACTATCTTTGTAATTTGTAGCACCTGTATGAGGAAAATCGTCAAAAGCATGAGTCATACTTCTAACAATGACACCAATTGCACCTTTTTTTGCCGCTTCAATCGGACCTTGTCCGCGTTGGTTAACGGTATTTCCATAAGCAGAACCACAACTTAATACATTATCCGGAAATGGTCTTGAGAAGTAAACAATTTTTCCTTTTACCGATTCATCGCTCATCGCACGTAATTCTTCAAAGGTTTTTACTTCAATAACTTTAGCTTTTAATCCAGATTTTGGTGTACCAACACTGTTACCCAAGGCACAAATACTAAGCTCTGTTTTCTTGCCATTACTCAAAACATAAGCCTGTTCTCTTTCACCACGAACCCAATGTGGAACCATAACAGGTTGCAACCAAACAGAATCAAATCCTTCAGATTTTAATGATTTGAAAGCCCAATTAACAGCAGCTTCAGCTTGCGGAGAACCGCTTAATCTACCACCAATTTTTTTACAGAGATATTCAAGTTGAGAATAAGATTTTCCATTATGAAACTCTTCTTCAAACATTTTTCTGATAAGAACTGAATCCTTTGTTTGAGCAATTAATGTGCTACTAAAAAAGACAATAAAAATACCAAGTAAAGCTGATTTCATTTATTAAAATTTAAACAGATAATCTTAATTAATCTGTATGCTGTTTCTACCTAATTTAACCAAACCTTTTTGCTCCATAGTTCTTAGCAAACGGCTAATTGCTTCGCGATGTGTATGTAACTCTTCAGCGATTTCCTGATGAGTTATATCCAATACTTTTACATTTAAAGCTTTGGCTCTTTCTTTGATATAATGTAAAAGTTGTTTATCCATATTGCTGAAGGCAATCAAGTCTATAACCTGTAACAATTCGGCAAAACGTGTTTGGTAATTATTACTGATATAAGCTTTCCATTCAGGAAAACGGAACCAGTCTTCTGTTAGCTTTACAGGAATCATTAGTAATCTGGATTCTAATTCAGCTATAGCCTTAATCATACTTTTTTTACCCGATTGACAACATGTTAAAGACATAGCACAAGTTTGACCGGGATATAAATGATAAAGAAAAACCTCTTGTCCATCATCATTCTGACGAAGTATTCTTAAACAACCAGAAAGTACAATTGGAATAAACAAGATTTCATCACCTGGCTGAGTAATTACATGATCTTGATGAAAATTACGAACACGAGCTTGCTGAATAATTTCCCTTTTTAAAGCTAAATCGGTAAAAAATAATTCCTTCTCATCTATGATTTGTTCCATAACTCAAGAATAATTAAAAACTAGCTTAAACACAAATTTAGTATTCAGCTATAAACAGAGGTAAAACTACATTAAAAGCCCATTAAATTACAAGTCTTTAGAAATTTTACCTTCACCAATTTGCTGGCGCCACATGGCATAATATAAACCCTTTTCGTTAATTAAATCTTGGTGTTTACCCGATTCAATCACTTTCCCTAATTCCAACACGTAAATTCTATCAGCATGCATAATGGTACTTAATCTATGCGCAATCAGGATGGTTATATGTTCACGTTTTGAAGTCACTTCTCTAATTGTTTGACTAATTTCTTCTTCTGTAATAGAATCCAAAGCAGATGTGGCTTCATCAAAAACAAGCAATCTTGGATTTCTTAACAAAGCACGCGCAATACTCAATCTTTGTTTTTCGCCACCTGAAACTTTCACTCCACCTTCACCAATAATTGTATCAATTCCTTTATCAGCTCTAGCCAGTAAATTCTGACAACTTGCTTTTTGTAATACAATGTTTATTTCTTCATCTGTTGCATCTGGTTTCACAAACAACAAATTCTCTTTTATTGAACCAGAAAACAACTGAGTATCCTGCGTTACAAAACCAATTTGTTCTCTTAATTCATCGAGTTCTATATTCTGTGATGAAATGCCATTGTATAAAATTTCTCCTTCTTTTGGTCGGTATAATCCTACAAGAAGTTTAACCAAGGTAGTTTTTCCAGAACCAGAAGGACCAACAAAAGCAATGGTTTCACCTTTATTTACTTCAAAAGAAATATCATTCAAAGAAGGACGATTTGAGCTTTGGTATCCAAATTTTACCTGATTAAAAGTAAGTTTTTGAATCTCATTTAAAGGCTGAGGAGAAACTGCTTTTGGTTCAACAGGCGTATCCAAAATTTTCTGGAAATTAGCTAAACTAACTTCCGCCTCACGATAGATATTTATCACATTACCTAATTCCTGAATAGGACCAAAAATAAAGAATGAATAAAACATCATCATGAAATATTGACCTACTGAAATCTGGTCTTTAAAGATTAAATACATCATCACAAACATGACAGCTGTTCTGAGTAAATTAACCGAAGTACCCTGAATAAAACTTAAGCTTCGGATGTACCTAACTTTTTTCAATTCAAGACCTAAAATTTTAGTTGTAGTAGTATTTAATCTGTTTATTTCCTGAGAGGTTAAACCCAAACTTTTTACTAATTCTATATTTCTAAGAGATTCTGTAGTTGAACCAGCTAATTGCGTAGTTTCTGACACAATTAGCTTTTGCATTTTTTTGATTCTCTTACTCAGTAATGAACTCAACAATCCTAAAATTGGAATCACTGATATAAAAACAGGAAGAATCATCCAGTTAACTTGAATGGCAACATAAGAAACAAATACAATACCAATGAAAGTAGTAAACAAAACGGAAATTACAGCCTGAATTAACTTCTCGGTATCTTGACGAACTTTCTGTAAAACACCTAAAGTTTCACCACTTCTTTGGTCTTCAAAAGCTTCATAAGAAACTGCCAATGAATGTTTGATACCATCTGAATAAATATCAGCACCCAAACGCTGAATGATGACATTGGTAAAATAATCTTGGAAGTTTTTTGCTACCCTCGACATAAAGGCAACACCAACAGAATAAAGAAGCAATTTGATAACTCCTGCTAAAAAAACATCTGAAGGAAGTGTCTTTGCCTTCAAAAGATATTGGTCGATAATAAGCTGTGAAATATAGGGATCCATCATCGAAAAACTCTGATTAGCAGCGGCTAAAAAAAGAGCCAATAACAATAATGACCTATATGGTTTTAAATAGTTGTATAATAAATTCATGTGAAAAAATGAAGCTGCAATGATAAGTAAGAATCGAATGAATAAATAAAGAATCCAAAATCTAAAAATTTGTTTACATAGATTTAAGAAAACTATAATCTACCTAATAGCCTATTTCCTTGCCCTATTTCTTTGAACTGCGCGGTTTCTAGGTTTGGTTTTATTCGGATTTCTTTTTCTAGGACCACCCAAATTAATTTTTGAATTTTTGGCTTTTTTCTCTTGTTTAGCACCTGTGCCATCTTTCTTTTTAGAAGGAGGAAGGTAATTTTTCATTTTAATTTGAGGACGTTCATCCTCACCAAAAAAAGAAGAAATTTCCACCTCTTTAGGAGTTCTTTTTCTGGTAATCTTCATTTTCATTAAAGCCTCAATCTCCTCTAAAAATGGCTCTTCTACTTCATTAAAGAATGTAAATGCTATACCGTTTTTACCAGCCCTACCCGTTCTTCCAATTCTGTGGATATAATCGCCCGCTTCTTTTGGTGTATCGAAATTGATAACATGTGATACTTCAAAAATATCAAGTCCTCTTGCAGCGATATCTGTTGCTATTAGAATTCTGTTTTTACCACTATGAAAATTGGCTAAGGTTGCGAACCTAATATTTTGTGATTTGTTTGAATGAATTAAAGCAATGTCATCTTTGAAAACTGGAAGTAACTGCGCATATAATCTATCAGCTAACTTTATTGTACTTACAAAAATCATTACCTTATTAAATACTTTTTTATCAGCAAGAAAATGGTTTAGCAAATTGACTTTGGTAAAATAATTCGGACCATCATAAGCCATTTGTTTTATTTTCTCCAAAGGCGTTCCATGTACTGCTACTTCTACCTTCTCGGGGTTTTTGGTGAAGGTGTTAATCAAAACGTGGATGTCTTCACTTAAAGTAGCAGAGAAGAAAATATTCTGACGTTTTGGAGGTAATAAATCGAGGATGGTTGTTAATTGAGAACGGAAACCGATTTCCATCATTTCATCCACCTCATCCATTACAAAATGTTGAACAGTTTTTAATTTCACAACACCCATCATGGCCATATCGATAAGTCGACCAGGAGTTGAAACCAATATATCCAAGCCATCAACAATTGCAGCTTTTTGGGGATTGATATTTGAACCTCCAAAGATTCCAGCAAAACGCACATTCATGTATTTTGTGAGTTTTTCAATCTCGGCAACTACTTGCAAAACCAATTCTCTTGTAGGAACTAAAATGAGTGTTTTGGGAGCTTTGGCACCTGTATATTGGTACAAACTTAAAATTGGCAAAAGGTAGGCAAACGTTTTTCCGGTACCTGTTTGAGCAATTCCAATCACGTCTTTTCCAGATTTAATTACAGAAAACGAGTGTTCTTGAATAGGGGTTGGGTGTATATAATCAAGCTCTTGGAGTGCGTCGATTAAGGGCTTGCTTAGTTTAAGGTCTTCGAAATTCAACATAAAGAAATTTTTGTAAAGGTAGGCTGAAATTGTGCAGTTTACCTA
>JAIYDG010000470.1 GCA_027487625.1 Bacteroidota bacterium
AATTGTGTAAAGTCATCGCCGCTAGCTAAGCAGCAGTTGGGATGGCAGAAAGAAGACCATGCCGAGAAAAAAGTAGATAGTGCAGATAAAGCAAAAGCAAAAGCAATGTCAACACCTGTCAAGGATAAAAAATAAAATTTATGATGTTGCACACCACCATCCATCTGGGGCTCCACTATCCACTGAACGGTAAATCAAAAACAGGTTTCCAGCTGCTGCGCTTAGCAAATCAGCCACGCTTGAAGTACCTCCGTTTATCTTTTGGGAGCCTGTATAAATTAGACTAACACTTCCAGCTGCAAATGGCTTGAGGACGTGTAAAACCTGTTGGTCTTCAGCGATACCCAACTGCAACCTGTAAGTTGGTGTCCCAGTGCTTTGTCTGCAAACATAAAGTGAAGAGGAACCTTTTTGAAATCCTAGATCAATGTTCACAGTTCCACCGGGAGCTGTTGAAAACACAGAGTCGATACGAGTGGTTTTTGTGTATAAATTATTAAATGTGCCTCCAACTGCTGAAACGGTTCCATCAGGGACAGAAACATGGCATGGTGCGTCATTTGCTGATTGAATTGTCACAGTGCCAGTTGTCTGGCCGCGTGTGTCGGTTATAATTCCAGAATCTTCGTAACTAACGCGCTGCATTGTGTGTGTGTTGTGTGTATGTTTATTTGTATGTTCAGAAAAAAATTAACTTGCAAATCCCATGCGATTGTAGATAAATTTATTAGTTGCAACACATGTTATTACTAAAGTATAGTATTCATATTGGGAACCCGAATTGATTACAATCATCACATTTGGAGTAACAAATTGAGTACCACCGTTGACCAAAACATTTGTTGCTGTAGTGAGACGTATATCAAACTGGTAGTGTGCTTTTGTTAAAGTAAATCGACGCCCGACTGTAATAGTATCTGCTGGAATGGTTATAATGATATTATTGGCTTGAGTGTCCATTAAAATAACGGGTGTATCTGAGTCACTTAGCGTGAAGTCTGCAGTTTTAGTACTTGCAGAATACAGTGGTGCTCTTTGATGACTTACATAGCCAGTTGCAACAATATTTCCATTTACAGCTAAATTTTTATTATCGGCAACAGTACCAATATTAAATTGTGTTTTTGTTAATTCTGTTGATTGTTTTCCATCCACAATCGCCCACAATCTGGGTTCTGAAGTATTTGTTGCTGAACGATCTCCAGAATAACCGGTTGTGTTAGTATCATTATGAAAAATTAATGCAGGGGATGTGCTATTACCACCAGCAAGATTACATAATAGTCTATTACCAAAATACGATTGACCTGAATTTAGTTCTAATAATTGAAGGCCACTAGCAGAAAATCTTAGTCTATCGATTGAGTCAACTGCATAAAACATACCAGTATCAGTACCCGAGTCTGTAGTAAATGAGTAGCTTGGAAGCCCGGCAATTCCTGGCGCTGCCCTATATACGTTGCTATATGTAACGCCTGTTGTTGTTGAGTTGCCATTAACTGTCAAGTCGCGATTAAAGTTACCTGATCTCCCAATCGTCAAGTTTCCGCCTGTGAAAGATGTCACATTTTGTCTTTGAGTAAGCGAGATAATTGCAATTTTGTTTCCAGCTGAATTTGTGCTGATGACTACAAACCTATCATTGTGTGCAGTATAAACTACATCCACATAGGCCATTCCGCTTGTTGCTCCACTGTCAACCCAAGTGATTCCATCATACGAAAAATACAGATTACCTTGTCCGATTCCATACTGACTGACGCAAAGCGCATAACATCTATTTGGAGCTGACCATGTAATTCCTTCTCCTTGCATACCTGCTGTTATTGTGGCTGGAGACAGTCCACTATTTGTCCATGTTAGTCCATCTGTGCTTCTCAAAACGTATCTATCTATTTGATTTGTGGTGGCTATAAATTGACTGCCATTCCAGTTCACTTCAAACAATTCAATACCATTGATACCACTTGCTCTACTTGTGAATGATCCGACTGCTAAAGTTGGAGACGTTCTAATTCCTTGATCTGAACTACTGTTGGTGTATCCAACAACTACAAATAATGTACCACTCCATGCAATGTCACGGACGTAAGCTGCTGATGAACTCGATGCCATGGCTACTACTCCTGATCCCCAAGTCGGTGATGCTGGTGTTCCACTGTTTGTATAAATAGTACCATAATTACTACAAGCTATCCATGATCCATTCAAGTATTTGATGTTGTATGATTCATTTGCTGCTGGAGAAACGACCTGTGTCCAAGTTATGCCGTCATTTGAGTAAAGATATGAGGTCCCACCGCTGCCCACGGTTGAAGACACCATCATTTCACCATTCACAGGATTAAAGTCGATGCCCGAATAATTGTGCGTCCCAGTTACGCGTGTTATCCAAGAAGTTGTGTCTGTCGAAGTCATAATTTTATTAGTTAAGCTGTTATTATCAGCTGCTATAGCCACGTACATGCTCAGAAATGTGTTGTATATAATTTTTCGGAAGCGATTGTTTGAAGCAAGATCTGTAGTATCATAAGTAATGCTAAATGCGCCCAAATTGTTGCCTTGGATATTTATATCATTGATGATTGTAGTCGATTCTGGCGCAATCACTATTTCCTCGGTAGCTCCAGTAACGATTCCGAGTGTGTTTTCTGATTTTCTGTAAATGCCAGAGTCGTTATCGGCACTAAAGGAAATACCAGGAGCATTAATGGTTCCATTGGCAGCACGAACAGTTCCAATTAATGTGCCTCCTGTAACTGAACTCGTCGTCTGAATTG
>JAIYDG010000356.1 GCA_027487625.1 Bacteroidota bacterium
TAAAAATGTCGAAATGCTCTACTTTCTTAGAGCCACTTTGTTGGCTTTTCGTTGGAATATATTGATTAACAATTTAGTAACGCTTTAGGGACAGGGGCACAAATCCCTGCTGCACCCCAAATAAATCATATTCTAATTTTAAATCAAAATCAGAATTTTGACACCTCAGTATTGATTGAAGTGAAAAGAAAAAGACTACCATAAGACATATTCTTGTCATGACAATGTTATTTAAAGCCAATTAATTCAACCTGCTAGTAGTTTCGGAATGTTTGGGCTAGCAAGTAGTGCGATATTGCTCTGCTTCAGAAGACTTGAGCCAGCAGGGTATATTCATGGTTTTGAAAATAGTTCAAGAAGCATCAAGAAAAGCCAGGCTAAACCAATTAACAGGCCAATCACTCCAACAATTTTTTCATGCCTTTTTCTCCCAAAAATTAATACCCCCCCTCCTATAGCAATTAATAAGGGCGCACTTAAAAAGACTCTAGCAAAAACTAGGCTATCAGGGGCACTTTTGCAGAAACCCAGTTTATAACAATATAGATAAACAGCAATAGGCAAGAAAGCAGCCAGCAATAAAAAAAATGACACAATACTTAATGACTTTGGCATAAGTGATGATTTAATTATTGAGTGAATTATATATTTTTTTCACTACTTGTTGTGAAGATTCATAAAAAAATAACACTATGTGTCATGCTTTGTTTTTTCCCATCTTTGTCAATGTAATTTACCCCAGCGATAGCGCAATATTTTTGATTGAAGTTGGAAGACTTGGACTAGCAAGTAAGGTTTGCTTAATTTTGAACATCCCTCTTACCCCTAATTAAAGCCCAAAATGAAAGAGCAAACAATCCTACAATTTGGATAGCATTGGTCCATGGATTCAAATGCTCCAAAAACCTACTGACATTTCCTTTAACATAGACAGTTGTGAAAACTCCTAAAATTATTAAAAACATAACAAAATTACTGCTGCTTTTTTTGTAGTCCAACCTACTTCGAATCATTACCAAGGTAAATGCAGTTACCAAATTCACACCCAAAAATGGCATTCCATCACGTTGATAAAGGAACCAGCTAGATGAATATAGTAGAATTAAAACAATCGAATAAATGCCTAGGGCATAAATAACTTTCATGATTAATGAATTTTTGGTGGCTTAAGTTCATGACCTGCTGAAGGCTGAGATTGAGTCGAGGATGTAGTGTAACGGTTGGTTATTTTGTTTGGATCAGTTTCAAAAGAAACGTATTGGGAAAATATTCCAATTGCAGCTATGCCAATACCCACTGCCAATTTTCGAAGTTGGCTCAGGAATCGGAGCTATAGCTGAAACAACTGCGGACGCAAAACCAATAGCAGCTTCTACATTTCCTAACACTTGGATTTTATCATTTTTCCTCCCCTTTGCAATAGCCTGTGCCTGAATAGGGCTAACACATTTGTTATCCTTTTTGTAATCACTTACTTCTGCAACCAAACTCCTAAATGCATCTGACGTCGCATTCAAGGAAATATTGGATTTGGTGCCATCGGAGCGCTGGTACTGGCCGTGAGACCCGTACCATCGACAGTGTGTTGTTTTAGAAGACTTGGGCCAGCGAGTTACCAACTTGTATCGGTACCTCCTGCCGAGATTTTTATGTACAAATCTTTGAAAAACATTGGCTTAGCACTAATATCAATATAATCATAGTCTGAGTGCTCAGCATGTAAGATATAATTTTTTGTTTCAGGGTAATAATCATAATTAACTGGCTTCTTAATGGCATCTAATAATGCATTCACAATATTTTTATCTTTAAATACAGATGGGATAATATTTGCTAGTTCTGAGGATAAAAAATCAATATACTCTTCTTTACTAGTTGTAAGTAGCATTTTTTCTGGGGATTTTGATGTTATGAAAACACATGATATCCCAAAATCCTCCGTCCTAATCCAGGAGACCAGATTAAAGGTGTACCCTTGCTTCAATACGCCAACTCCAATTTTGTTTTTGTCCTGAAATTCATAAAAAGAAATAGACTTGGATGGAGGAAGCGTTTTCAGATCAAAGTATTCGGCTTTGAGCTCTACCTTTTTTATAGTGTCCATTCTTTCTGGTTCTATCGCTTTTTCATTAGCGATTGACTCAGATTTCGCGCTTGAACTATGGTTTTCGTGTGAACTACAAAAGGTTATTATCGCGAAAACTAGTAAATATAAGTTTAAATTACGCATAGGCATGTGTAGATAATTGGGATGTGACTGTCTCAGAACGCAAGTTCAAAGACAGTCACAGCGGTAGCGCAATGTTTTTTGATTGAAGTTGGAACTTGGACTAGGGGGTTATTCAAGTTTTTTAGATTCAATTCCAAGAATAAGGTCTCGCACATACAGCTTTTTGTATTTTTTAGTTCCAACTAGAAAACCAAGCAAGGCAATTGGATTGAAACCTTCATTTGCAAAATAGCTTTGGTAATCAAATTTTGAAATATCGACTTGAAATACAGAACTATACTCTGAGATAAGGTTAAATGCATCATCTCCATCGAGTCCTAGATCTTCACTTATACTTAAGTCTAGTCGAAAATTCGTTATCTCTTGCCCGTGGAATTTCTCCACCAGCTTCTGCAAAACAGTCATTTGATCTTTCATATCATCTTATTCGTTAACAATTTTATCATATTCTGTTTGAGTATGATAAATTATACTGCCTACATCATAGGCCAAAATTGCCCATCCCACCAGTGGAATTGTTCGAGCAGCAAACCTACCAATTGAAGTTGTATACTTTACACCCTTCATTGTTAGAGTATGTTTAAATTTCATTTAGTCAAATCTTGCTAAAATGATACTGATAAAAGCAAGTTGCATGAAAGCTACGGATGAAGCAGGGGTTTTCTCATAATCCTTGGCCAATCTGCGA
>JAIYDG010000190.1 GCA_027487625.1 Bacteroidota bacterium
ACATTCCTTGGAGTTTTCAAAGATTTTGTTGTAAACTTCCCTGTTGATACAGTAAGACCAACTTCTACTTTGAATGGACAAAAATCTATGCAAACTGAAATTAACAAACCATTTGTTGATCCAGGAATTACTGCAAGTGACAATGTTGAAGGTAATATCAGTGCTAAGTATGAAGTTTTTGGAACAGTAAATACTAGTCAGGTTGGCCCTAATTATTTAAAGTATGTTGTAAGAGATAATTATGGAAACAGAGCAGATACACTTTACAGAGTAGTATTTGTTATCCTAAATCAATCTGGCCCTTCAATTACTTTAAATGGACCAAGTCAGCAATATGTTGAAGTATTTAAAAAATACAACGAGTTTGGTGTAGTTGCAAGAGACAATCAAAATAATGTTATTCCAAATAATAATGTTATAGTTTCAGGTTCAGTTGATACAACCAGATTAGGTGGATATAACTTGAACTATACAGTTTTGGATGCATTTGGATTCTCTGCAACAGTAAATAGATTGGTAACAGTTGGAGATACAACCAGACCAGTTATTACTCCAAACTATACTGGAGGTAGAAATTACTTTATTCATCAAGTGAAAACTGCAATTGATATGGAAAAGGTTGTTTCAGTTTCAGATAATTACTGGAAAGACTTAATTCCAAATTGGTTGGGAACAGTTGATGTAAACAATGTTGGTAGTTATTTTATTCCATATAATGTAACTGACCTTTCAGGAAACATTGCCAATCAAGTGATGGTTGAAATTAGAGTAACTGATAATATAGCACCAGTGATTCAATTAAATGGTAACAATCCTCTGAAATGGGAAGTTTACAAACCTTATATAGATCCATTGTACAGTGTAACTGATAATGTTTGGCCAAAAGGAACAATTTCAATTACAATGAAACCTGCTGTAATTCCTGTGAATTCATTAGGTTCTATAACCAGATGGTATATTGCAACAGATCCATCAGGTAACAAAGATTCAGTAAGCCGTACTATTAATATAGTTGATGAAACTAAACCAGTTGTTAAAATACTTGGTGGTGAGACTGTAAATATTAACAGATGGTGTGAGTTTATCGATCCAGGTGTTGAGTTACAAGATAACTACAACAGTGATGCTGAAATGAGAGTTGATGGCCGTTATGTTAGAACAAGTACTTTGCGTTTAATTGATGGTCAAACAAACAGATGGTTTGGAGATGTACCAGGATTATTCAGTGTTACTTATAGAGTAACTGACTTATCAGGTAACCAAAGTGATTTAGCAATTAGATATGTAAATGTATCTACAGATGCTTGTGTTACTGGTGTTGGTGAAGTTCTTAATATTGATAAACTAATGAGTGTTTATCCTAATCCTAGCACTGGAATATTTAATTTCAGATTGGTTCAGGTTATGGATAATGATGTGAAAATCACCATCTCAGATATTCAAGGAAAAGAAGTTGCTAATAAAATCATTAGTGGTAAAAATTTAACTGAAGAAACTTTAGATCTCAGTTCTGCTAATCGTGGTATTTATATCATGAAAGTTGAAACAGGAGCCAAAGTTTATACAATGAAACTTCAGTTGAACTAGAATCTAGGTCTCATATTTAAAAAAGGGTGGAAATTTTAAAATTTCCACCCTTTTTTTTGTCATTCTTTCAAACCTTTAAGCTTTCTTAAAACTTTTTTTAATAATAAATTATTATGAATTAAAAATAGATTAAATTGCATTCTTAGCTTAATTTTGATTTCCATCAGTTGAAGATTAACTATACGATTATGAATAAAAAACTACTCTTAATTTTTGCACTCATTTCACTTCTACCGTTTTTAGGTAAAAGTTTGACTCTGAGTACTGTTCCAACTTTTATCGGTGGTAACGGTTCGACAGGTGTTTGTTTTAACGTAACAGCCACTAAAGCAGTTACTATTACTTCTCTAACGAATGCATTTGCTGCTGGCGCTCATGATGTTAGTATTTGGTATAAAACCTTACCAATTAATGGTACTCCTGGAAATATTGATGCATTAAATGGTTGGACTCAGGTTGGAACAACTGTTGCAATGACTGGTTCTTCCGTAGGATTAACAGCGGCAGTTGCAACTAATCAACAAATTCCTATTGTAATGAATGTCTCTATTCCTGCTGGTCAGACTTATGGTTTTTGTATTATCTCTTCTAATACAGTTATTTATACAACCTATGCAACTACAATGCCTGCAACGGTTTCAAATTCTGATATCATAATTAATGTTGGACCAAATGTAGGTTTTGGTGGTAATCCTCCAACAATTGCCACTAGAAGTTTTTGTGGAGCTGTTGATTATAATCTTGTTGGAAGTTCTAATCAATTATTAACACCAATTGCCGGCATTTACCCTAGTTTGGCTACTCCAAATTATATACCAGGTATGGATACAGTTTGGTTGAATAGTCCTCAAAAATTGGTAAGTACTAGTACTAATGCAAAAAGAAGTTTCTGGGATTTACCTGATGAAACATTTTTGGAACCTGGTTATTCTCGTTCTAATGTTCGTTATTCTTCTCAAACTTATATTGATACAGCTAAATACAATCAAAGCTTTACATATAATTTTAAAAGAAGAGGTTTTTGGCCTGTTAGACTTTTAGCCATTAATGGTACACCAAATTTTATAGATACCCTTAGAGATAGTACAGTTAGATATATTTATGTAGATACTCCTGGAACAGCTCCTTTAAGTAACTTCTTTACACCACGTCGTAAAATTGGATTTGGTGAGTATACACCATTTGTTGATTTGTCAGATAAAGGACCTAATCAATGGTTCTGGTATTTCTATAATTCAACCGATAGTACGCAATGTAATAAATGTAATAACCAACCATTCTTCCCTAATTTCTTTGGTAATCCAATGGAACAGAATCCATTGTTTTTTGGAGGTGACCCAGGCAAATGGAGTATTTGTTTACAAACATGGAATGCACGAGGATGGGATACGACTTGTTATAAAGATTACTTAGAAATTTTAAATAGTTATTTTGTATGTAGTGGTTCTGGAGCAAGCAATGTAACAGACCT
>JAIYDG010000500.1 GCA_027487625.1 Bacteroidota bacterium
TCACAATATCGCAACGTGATGGAAGAGGATCCTGGAGAGGTTAAGGAGGTCGCGGAGAAGTTGGAGAAGCTCGAGACTCCAGATCCGGACGACGCCGGTTACGTGAAGCTTCAATTGACGATGTGAGTAATAAATAAGTCTTTTGTTTTTGTTTTTAAATATGAGTTAGTATGATTTCGATAGTGTGTTGTATATTTCCAACTGTTTATTGTTTTGTTAATATTTCAGGTTTAAGCACAGAAACGAAGTAAACGAGCCGCAGGATCTTCCGGGCGTTGTCTTACTAAAGCCGAAAGAGGCTGCCGGTTTCTCTGGTTCCGGTGTATTGATTGAAGAGGAGGAACATTCGCCGAAAACGAAGCGAGTGTGTTTGGGGAACACGGCTGAAGAGAAAGCGAAAGGTGTGTCTGTGCCACCCCCTCTCGTATCGGCAATTGAGGAAGGGTACAACGATTTGTACCTTGTGAAGCCCGGAAGCCTTCGAGCATCGTTTGAGAAAGGTCTACCTCCACCACGTAAGGATTCTTATGTGCAACTTGTCAAAGCTCTTAGTCAGGTCCCTCGGGCTGGGGCCAATATCGATTACCAGGTTAAGAGGGTTGATAGCTACCGAGAAAACGGCGTTCAAGTGATTAGCGTCGACGAGGAACGCAATGAACTGATCTAAGAGCTTTGAATTTTGACTTATCTGTAAAGTTTGCATGCTTATTTTGAGTTTGAATATTGCTATTATGTTTGAAAGAAATGTGAGTAACCTGCGTTAGGTATATTACACTTTGTGGGTTATGTTTTAATCTGAATTGTCTCCTTGATGTATGTGATATGAAGATTTGTATTTATTCGAGTTTACCTAGCTAATCTAGCTATGATTGTTTAATTTTTATGAACAAGTATATTGTTTTAGTTTTTGTGATTAGCGACTTTTGATGTTAGTTTGAAAAAGAAATTCGGAAAAAGCTTAGTACGATAGTTTGTTGTTAATCGTATATTGAATTGATACTCTAAACGTGTGATACGTGGCTTTGATATTTTTCTATTGCTGACTTTAATACTCGAATAATATTTAATTTTTAATGTTGGAAACTTAAGTGTAATAAAGAATTGTGATTTGTCAGAATATTGTTTGAATTGTGATAGGTATAATATTTAATTTTAATGTTGGAAACTTAAGTGTAATGAAGAATTTGTTATTTGTTAGAATATCGTTTGAATTGTGATAGGTAAACGACGTGATGTATTGGTTTAGGATGTAATGGAGTTTCGGGGCGGTGTCTATTCTGTTATTAAAATAGTAGTGGGGGTTTTGCTAATGAACACGGAAGGTTATTAATTTAGTAGTTCGGGGTTTGTTAATGAACACGGAAGGTATTTAAATTAAACGAAGGGGAAAAATGTAATTTAGAAATACTTCATTTTAGACGACGTACGATGACGTACGTAAGTATTCGTTTCGATTTAGGAAAATATTTGTTTAAAAATTAGAAGTTCGGGTTTCTGCAATACATATGTAAGATATCTAAATTGAAAGAAGGAAAAAATGAAAAAAAATGAAGAACTCTGAAATATTTAAGTTTAGCTGATGTACGTATGTACTCGTCCCAGATTAAGAAAATGGTCATTAGTTAGAAGTTTAAAATTTGAGTTTATTTCGGTGTAGTAAGAGGAAATAAATTTTACAACTTATGATGCGAATGAATTTTTGGAATGAGAGATTGTAATGTGAATGATTAGAGTTAGAATGTCACGTTTGATTATGGTAACTTGAATAGAAATTATTGGAGATTGGTTGATTTTTGTATAATGTACATGTCATTGGTCAATTGTAATTAGTCAATATCGATAATTTGGACTGGCTCTTCACTTCGAGGTCGCCTGTTTGATCTTTGGAAGATGATGCGGTGGCGGTTTCCTTCTGCTCTGAGATGGAAGGAGGTTGCTTCGGATCTGACGCGATCTATGAGCCATTGCCGGATTTGTGATTCCACCCCTGTTACTATATCACCGTTGCGGAAAGTGTATTTGACAACTGTGCGATTTGGTACGTAGTTGAGGCCGTCTGGTAAATCTCGGAGAACCTCTCTGTGTGTGATTGTGAATTGAGGTCGAAGCCAGATGATGCCCATTCTTGTCATAATTTGTCTCTCGCGTTCTTGATCTCGGGCCATCCAGTTGGTTATCATTGAGTTAGGGATGCTACTTGTGCTTAGAGTAGAATTTCTGCTGACGTTGCTTACAGTAGAATTTCTGCTGACGTTGCTTACAGTAGATTCATCGCTGTCGGCGCTTACAGTAGATTCATCTCTGTCGTCGCTTACAGTAGATTCCCTGCTTGTCGATACGTGGTTCATGATGAAGTTGGTATGTTAGAAATGTAGGTGTGTATGGAAACGACGAGTAATCTGTAAATAGTTTAATGAAGTAGTTTTGAGGTGATTGTATTAAGTGGTAGGGAAGGTAATGGGTACGGGTATTTGAGTTAGTTGGATGTGAAATTTTGTTTGAGAATATAAATGAAACAATGTGGAATGAAGGGAAATACTGTTATTTGTGAGGTTGGTAGTTATTTTGTAAGTGCGGAGAAAAAATGAAATTATAGGAATTGGAAGATGTAAAAGTTAGTTTACCTTTATATTTTTGAAACCGGAGAGAATGTGAAATTAAATTATTTTGAAAAGAATGTAAAATTTGTCGAGGTGTATTAGTACAGGTTGATCCTTTACTTGACTTGTTTGTTGATTTATCGGTAAGATAGTTTTGTATGAAGTCATGTGTATATGCCCCCTTTTATGTGGATTTGATTGTTCTTGAGCATATAAGTTTATTTAATGTATTAATGGAATATGTAGAATAATTGGATAGTGTGTGTGTCTGTGTCTGTGTGTGTGTGTGTGTGTGTGTGTATGTGTGTGTGTGTGTGTGTGTGTTTGGAATAAGTGGGAAATTAAAGAAAACGTTTGAAAAGAAAGAGAACATTTGTAAGTGGTTTTTAGCATGTGAAAATGACGTGCAATATGTGGAGAGAGTGCGTATAAACAAGTTTATCCGTTAAGTTGTTAGAGTTTAATGGAAGTGCGCAGTAAGGCTGAAATAATGGAGAGGAGCAGTTGGTAAAGCTGGGTAAAGGGTGGCGAGGAGAAGGGAGGGGATGGGCGCCGGTTAAGCTAGTTGAACTGGAGGGGCTAGCTGTATGTGTAAGCGTGGATCGGGCGAGGATGTGTTTGAAGTTCGGCGTCGTAGGCTTGAAGAGGAGAGTGAAGTAGATGGGGTAAAAGATGAGGAGATGGGTATGGAATCAGCTGGTGAAAAGAGGAAGGGAGAGGGGGAATTATTAGGTGGGACAGATGAATAGGGGAAGGGTGTGCTTAGGTGATTAGGAGTGGACTGGGGTATGAAGGCGTTGCCATCTTTTTGAAGATGGTGATCGGGTAAGCACGTGTTTTATAATAGTAAAAGAAATATTATAATTTTTATAAATAATTGTGATAAATGAACGATGTTTTACTATTAATAATGTTATTTAATAAATATATAATAAGTATAATAAATGATATTAATAATGGTATTTAATAATTATATAATAAGTATAATGAACGAATAGTTTGGTAAATTATCGTCACTGATTAATAATATATTCGTCATCATTTTATTTAATTATTATATAATAATGACGCACGTATATGTAATATGTAATAGTTGAGTGAATACTTGTTAAAGTTAGAATGCAACACTGCGACTTAGATTGCGATTCTCCTTCTCTTTCTGTTGAAGTGTGAATTTTTAGGTTTGTACTTTGTAGCATGGAAGTCTTGTTTTAGGATTAATGGGATTTGTGTATGCGCTTTGTGTAGGTGTTGTAATTGTGATATGATCATAGTTTTAACATATTGAAAATCATGTATTTGTTTGATTTTTGAGATTTTGCACTTTGGCATGGAAGTCTTGTTTTAAGATTAATGGGATAGGTGTTGTAATTGTGACATAATCATAGTTTTAACTTATTGAAAGCAGATTATTAATTATGCTTGACCATTAATGTTAAAAAGATATTAATAAAACAGTAATTTATTCTGTCCATATTTGACGTTCGGCCTTTAATCATTGATTTGTCTGATTTTTGAGATTTTCTATTTTGGCATGGAAGTCTTGTTTTAAGATTAATGGGATTTGTAATTGAAGTGTTTTAATGAAAACCGAAGGTTTTCAACATAATATTTGTAAAAAATTTAGAATGCTTAAACATCTTATGAAAGATGTAAAAGAA
>JAIYDG010000642.1 GCA_027487625.1 Bacteroidota bacterium
TAGAATCATTTTTAATATCAGATTTTATTGGCGCATGATAAATAGCCTTATTTTCTTGGGCACAAGCGAATCCCCAAAAGAACATAGATAAGATGAATATTTTGATATATTTAAATTGTATTACCATCAAACATTAGTTTAAAAAAGGACTACTGAAACCACATTTTTTCATGCCGGTTTTAACCTCTGGACAACTCATGAATAAATTCCAACAAAGGCCAGTTCTGTAATTTTCAATCATTACAATAATTGGTCCTTGGTCGATAGCTAAATAAGAATTCGCAAACCATTGGTCGTTTAGGTTTATGGCATCAACAAAACCTTGTTCTTTAAACATACGGTCACCAAGTTTATAATAGAAAAACTTAAGAGCTCTCATAGAGTTTTCTGGAGTATAAGGCATGGCACTTAAAGCAGCAGTTGGACTAATTACTCCTAAATCATTATTAGGTTCATGAGCAGCATAACCACTGAAATTATTATCAGAAGCAGTTAAACCCCAACATTGGTTGCTATAACCATAATGTTTTTTAGGATTTACAACACAATGAGTATAGTTTATAAGTGTATGATTTAAATTTTGTTCCCAATAATCGGCGTATTGGTCTTTAAGTTGATTAGGATTGATACCTAAAAATGAATAATGTGAAAAGAAAAGTGGACCACCATTAGAAGGACCTAAAGGAAGTTTAAAACCATAGTAATTTACTCCATTTTTAAATCCACCATTTCTTGCCCAACCAGCATGGTAAACACTGGCAGGAATTGAATCGGTAGGAGAGGATGCCGCCATGATATAAGTTATTAAACATTCGTTCCAACCACTGATTTTCATATTCATTGCCCAACCAAGGTTCGCACTCCAATGCCAATATAAAACTTGCTCATTTGATTTTCTGAACCAGTTCCATTCAACACCTTGGTACAAGGCATTAATTTTATTTCTAATTCTAGATTCGAGATTTGAATTGCCATCGAAATATTGACGTGCAGTAAGTAAACCTTGCATTAAGTAGGAAGTTTCTACAAGATCGGCTCCATTATCTTTAGAGCTAAAAGGTATTGCAACTCCTGTGGCTCCATTTAGCCAATGAGGAAATGCTCCATGAAATTTCTGACATTTATTCGTCATGAAGTCTAACATCACATCAAGTTTGTTAGCAGCTTCATTGCGGCTGATATAATTTCTGGAAGAGGCTACAACCATCGCCATGATTCCAAATCCGGTGCCACCTGAGGTAACTAAATCTCCGGAAGAATTTCTTTCTCTCGACATGCCTGAAACAGGATGTCCATAATCCCAAAAATATTTAAACGTTCTTCTTTGAACAATATCAAGTAATTCATCATCACTTACTCTAGGGAATTTATCTGTAGTATCTAATTGGGTAGTGAAAGCATAACACATATTGCTTTGCATAGCAACAGCAGATTTCGACTGCAACTTATAGATTAGACAAATAGTATATTTTGCAAATGTTTTTAAAGTTGTAGGTCTGATTTCTAAAACGGTATCAGCTTCAACTAAAGAATAGGTATAAGGAACTTTAGCAGATTTATCATCTAAAAAATTAATCCCAATAGCTAAAGTATTTGTATCTATTTTATCTGTAAAACTTAATCGAATAACAGGATTGAGTTTAATTTCACGGTATGGAGCTTTTAAAATGCCATCGATATTTGTTAGGGAACAAGTAAAACTTTTTGGTGTTTCAGGTTCAGGAGTAGGAGTATTCACTTTCTCCTTACATGAATAACTGAATATACTCAAAGTTAGAATAAAGAAATAAAGTATTACTTGTTTGTTTTTCATTGATTTGGTTTAAAAACCACAGACTTTCATCAAGAGAAAGCCTGTGGTTTAATTGGTTTAAATGGAATTATCTTCCAGCGTTTTCTAAATCGTATAAAGCTTTAACGTCAGCATCAGCAATCGCTTTGCTATATACACGGAATTCATCAAGAGCACCAGTGTAGTTCAACATCCAAGTTTCTGGAGCGCTCCAAGGTGCACCTAAATTGTTTTGGAATCCACCAATAACAAATTTGTTTGCTTTGATAAAGTTTAAGTTACCAAGTGGAGCACCACCAGCAGCAGGATCGCTACCAAATCTGTCTGAAACATTAGCAGGTACAATCAATTTGGTACCATTCACATACATAGCAAATTTAGAACTAGCTGCATCATATGAGAATACAACATGATTCCATTTTCCAAATGCATTAGGGATTTTGTTGTTACCATTGAATTCAATCCACTGTTCTTTCCATTCAGGAGCATCATTTTTCTCAAAATGCACTTTGCAGAACATAGAATCTGAAGTAGTACCTTCAATTAAGAAGAAGAAATTACCCCAGAAAGCACTGTCTTTAGATAACATGAAAACTGATTGAGCACCACCTTCGTGTTTCTCTGTTTTCATCCAAAAAGCAACAGTAAAACTTTTTAAAGCAGGAAGAGCTGTTCCAGCATTGTTATAGCCAGCAAATCCACCCATTGCACCTTGATAAGCTTTACCTTTTTTACCAGTAACCAAAGTTGCATTTGTTGCAACTCCAGCTAGATTTTGTTTTGATTCATTGAAGTTTTCATCGAAACTCCATTTTGAAATTAAATTGGCTGAAGCTACATCGTCAGAGCTATTGTAGCCACCAATTGGAGGAAGAGAAACGTCTGTTTTTTTGTCTTCTTTACAAGCTGTAAAAGTTGTGATACCCGCAACTGTTGCGAACATCAACATTTTAGTGATTTGTTTTTTCATAAAAACTTTTTGGTTTTTGGTTTAGTGGTTTATGTTAATAATTGGGATTTTGGGTTAATTTTCCTCCACTCAAATCTATTTGTCTTTGAGGGATTGGGTAAAGTTCGTGTTTTCCATCCACAAAAGGTATGCCCGCAGCTCTTAAAACTGTTCCTGCTCTTCCTGTTCTGCGTAAATCAAACATTCTATCGTGTTCCATAGCCATTTCTACTCTTCTTTCTTTATAAATAGCTTCCTTTAACTCAGCCTCAGTAACAGCATTAGTTTTAGCTAAGCCTGCTCTGTTTCTAATAATATTTAATGAAGTTCTTGCACTTGCAGTATCTCCTAATTCAATAGCTGCTTCAGCATGGATTAGATAAATTTCACCTAAACGAACAACACGTAAGTTTTTATTGGTTTCATTATCATTTCCGTTAAAGGTTTCCATTGTTTTACTGATGTAACATTTATAGTTATAACGGGCATTTGGTGCAGTTGGATTGGTTACAAAACCATCCCATAAAGTTTGACCTGAGAAAATAATTGTAGCATCTTTTCTAACATCTCCAACTTCATAAGCATCAACCAATTTTTGTGAAGGTGTGTTAAAGCCCCACCCTAAACCTCCTGCACCTCTTGGTGCTTGTACAACAAAATATCCAGTAAGACCTTTATTTGGGTCGGTACCTTTGCCATTTACTTCCCAAAGTGATTCGCTATTAAATTCGCCACTTTCTTTCCAAATGCTTGAATAATCATTTACCAAAGAATAAGTTCCTGAAGTAATTAGTTGGTTACTTGTATTTTTAGCAATAGCCCAGTCTTTTTGGTATAAAGCAACTTTTGCCATTAATCCCATAGCAGCACCTCTTGTTGGTCTACCTAAATCATCAGCACCATAAGAAGAAGGAAGAACGCTCATTGCATCGGTTAAATCCTGTCTGATAAAAGAATAAATTTCTTCAGCACTAGCTCTTACGTTTGCATTGGCAATGTCTTCTTGTGTTTCAATATTTTTGGTAACTTTTGGAACACCACCAAAACATCTTACTAAATTCCAATAATAATAGGCTCTTAAGAACTTTACTTCTGCAATATATCTTGCTCTTTGTCCATCAGAAATATTAGTGAATTGAGGTAAATAGTACAAAGCCTGATTGGCTCTCGCAATTCCTTTAAAATTAGATTCCCAAATATCATTAAAAGATAAACTTGATGATGTAAATGTATATTTATCTAATTGGTCTTTATCTGTTCCTGTATCACCAGGGTCAGAGCCTTTTTCGGCATCATCATCAGCAATACTAGTTACTCCAATCCATGAAAATGAGTGTTGTTGCCATTCATATAATTGGTTGTAAACCGCAGTTACCAATTGTGCAGGAGCATCTGGATTTGAGAAGAAATCGGTTGGAGTTTGATTTCTAACGGGCTCTTCCAAGAATTTTTTTCTACAAGCAGTTACCATCATCAGAAGGGCAACTGCAAACATCAATAATATATTAATTGACTTTTTCATTTTTTGCATTTTGTTAAGTGATGGTGATTAAAATTGAACGTTTACGCCAAACATATAAGTAGCCGATGTTGGGTAAATACTTTTTTCTATACCTGATTCATAAGCGGCACCAGGTAATTCAGGAGAATAACCAGTGAATTTTTTCCAGGTATAAAGATTTTGAGAACTTAGATAAGCACGTAGTTTTCCAATATGCCATTTGTCTGTAATTCTGCTTGGAATAGTATAACCCAAAGCCAAGGTGTTTAAACGAACATAAGTTCCAGATTCAATGAAATAATCACTTGGTACAGGAACTCCATTATAAGCTCTTGGATTATCTGTATTAGGATTACTTGGTGTCCATCTTTCCATGGCTACATCATATTCAACATTGTAATTACCTCCGTAGCGAACAGTTTTTTTACCATTAAAAACCACATTACCTGCATTACCTTGAACTATCATGCTTAAGTCAAATGCTTTGTAATAGAAATTGGTGTTGAATCCAAAATAGAATTTAGGTTGATATGAACCCGCATAAATTCTGTCTTTGTTATCGATTTTTCCATCACCGTTTTGGTCGATTATTTTTTTGTCACCAACCTGA
This sequence comes from Bacteroidota bacterium, assembly GCA_027487625.1. Classification (GTDB taxonomy): domain Bacteria; phylum Bacteroidota; class Bacteroidia; order UKL13-3; family UKL13-3; genus CAISCU01. The sequence goes on from JAIYDG010000642.1 coordinate 4,853, forward strand.
GCTCCGGTTAATGTTGCAGAATTGTTTAATTCAGCTTCTGTTTTATAAACGCCATTTGTTTCATAAACCCAAAAAACACCAATTGGTTGGCCATTTATAACTCTAGTTGCAGTATAACCATTGTCTAAACTTCCATAATCTAATGCTTTTCCTTCACCAACATCAGTTACTTCATTTTTATTAAATGTAACGTTTCCTCTTAATGCATAATTAAAGTCTTTGCTGATGCTAGAATTCCATCCCAAAGAAATCTCTAAACCTGTATTTGAAATTTTAGCAGCATTAGTTGTATAAACATTATCTCTATCTCCAGCAACTCCTGGTAATGCTACTAGATATAAAGCATCAGATGTAATTTTTTGATAAACGTCGATTTCACCTGTAAGCTTAGAATTAAAGAATCCGAATTCCAATCCTAAATTTCTTTGTTCAGTAGTTTCCCATTTCAAGTTTGGATCGATAATTTGATCAGGAATAGCACCCGGAGAAATATTAGCACCAAATGCTGCTGATAAACCGGTTCCAAACTGAGTTACAAACTGGCCTGGAGAAATATTGTCATTTCCAATTAAACCCCAGCTAGCTCTTGCTTTTAAGGTGTTAAAGATGTTTTGATTGGCCATGAATTTTTCCTTATCAATAACCCATCCTAATCCTAAAGAAGGAAATGTTCCCCATCTATTTTTTACAGGAAATTTTGAAGCACCATCTCTTCTAATGGTAGCATTTACTAAGTATTTTCCATCATAAGTGTAAATACCTCTAGCAAAATAAGATTCTCTTCTTCCATAAATTGCTTGATTACCACTATTTAAAATAATTGAAGTAGGGTCGCCAAAGCTAAAATCCCAGTACTGTTCTTGTGCTGGAATGTCCTTTTTTGAACCACTCATCCATTTTCCATCTTGTCTTTCAGCAGTATGACCTAAACTTACATTTACATCATGTTTGCCTTTAAAAGTTTCTGTGTAATTAAAGTAGTTATCCCAAACCCAACGGTAATTATCTGAGCGATAAAGATTCAATTGACTTCTGTCGTTTCTTTGAGCAATCGTTACGAAGTAAACAGGTGAATAATTTCTACTATTATTAAAACCTCCATCAATACCAAAAGAAGATTTGAATGAAACATTTTTCCAGATTTTATATTCACCCCAAACAGTACCTTGTAAACGATGACCCCATGATTGATCGTTTGTGGTTTCCAATTTTGCTAAGGGATTGCCTACATTACTAGTTGTAGTTGAGCCATAAGTACCATCAGAATTTTTAGCATTGTAAATAGGAGCTGCATTATATGCATCTGTAAATAAGCTGAATGGTTTGTTGTTTCCAAAATTGTAGGCGTAAGAAATGGTGTTTCCTACTTTTAATTTATTAGTGATGTTAACATCGTTATTCGCTCTGATTGAAATACGTTGGTAATCGTTTCCTTTTAAAATTCCTTCCTCTTTAAAATATCCTATTGAAAAGAAGTAAGTGTTTTTATCACCACCACCATTCATTGAAATATTATGACTTTGAATTGTACCTAAACGGGTAATTTCATCCATCCAATCGGCAGAACCTGTAATATCAGTTGGTTTGATAGCTTGGGTTCCAGCAGCTTCATTTGAGTAAACTGCAAATAAATTTGGACCAGCCATATCAACTTTATTCACTAATCTTTTGATGCCAGTATAAGCATCATAGTTAACTTGTAATTTACCTTTTGTACCACTTTTGGTAGTAACTAAAATTACACCATTTGAGCCACGAACTCCATAAATTGCTGTAGCTGCAGCATCTTTTAATACATCAATAGATAGGATATCAGTTGTATTAATATTAGATATATCATCGGTTAGAATTCCGTCAACTACATAAAGTGGGTCCACACCACCTAAAATAGAACCGGTTCCTCTAATTCTTACATTGGGTTTTCCACCTGGTTCACCCGGTGCAATAATTTGTACACCGGCAGCTTTACCTTGAATTGCTTGAGTTGCAGTTAAAGAAGGAAGCGTTGCAATTTCTTTTGCCTGAATTCTAGAGCTAACTCCAGTTAATTCTTTTCTTTTTGCAGTACCATAACCAATTACAACTATATCATTTAAGGTTGTATTTGATTCTTTTAGGCTAAAATTGATTGTAGTTCTACCATCAATTTTAACTTCTTCAGTTTTGTATCCTATATATGAAAATACAAGGATATTAGATTCACCTGAATTGTAAGATAATTTGTAGTTTCCTTTTGCGTCGGTTGCGGTTTCTTTTTTGGTCCCTTTTAAAGTAACTCTAACTCCGATTAAGTCTGATCCGTCTTTGGCATCGGACACTTTTCCTGTGATTTCCATTTGTTGAGCAAGCATTGCAAACGAGCTCATCATGAAAACCAACATTGTAAGTAGTTTTCTGTGCATATATGATTTTTTTATTGGTGGTGGTCATATGTTTTGCTTTTAACTTTTTAATAAATGTACATGCCTGGTTTAGGTGCATGTTTTTTATACTTTTATTAAAAGTGTTAAAGTGTATGAATTACACTAAGGTATAATTTTGAAACAAAAATGCAATTCAATTTTTTACGAGATTTATCATTTTAGCATTAAGTTCATGTAAGTCAGTTGATTATGTCAGATTTTCTTAGTGTAAAACTTACACTATACTAACATTGCTGACTTCTTAAATAGGTTTTAGAATCTTTTTATGTAAAAATCAAATCTGTTTTCATGTTACATTATGTGTGAATTTTGATTAGAATTTAATTTAAAGAATAGTATTGATTTCAGTTTTAATAAAATTGTCAAATCATAATAATTCAAATGGTTAACTTAAGATATTTTTTTATTGATTTATTTCATTCAGGCATAAATTTAGAATAACTTAACTTGTGCCCTTAATTTTTGCTTTATGCCAAAGTGGGTTGAACAAATATTCCTGCCTCAGGAGCATCCTGGAATTGCAGCTTCAATGGTTTTGATTTTTATGGTTTTATTTCTTGGTATTTTATTAGGAAAATTAAAAATCATGAAGGTATCTTTAGGTATATCTGGTATTGTTTTTGTTGGTATATTAAGTGGTCATTTAGGTTATAAGGTTCATGCAGAAACCCAGGAATTTCTTAGAGATTTTGGTTTGATATTATTTGTTTATGCAATTGGAATGCAAGTTGGTCCTTCATTTTTTAGCCGATTAAAACAGGATGGTTTATTATATAATTCTTTGGCCATTGGAACAGTTTTATTAGGTGCAATAGTCACCTATTTATTATTTGTTTTTACAGGCAGTGGCATGGATAATATGATTGGAATGATGGCTGGTGCAGTTACAAATACGCCTAGTTTAGGTGCTGCAAAAGCTGCTCTTAAAGATATCGCAATTCAGGCTCCGGATAAAATATGGAATGACCCAACTAATGCTTATGCAATTACCTATCCTTTTGGAATCATCGGAATTATTTTAGTGATGATTTTTGCAAAGCATTTATTCAAGATTGATGTCAAAAACGAAATCACTTTATTTAACGAACAAATCAAAAAGAAACATCCTGCCCCTGAAGTTAAAAAGTGTAGGTTAACCAATTCTGCTTATTTTGGAAAGACATTAAAGGATGCAATTGTTGACAATAAAGTTATTGTTTCAAGAATCAAACATTCTGGTTCAACAGTTGTGCAATCACCTAATAGTGAATATATTCTAAAGGAAAGAGATGTGCTGATGTTGGTTGGTTTACCGCATGATTTAGACCAAATGATAGAATTGTTGGGATACCAATCTTCAGATAATTTTATTGAATCACAAGATTTTACTTTAACAAAATCGTTTATTGTAACGAGGTCGGAAGTAATTAATAAAACTATTGGTCAACTCAATTTTTTAGGAGCATTTAATTCAAGAGTCACTAGAGTTTACAGAACTGGATTGGAATTACTGGCCAATGATGAATTGGTTCTTCATTATGGAGATAAATTAAGAGTAGTTGGAGCAGAAACAGATTTAGTTCAAATAGAAAAATTGGTTGGAAATTCTGAAAAACGTTTACAAGAACCTCAACTGTTATCAATTTTTTTGGGAATAATATTAGGAGTTTTTGTTGGTTCAATTCCGTTTTTCCTGCCAGGTTTATCGGTTCCTGTTAAATTAGGAATGGCTGCGGGGCCTTTATTGGTGGCGATTTTAATTAGCAGGTTTGGAGGAATTTCAAGTTTGCATTCCTACTTACAACAAAGTGCTCTTTTATTTATGAAAGACTTTGGAATCAGTTTGTTTTTTGCTTCTATAGGAATTCATGCAGGAGAAACTTTCTATCATACATTTATAACTTATAATGGTTGGGTATGGGTTTTATATGGTTTGATAATAACTATTTCTCCAATTTTAGTTATGTTGATAATTGCTAGGTATGTTTTTAAACTGAACTTTATGCCATTATTGGGATTAATAGCTGGTTCTTATACTGATCCTGCAGCATTAGATTTTAGTACCAATTATTATAAATCTGATTTGCCTTTACAAGCATATGCAACGGTTTATCCTTTGGTTACCATTACAAGGATTGTTATAGCTCAAATATTGGTATTGTATTTTGCCCTTTCATAAAGAAAAGAGCATAAAAAAAGCTGCAAGTTAATTTGCAGCTTTTTAGTTTTTTTATTGCTCCTACAAAAATGGAATTTTAACCACTTTAGCTTTGATTTGTTTATCTCTGATTTCAATGAAAATTTCTGAATCAACTTTTGAAAATTCAGTACTTACATAACCCATACCAATAGCTTTGTTTAATGATGGTGATTGGGTTCCTGAAGTTACTTCTCCGATAACATTTCCACTTGCATCTTTAATTGGATAATATTGTCTAGGAATTCCCCTGTCAATCAATTCGAAACCAACTAATTTTTTGCTTACACCATTAGTTTTTAGAGCCTGGTGGTGTTCATGATTGATAAAAGGTTTTGTAAACTTAGTAATCCATCCTAAACCAGCTTCAATTGGTGAAGTTGTATCGTTGATATCATGACCATACAAGCAAAATCCTTTTTCTAATCTTAATGTATCACGTGCACCTAATCCGGCAGGCATAATATCGAATTCTTTTCCAGCTTCAAAAACAGCATCCCACAATTTTTTTGCATCTTCATTTTTTACATACAATTCAAATCCCCCTGCACCAGTATAACCAGTATTACTAATGATACAATGTTCGATACCAGCTAAAGCACCCATTTTGAATGTATAATATTCCATTGAAGACAAATCCACTTCAGTTAATTTTTGTAATGCTTTAATTGCATTTGGACCTTGAACTGCTAATAAACTATAAGCATCGCTCAAATTAGTCATTTCAACACCAAACGTATTATGAGAGCTAATCCAATTCCAGTCTTTTTCAATGTTTGAAGCATTAACAACTAAGTAATATTCATTAGCATTTAAACGATAAACCAATAAGTCATCAACAATACCGCCATCAGTATTTGGCAAACAAGAATATTGAACTTTGCCATCAGTTAATTTTGATGCATCGTTTGAAGTAACAAGTTGAATTAAATCTAAAGCTTTTTCACCTTTTAATAAAAATTCACCCATGTGGCTCACATCAAAAACACCAACACTGTTTCTAACAGCCAAATGTTCCTGAATTAAATTATTATAAAGCACAGGCATATTGTATCCTGCAAATTCAATCATTTTTGCTCCTAAGGAAACATGTAAATCGTTGAGGGCAACTGTTTTCATTTTTGGTAATTTATAGTTTGGTAATTCGAAATTTGATGCAAAATATCATTCTAAGCTGAAAGATTCATTATAATTATTATCATTAAATCCTTCTGTCGTCAAACCAATCTTTGCGTTTTGGAATTTTTAAGTCTTGTAAAACAGATGATTTCACGTTTAAATTAAACATAAAATATTTTGTTCCATAAGCAGAAAGTGGTGTCCAGTTAAAAGTAAACTGCCAACAATGTAAGTCTCTTCTTAAATCAATTCCCAAATGAGATATTTTTTTCAAACTAAAATCATATCCTGAATTGAAAGTGAATGACCAGTTTTTAGTAGGAGTTAAATTTCCTGAAAAAGACAAAGTTTGAGTATATTCTGAAGGAAAGTAACTGTTTAGTTTATTCCTATAATCGTATGAAACGGTATAATTTAACATTATACTCCAAGGCATATTAAATTCAGTATAACCCATTTTTTGCATTTCTTTTTTTAATTTATCTGCTCTGGTTTGGTCTTTACGTTTAAACATATCAGGACTTAAACTGGCGGAAACACCTATATTGGCATTTAATAATGTAGCCAGTTTTCCATTGTTTAAATTAAACTGATTAATTCTTGTATAGTATTTGGAAGTTGGCGTTTCTACTAAGTTATTTACATAAGGATCATAACTTGCATTACCAACTAAAGAGATGTTTTTGAATAAAGTTGTTCTTGCAGATGCATTTATAATACTTAAGTTCATTGAATCAGCAAAAATATTATAAAATCCACCTAACCTGAAGCTTTCAATAATTTTGATTTTGTTTTCTTTAACAGAAGTGTCTTTTCCTGTTCTCCATTTAATTTCAAGATTATTATCTAATGAAAAGTTGATATTTCCTTGTCTTCCTGAACCCGGACCTCCATACAAAGTTCCTTCAAATCTGCTGTATTTCTGGTAATTAAGTCCAGTTGTATCATTTTGAACAAATTTATAAAAACCAAAATTATCAGAACTAAAATCCGGTGAGTAAGAAAAATCAAGATTAGGATTCATTACATGTCGGATAGCCATCAATTTACCTTTTTTGAATACTTTCATTCCATACCATCTTGTGCTAATACCAGCGCGCATTGAATAACTGTACGCTCTAGCAAAACCACTTTCAAAAGATGAATTCACAGTTCTGTTAGTTGAATCCCATTCCTTAGCCCTGGTTTTAAAAGTCCAGTTTTCATTATAATCACCACCAACCGAAATTGTATAATACTTAAACAAATTGAATCCATTTTGAACTGAAATAGAATGACGAATTCCGTTATTCATAGCAGTATCAATATATTTTTTGAGGTCTTCAGTATTTCTGTTTTTGAATAATAATGTGTCTTTGGTATTTACTATATTTTGCATCAATCCTGTATAATTCACACTAATTTTCTCATACCAGGTATCGGCGGTAGGTTTATATTTTGATTTAAATGGTTGAAATGATGAAACTGTAAAAGAAAGATCAGGAAGTGTTAAGGATAAATCTCTAGTTTGAAGATTTTGTGATGCCCTTGCGTTTGCAGATAAACTTTGCTTTCCTTTATTAAATATGGTACCATAACTAATACCAGAATTGATAACATTATTAAATGATTGAGGTGAATAGGAATTGAATGTTAAATAATCATTGCCCACTAGATTTACATCTGCGCTAAATGTACTTCCCGGTCTTGCTTTAGGGTCAACTCGGTGTGACCATTGTATTTGAAAGCTTTTGAATTCAGAATAATTTGGGTCTTCAGGGTTATTCTGTTTATTAAAAGCATAGTTGGCGCTAAAATTACCGCTAAATCTGTATCTGTAATTGTAAGATGATCGGGTACTTAATTGCCATGAAGTATTTGTATAAATATCTCCAAGTAAGCTTAAATCCAAATGTTCACCTAAACCTAAATAGTATCCACCCTGACGAAGGAAATAACCTCTACCAGCAGCATTTCCATAAGTTGGTATGATTAAACCTGATTGTTGACCTCTCTTTAAGGGGAAAATGCCCAAAGGAACAAATAGAGGAGTCCTAACTCCTTCTATAACCATATTGGCGGGGCCTGTAATTACTTTTTTACCAGGAATTACTTTTAGTTTTTCGGCAGCAATATAAAAGTGAGGATGGTCGGCATCACAGGTAGTATAGTAGGAGTGATTGATATAGAAATTGTTATGTTCATCCCTTTTTACGGTTTCACCCTTAATAAATCCTTCTCCTTCATTGGTTTTGAATTCTTTCATTAAACCTTTTTTGGTTTCATAATTAAAGGTTACCTCCTCAATTTTGTATTCACTTCCACCTTGTTTAAAAACGGGAGTATTACTTAAAACACCCGTACTATCTAATTGTCCGGTAGCATTTACAGTATTTTTTTGAAGATTGATTTTAATTTTAAAGGCTTTCATGTCTAAATCCTCGTATAACACCACTGCATTTGAATAAAGTGTAGCAGTTTTTTCCTGTGCATTGTACACTATTGAATCTTTGGCATTGTACTTGACCCTAGATTTCATAGCAGAAGATGTACGAGGAAGGTAGTTTGAATCATTTAATAGACTATCCGGAATTGAGTTTTTTGTAGAATCTGATAAAATATAATCGTATGAAAAAGAGGATGTTAAATTATTTGCACACAAATTATAAACAAAAATTCGATTTGAATTGCTTAAATTTGATGAAGATTGGTTGGCAGCAGAAAAAAGAGGAAAAAAGGCTAAACACATTAGTATTTCAGCAATTCGCTTATTTCTGCAGGTTTTTTTCAACTGACGTAAAATTAATAAATGTTGCAATGTCTTATTCAAACGCAAAGCTAAATAAAGTGGTAAATTTCTCTAAATGGGAAAAAATTGTGCCATTTTTCCTGTTATTGGTCTTTGTTGCAATGACACCTCCAACAAATTCGAAAAAATTTCGAAGGTCAATACAAACTATTGTAATTGATGCCGGGCATGGTGGTCATGATCCGGGTTGTAGTGCTGGTGGTGTTAAAGAAAAAGACATCACATTAAAAATGGCAAAAGAACTCGGCGACAAAATTACGGAATTGATGCCTGAAGTTAAGGTTATTTATACACGAAAGACAGATAAATTTGTTGAGTTGTGGGAAAGAGCTGATATAGCTAATAGAAGTAATGCTGATTTATTTATCTCTTTACACTGCAATTCTCATAAAAATACTACCATTTCTGGTACCGAAACTTTTGCAATGGGCTTACACAAGGCAGGTGATAATTTAGATGTTGCTAAAAGAGAAAATGATGTTTTGTTATTAGAGACTGATTATCAGGAGAAATATGATGGTTTTGACCCAAGTTCGCCAGAATCACATATTTATTTTTCTTTGTTTCAGAATGCTTATATGGACCAAAGCATCAAATTAGCCTCAAAAATTGAAACGCAAATTTCTAAAACTCCAAATAGAAACAGCAGAGGAGTTAAACAAGCAGGATTTGTAGTGCTTTGGAAAACCGGAATGCCGAGTGTTTTAGTTGAAGCAGGTTTTTTAAGTAATAAAAAAGATAGGGACTTTTTAAATAGTGAAGCTGGTATGGATGAATTTACTACAGCTATGGCAAAAGCTTTTGTTGATTATAAAAATGTTTTTGAAGGAGTGCCTGCTGCTAGTAAATAGGTCCTTAAGAATACTTAAAACCAAATCCTTATTACATTGTTAGTCAAATTTGCTAATTATTTATTTTCTATTCGCAATAAGGAATTGATTTAAAATAAATGGTACTTCCATTATTTTAGTACACCATTCTAATATGCATTCATTTATTTGGGAGTGCCATTTATCAATGTATTGTTGGATTTTTTTTCAATTTAATTCGATTCACTTATCAAATTTTTGAGGATTAGATTCTTGCCATTTTTTTAATGTAAAGAGGATAGTTTTAACCCAATAAAACTAAAAAAGGCGGAGTGCCGCCTTTTTACTAATTAAAATATTTTTCTAATTAGTTTTTAATAATGCGTTTGATAAATGTCTTTTGTCCATCGTTTATTCTAATAAAATAAACTCCACTGCTTAAAACTGAAGTATTGATTGTTGCTTTATTATTATTTACAATTTCCAATATTTTAGTTTTTCCCAAAATATCAATAATTTCAGCATTAACGATAGTGTTTGAGCTGCTGATAGATATATTATCATTAAACGGATTTGGATTTAACTCAATCAATAAGTCATCGCTGTTAACTTTAACTGTGCTTGAGTATTCAAATTTGCCATCAAAGTCAATTTGTTTTAATCTGTAATAGGCACTTAATTGGTTGGCATCAATAAAACTGTATTTGTTGATTCTATTTGAATTTCCAATACCTCTAACAAAACCTATCGTTTCAAATTTATCACCGTCTATACTTTTTTCTACTTCAAATCCTTTGTTGTTTGTTTCACTAGCAGTACTCCAGTTTAATTCTGTTTGATTATTGTTTAAACTAGCTGAAAAACTTATTAATTTAACAGGAAGCGGACCATCTGCCCATGTATTAGCAACCCTGATTCCATCAAGAATTAAATCAGGAATATTTGCAGCTTGCCTAATTGCGATTGCATCCAAACTATCTTGACCTAATTCTGAAGTAAAAGTTAGATCGGGTGTGCCTGCAGCTGATTCAGAAGATGGGACTCCAGAACTTTTAACCCACAATAGCAAAGTATCGTTTCCAGTTGTATTTATTTTGTATTTTAAGATTAATAAATAAGTAGTATTAAGTGCAAAATTAGCAGTTGAATAAACTCCGGCTGCTCCAGAATTACTCACTCCGATATTAACAACTCCAGTTGCACTTGTTTTTGCAAAAAGCCTTCCGCAGAAAGATGTAAATGATGTTGGAGAGCTTCTTTTACCAGTATGAAAAAAGTAACCTCCCGAAGTTGTAGCTGTAGCAGCTTGTGTAAAGTTTACCAACATGCTTATGTAAATAGTATTTCCATTTCCATATTGAGTTGAAGATAGAGGTTTGTTATAATCATAACCAGCACCAATTACATTTGCTGCGTTTCCAATACCTGAACTTACGTAACCAGCATAAGTTAAACCTGCAGTGGTTGCAATAGAATCTACTGTACCTGAGTGAGTTGACCATCCACTATTGGCAATATTGGTGGTTGTAAAATTAAAGTTTTCATTTAACAATGTCTGTGCAAAACCACTTGCTATACATGAGATTGTAAAAATACTTAGTATTATTTTTTTCATCATTTATTTTAGTTGGTTGCAAAAGTATTTAAATATTTCAATGGGTAAATAAACAGACTATTAATAATTTAAATGAAATATTTAAAATTCATGTTCGAAGAAGAAAAATGAATTTTGTCCATTAAAATTAGTAAAGCTAAACAGTTAAATAGAGCCAAATAGTCAAATATTTACAGGATTTTTTATTTTGAAGTTCGGTTTTCAATGATTATCAAAAACATTTTAAAACTTAGCAAATTCTTAATTGGATGATTCATAAGTTATTGAAATTTAATTGTTTAAATTTGTTTTAACGAAAAATCCAACAGATCCATTTTTGAAAAAAAATATTGGCTCATTTTTAAATTTTACTCAAACTTTTATTCTTATTCTTTCCAAGAAATAACTTTTATAAATAATATTTTCAGAAAAATCAAAAGTGTTTAAATCAACAAAATAACTCAAAACTGATTTGATAAGTTAAAAACGAATGAAGCTTAAGAAATTTTGTCGGTGTTTAATTCTGTAATAATTTCTTATTTTTGACCAAAATCAAATTATTTTGAGAATACCTAGAGAAGCCAAAATTGGTTTGTTTGCAGTAGTTTCACTTGCTGCACTTTATTTCGGATATAATTTTCTTCGTGGGAAAAAATTCTTTTCTCGCCAAAATACTTATTACGTTGTTTATAACACGATTGATGGAGTAAATAAATCAACACCTATTTTTTATAAAGGTTTAAAAGTAGGTCAAGTAGAAGAATTAGGTTTTTTAAGAACCGATAGCGCAAATAGAATTATTGCCACATTAATAATCGACCAGAATATTATGCTATCTAGGTCTTCAGAAGCAAGAATTGTAAGCACTGATTTATTAGGTGGCAAGGCAATTTCATTAATTGTTCCAAATTTAATAGAACCAATTTTTAAAGGTGATACCATTAGTGGGACGCAAGAAATTGGTATTGGCGAATCTATTTCTGGCATGATTGAACCCGTTAAAGATAAAACTGAAAATGTTTTGGTTTCTTTAAATAAGGTTTTAGAACAAGTAGAAAAAGTTATGGGAAATGGTGGTTCAGAAAATCTGAATTCAGGAATAAACGACCTAGCCCAAACCATGAAAAATTTAAACATGGCTACAGCTTCCTTAAATCAACTTATTCAAAATGAGTCGAATCGTTTATCAAAAACATCTGGTAATATCGAGTCAATTACATCGAACTTAAAAAAGAATAACCAAGATATTGAATCAAGCATTCAGAACTTAAAAGTAATTACAGATTCATTGGCTGATGCCCCTTTAAAAAGTATGGTTGTTGAACTTCAAAAAACAAGTGTTCAATTGGCTATGGTTGCTGAAAAGCTTAATAAAGGAGAAGGTTCAGCTGGAAAATTAATCAACGACCCTCAGTTGTATGATAATTTAAATAAATCTACTAACGAACTTCAAGCTTTATTAAAAGATTTAAGAGAATATCCTGCGCGTTACGTGAATGTATCTGTTTTTGGTGGTGCTGCTAAAAAAGCTGAAAAGAAAAGAGAGCAAGACTTGAAAAAGCAGAAATAGACTTTTTATTGTTCTGTTACTTCTTCCTGTTGAATTTCTGGTTCAGTTAGATTTCCATCCCTTTTTACATAGTTTCTTCTGTAGATTTTTAAAAAAAAAAAAAAAAAGGAAATAAGCAGAGGTCCAAAAATTAATCCGGTGATTCCAAAAAGGTTTAATCCTATAAGTACGCCGAAAATGCTGATAACTGGGTGAACATCAGCAAATTTCTTTTGTAATATCATACGAATTACATTGTCGATATTAGAAATTATTATTGTTCCGAAAGCTAGTAAAATATAAGCTTGTATATGATTTCCCATGACATATAAATACAAAGTTGCAGGTAACCATATCATAGCTGAACCAACAATTGGGATAAACGAGAAAATTCCACACATAATACCCCAAAAAGCAGCATCAGGTATTCCTAATAAATAAAATGCGAATCCTCCCAAAGCTCCTTGAATTGCTGCTAACAATGGCGTTGTAATTGCATTTGATACGGTCATATCGTACAATTCTTTTTGGAATAAATGTGTAACTCCTGGTTCAAAAGGTAGAAAATCGATAATAAAATCTCCCATTTCTTGGTAACTCACCAACATAAAGTATAAGATGAAGTACATGATAGCCAAGGTACTCACAGTTCTAAGAATTTTATTTAATAAGAACGGCAAAAAGGCGGTTAGTTTTTCTTTTATAATATTGATTCTTTCTGGAGTAAAAATATCTTGACCAATAAATTCTTTTAATTGGTCGTCGAAAGTATGAAATGCATTGATAATTGAACTAGGATCATTTAGTACGTCTGTAATTTTATTATACAATAAATTTAAGATTAAAATTCCGGGTATAACAACAATCAATAAGGAAAGTATCATCAACATAAGTGCAGCTCTTGATGCTTTCCACTTTTTCTTTTCAACCAAATAGGCCATGAAATTCTTGAAAAGAAGAAAAAATATAACGGCCCCTAAAAATGCTGTGAAATAATCATAAAGCACTACAAAGAGAAAAATGCCAAATAAAAGTAAAAAATAGAATCCAAACTGCTGTTTTGATTCTGAGCTTGAAAGTTTTCCTAACATGCATCAAATATCTGATTTCAAAGCCAAAACATTTAACAAACATTCGATTTTCTTCTTGTTATCTTTGTGAAAAACTATCAAATGAACAATCAGAATAAAAATTTGCTGACTTTTTTATTTGGGGCAGCAATAGGAGCAGCTGCTGTGTGGCTTTTTACCAGCGAAGACGGTAAGAAAATTGTAGCTGAAACTAAGGAAAAAGCAAAACAGTGGAAAGATGAATTAGGTGAAAAATTTAATTCTAAAGAATCCGATAGTAAACAAACATCATAATGGAGAGTGATTTAAAATCGGAGCAAAAGGATTCAGAAATTCAAGATTCATTTTTTACTAATTATAAGGATTTGTTGGTAGATTATACCGAGAAAAGAATTGAATTAGTGAAGTTGGAAGCTATTGAAAAAACAGCCATAGTTGGCGGTTTATCAGCTTCTTTTTTACTCATAATTTTGTTTTCTTTTATGTCGATCATGTTTTTATCGGTAATGATGGGTTTTCTTTTAGCCGATATAACTGGAAGTATGTTAAAAGGCTTTGGTTTACTAGCCTTATTTTATGTTTTATTGTTGATTCTTGTAATCGTTTTTAGAACGAGTATTTCGAAACCAATTAGTAATTTACTTGTAAGAGTTTTAGCAAAAGAGGAGGGTTCACATGAATAAATCTATTCAAAATCTTGAAGATTTAAGATTAAGGAAAATGCTTCTTAAACAAGAACTAAAATTTAAGGAAGAAGAATTCAAAAGGCAGAATTTGTATTTCACTCAAAATAAATTCAAAGTTATTTGGAATGAAATAAGTCCTTTTTCGGGAAAAGATTCAGGTTTTGGTTTGGCCGCTGATTTGATTATACCCGGATTATTAGGCGCTTTAGGTCTTAATAAAGTTTCAGGAAGTAGAATATTAATCAGTCTTGCTCAAGTCCTGATTGGTAAAATTTCCGAATCAGGACTTGGCAAAATTTTCAAAAAGAAAGACAAATTAAAACAAGAAACAGCTGATATTAACGAAGAATCAGACGTTTAAAATGCTTGTCAACTTTTAATTTGATGGTGCCAACAGCAAAGTTTCTTTCAGTTAATTGAATCGCTTTTCCATCAATCACTACCTCTTTACAATCGAAAGGAACACCATTAATTACTACTCTGAAATTCTTGTAGGAAGTTTCATAATTACCTTCTTCCAACAAGTGAGTTAATACTAAATTTTTCTGATTTCCACTGGTATAAAAACGGTGGTGGTTGTAGAATCCTGCTTTGTATCCATAATTATCTCCGGCATCTTCGTACATCACACTTAAAACATCGTTTTCTTTGGTGTAATATACATTCAGAATCATCTCTGTAATTTCTGATTCACCAACATATTGCATTTTAGGATAGTTTGGAATAACTGCACCCGCTTTTACAAAGATCGGAATTCTATCAATCGGACAAGTAACTTTATGTTCTTTTCCACCTTTGTATTCATGGTTATTCCATAAATGATACCATGTGCCTTTTGGAAGATAAACAGTTCTTTCGTTTGTATTTGGAGTTACAACAGGAACAACAATAATATGATCACCATAACCAAATTCATCCATTCTATGGTGAGTTTCCATATCTGTTTGGTCGATATAACTCAATGGTTTAATTATAGGAGTTCCATAAGTGCTATGTTGCCAAAATGCAGTATACAAATAAGGCAACATTTGGTACCTTAAATGAATAAACTTTTTGATGATGAATTCATATTTGCTTCCAAAACTCCATGGTTCTTGGTTAAACTTCGTTTCATTTCCTGCACTGTGAGTTCTAAAGAAAGTATGAAAAGCTGCTAATTGAATCCAACGCGTGTATAGCTCTCCATCAGGTTCTCCAATAAATCCACCCACATCACTTCCTGCAAAAGAAACACCTGATATTGCTAAGCGCTGACATTGAATATTGGCAATCCATAAATGCTCCCAAGTAGCAGTATTATCACCTGTCCAAACGCTCGAATATCTTTGTAAACCACTATAACCTGAACGTGTAATTACAAAAGGACGATTAGGCATCATGTATTTTTTCAATCCCTGATAAGTTGCCCTAGCCATTTGCATTCCATAAACATTATGAGCTTTGCGGTGAGAACTAGGGTGGCCATCATAATCATGTCTTACATCTTCAGGAAAAGTTCCAATTTCAAAAACTGCAGGTTCGTTCATATCATTCCAAACTCCTTTTACACCTGCATCAATCAAACCTTCAAACAAGCCACTCCACCATTTTCTAACCTTAGGGTCGGTAAAATCAGGGAAGTGACATTTTCCTGGCCATACATCACCCTCCATTAGAGTACCATCTGCACGTTTACAGAAAAAGTCGTTTTGAATACCTTCTTTCCAAACCCAATAATCTTTATCAATTTTTATTCCTGGGTCGATAATAACAACTGTTTTAAAACCATCCTTACTTAAATCAGATATCATTTTTTTAGGGTCAGGAAAATGTTCTGGACTCCAAGTAAAACACCTGAATCCATCCATATAATCGATGTCTAAATAAATAACATCACAAGGAATTTTTCTCTTTCTGAATTCAGAAGTAATCTCTCTAACTTTTGATTCTGGGTAATAACTCCATTTACATTGGTGGTAACCTAAAGCCCACATTGGAGGTAATTCATGTTTACCTGTGAGCATAGCATATTGCTCAACAACATTTACCAATTGAGGGCCATAAATGAAGTAATAATTCATTTCACCACCTCGAGCCCAAAAGCTTACAACATCGTGTTGCTCTTTCCCAAAATCAAAAATAGTTCTGAATGTATTATCGAAGAAAATTCCATATCCATGTTTACCTTCAGAGTGAAGGCCCATGTAAAATGGAATGTTTTTATAAAGTGGATCTTGGTCTTTCTGAAATCCATAAACATCATGTCCGTAGTTTTCAAAATATTTACCTCTGATATTAAATTCAGTAGGTTTATCTCCCATTCCGTAAAAGCTCTCGTCGGGTTGAATTTTCTTACTGTTGTAATTTATTTTTCCGCCTTTTTGAAGGTAATGTTGCCAGTGAAATCCTTGCTCGTCTTCATGAATTAATTCTCGATTTTTATCGAGCATAGTAACTTTAAGGTTACTTTTATTAATTACACAAATAACAAATGCTGTTTCAATTTCAAAACAATCCGGTTTTTCCGTAAGCTCTAATGAAATTAATTTTTCTTGAAAGAATTTGCTTACTGCATAAGAAAAATCATCCTGAAAAAAACCATCAGCAGCATACCTGAAACGAATTATTCTATCAGTTTTTACTTTTACTTCCAGAATAGTTTCGCTAGTAGTAAAGTAAATATAGTTACCTTCTTTTTTGTAAGATTGAACTGCATCTGGGTAGTATTTTATTGAATATTTTGTTTGAGCCTGCATTTTTACTTGATAAAACTTGAGATATTTTTTATATTAACGAACTCTTTTTCATAAAAGGTTCTGCAAAATACATAGAAAAATTAAAAGTTGTCCCTCATGTCTGTCAAAAAAAATAGAAACAAGGTATTAATGTTCGGTTGGGAGTTCCCTCCGGTAATTAGTGGTGGACTTGGCGTTGCTACCTTGGGCTTGTGCAAAGCGCTTTCGCCACTTGCTGATGTAAAAATGATTATCCCGAAAAGTGTTCCTAATTTCGATATTCCCAATATTGAATTAATTGGTTTGAATTCGTTTACAAAAGAACAGTTGCAGGATTTGTTTAATCAAGAGCATGAATATTCTTTTCATGAGCCCAAGTTTAATGGGAAATCCAGTTATGGTCCATATTCAAAAATCCCTGAAAATGAATTTATTAGTCAGAAGTTTTATGATGTTTTACATGAGGATATCAAACCTTTTGAAATTGATGATTTATATGCTGGTGATGTAATTAAAAAGGTGATTGAGTTTGCAAGGATTTCAGTTCAATATAGTTTAAGGCAAAAATTTGATGTTATCCATGCACATGATTGGATGACTTTTCTGCCTGGTATGGAATTAAAGTTAAGAACAGGAAAACCTTTGGTATTGCATGTTCATTCAACCGAATACGATAGGGCAGGAGAACACAGCAAAAATTGGGTTTACGATTTAGAAAAACGCGCCATGGAATTGGCTGATAGAATTATTCCAGTAAGTCATTATACTGGCTTAATATGTGAAAGACATTATGGTATTGATAGAAATAAAATCAAACCTGTCCATAATGGTATTGAAGCTGTTAAACATACTGTGAAGAAAAGTCCATTTGATGAAAAATTAGTTATTTTCTTTGGTAGAATCACTATGCAAAAAGGACCAGAATATTTTGTTGAAGCAGCGAAATTGGTTTTGGAGAAACATCAAAATGTAAAATTTGTGATGGCTGGAAGTGGTGATTTATTAAGGCCAATGATTGAAAAAACTGCTGCTTATGGAATTGGAGATAAGTTCTACTTTACTGGATTCTTAAATAAAGTAATGTTGAATGAATTATTAGCAGTTGCAGATGTTTATTGCATGCCTTCGGTAAGTGAGCCATTTGGATTAAGCGCTGTAGAGGCTGTTCAATATGGATTACCAACAATTATTTCAAAAACTTCAGGTGTTGCAGAAGCTTTAACAGGTTCAATGCAAATTGATGTTTGGGATGTTCAAAAATTTGCTCAATATATTGTAGCTGCTTTAGATTATGAAGGTTTAAAAAAGAGTGTGGTTGAAGCCAATAACCATAGTCTTGAATCTATAACATGGGAAAATTGTGCTCAACAAGTTGTTGATGTTTACAATAGTATTTGGGAAGAATACCAAGCTTAAATCATTTTAAAATAATATTAAACTAAAAATTATATGCCATCTATTTGTTTTTATTTTCAAGTTCACCAGCCTTATCGTTTAAGGCCTTATACTTTTTTTGATATTGGTCATAATCACAATTATTTTGACGATCAAAAAAACAGAGAAGTTTTAAATAAAGTATCTGAGAAATGTTATTTGCCAACCAATAGATTAATGCTTGAATTGATTGAAAAGCATCAAGGTAAATTCAAAATATCATATTCTATTTCTGGTGTTGCTTTAGAACAATTTGAAGCTTGGAGACCAGATGTTCTTCAATCCTTTATTGAATTGGCAAATACAGGTTGTGTTGAATTCATCAGTGAAACCTATTACCATTCTTTATCTTATATTTTTTCGAGAGATGAATTTAAAAAGCAGGTTGATCAACATCGTCAACTCATAAAAAAATACTTCAAACAAGAACCTAAGATTTTTAGAAATACAGAATTACAATACAACAATGAATTGGCTTCTGTTATTGAAGGAATGGGCTACAAAGGCATTATTTGTGAGGGTGTTGACAGGTTACTAGGAGATCGTTCTCCAAATCATCTTTATAAAGCGCCTAATGTTCAAAACATCAAATCATTACTTAAGAATTATAAAATGAGTGATGATATTGCCTTTCGTTTTTCTGACAGAAATTGGAGTGAATGGCCATTAACTGCAGATAGATATGCAGAATGGGTTCATAGTATTGCAGGGCATGGTGAGACGATTAATTTGTTTATGGATTATGAAACATTTGGTGAACATCAATGGGCTGAAAGTGGCATTTTTGAATTCATGAGATATATGCCAGGTCATGTTTTAAAACATCCTGATTTTGATTTTAAAACAGTCTCAGAAACTGTTGATGCATATCCTGTTCGTGATACTTATGATGCGCATGATTTCATCAGTTGGGCAGATACTGAAAGAGATTTATCTGCTTGGATAGGAAATCCTTTACAAGATGAAAGTATTGCTAAAATTTATAGTCTTGAAAAGCAGGTTTATGATTCTGGAGATAAGTTATTTATTGATACTTGGAAGAAGATGTTGACCTCCGATCATTTTTATTATATGACAACAAAGTATTGGGCTGATGGTGATGTTCACAAGTATTTTAGTCCTTACGATTCGCCTTATGATGCTTATATTTATTTTATGAATGCCATGAGTGATTTGAGCATTGAATTAAAAAAAAAGCCCATTCCTAAATTAAAGAAATAAGCTTTTAATTCTAATAAAAAACGAGGCTGTCTCATTATTTGAGACAGCCTCGTTTTATTAGAATTTTATTCCAATTCCTAAATAAGCAGTTCTTCCTTCTGCAGGTAATAAACCCGGTCCAGGATAACCACCTGCTCTTCTTGTAAAGTAAGCTTTGTCCATTAAATTATTAATGCCTCCATTGATATTGTATTTCCAACGATATGAATATTGGAAGGTCCAGTCTATTACATTATAGGAAGGAATGATTCCAGTTGTAGCGGCAGCATTTGCTTTTTCTGTATTATTTGCATCAGAATAGCTTGAACCTACCATGCTAAACTGGAAACCTGTGCTAAAATATCTGTATCTGTAATTTATTCCAATTCTGTATATTTCTGAGGGTGCATTTTCAACCTTTTTATCTTTTAAAGATTTACTCATATCAGGAATATTCCATTCAGTATACCTTGCATCTAGTAAGGAAATACTTGCATACACATTCAAATTTCCTAGTTTAGAATAATTGAATAAATTAGTTGGAGAAACTTCAATATAGGATTCAATTCCTTTGCTGATTGAATTCCCAATATTTGTTCTGAAGTTTTTCCCATTAATAGTGTAAGTTCCAATTCGGTTGCCATAAAATAAATAGAAAGCACTTACATCAAAATTCAACCAGTTTGAAAAATTGCCTCTATAACCTAAATCAATATTATATCCTCTAGCGTCAACCAAGTTTACATCAATTGAATCTGTTGTAGATGCTGGTGTAATATCAGAGAACAAAACAGGGCGATATGCCTGAGTTGCATTGAAATATACTTGAGTATTGGCTGTTGTTTTATATTGAATACCCAATCCTCCTAATAGAAAATTTCGTGAACTTGATTTTTCTCCGATTCTTTGGTTTGGAGCAAATAATCCTTCTGCAGTATTGTTTAACATTTCATACCTAAAGCCAATTGTTGCGCTTAATCTTTGGTTGAAGTTTAAAAGTTGTTCCGCAAAAAGTGCAGTGTTTTTTGTTTTAAAAATGAGGTCTAAACTTCTATTTTCATTGCTTACGCTTAAATCATAATTGGAGCCGGAATTTCCATTGGTATTTCTCCATCTTTTGGTTTCTCCTTCGAAGTAACGCATGCCTAAAGAAAGACTTTGTTTTTGATTGAATAATTGAAAATGTCTTAGATATCTTACTTCACTTCCCCAGTTTTTGTAATTGTCTACATCAATTCTTCTCGCTTGATATTGACCTGTAGTTTTGTTAATGGTATCTGGTAAGTTTATAGCGTTTAAAAAACCAATGCTATTTCTTTCGCCTCTCAAACCAAATATTTTAACATTTAAGTTGTTATCTGCATTAATTCTATAATCAAAGTTTAATGCTGGAATTGTCCATTTTAATTCAAACCAATTTCTGCTTCTGCTCGAAGATTTTGGGTCGATTGCAAACATCGAATCATTTAAACCACCTGGTTGTTGAACTAGCTGGTCCATGCGGGTTAGCTCTAGTGCAATGTTCATTCTTGAGTTTAATTTATATCCAATATTTACAAAACCATTCCAAGTATTATAGGCATTGTTTTGTCTCCAGCCATCACTTCTTCTATAGTTGATATTTGCGTAATAATTCCATTTTCCAATACTTCCTCCAACTGCATTAAAGCTACTGAAAAGGCCATAAGTTCCTAGAGTTTGAGTTGATTCTACACCGATTTTTTTATTGGCTATTGATTTCTTTTTGATGTAATTGACCATACCCCCAAATTGTGGTCCGAATTGAATTGAAGCAGCTCCTCTAATTATTTCAATTCTGTCTAATGATTCAACTGATGGAGTATAATAAGCTTCAGGATAACCAAAAGGGTCGCTTGATATATCGTAACCATTTTGACGGGTATTAAATTCCCACATACGGTTAGGACTTAATCCACGAGCAGCAATACCCATTTGAACGCCACTTCCATCACTTTCCCAAACATGAATTCCTGGAACTTTAGCAAAAATTTGTCTGCTATTATTTTGAGCTAAATTCGCTGTAGAATTGTTAAGTTTCACTACTTCATTTTTCTTTGTGGCGTAAATAATATTGTCTCTAATTTCAGGCATTCTTTCAATACCATTATTTAGTAGCGGTTTTGCAATAATTATTTCACCCAATTCAAAGTTTTTTGGAATCGCAATTTCTCCTAAATTTAGGAATTCACTGTTTTTATAAAAGCTTTGAACTTGAATAAGCTGTTCTTGAATTTGAACACTAATTGTATAAGTACCATCAAGTACGTTTTTAAATTCAAATTCACCATTTTGATTTGTTATTACACTTTGTCCATTTTGAAGGTAAACGGGAGTTGATGCTAAGATTTTTTTATCTGAATCATACAATTTGCCTTTTACCTGAGCCGAAAGTGTTTGGTTGAAAAAACAAATCAGAATAAAAATAAGAAGTTTAGTAATTGTGATTTTTGCCATTTTAGGGATGATTTAACAACAGCAAAAATATACTATTTGGAATTAGTCTAAATAAAAATAAGCTGATTTTTGTCAATTTTTTGGCAAAGAAATATCAGCTAATTAAAATATTAGTTTTGAAATTGGGGTATAGAAATTGATTAATGTGCTAGTTTAGAGCTTATTCTAAATCCCAGGCATCGAATAATGCATTGATGAAGGAATTTTCTTCCAATTCCATTTTTTTATCAGCCATTACAACTTTCATGGCAAATTCAATCAGATTATGACGTTCTTCCTGATTGGTAATTTTATACAATTGATGAGCAGTTTCTGTTAAATGATTTAATCTTTCTTCTTCAGGAAGTGCTCTTAGGAATGCTTGTTCTTTAATGATTTCTATTGGTTCGTGAAAATTTTCTTCAAGAAATTCAAGAATAACAGAACTTTCTGCTGCTTGTATATTTCCATCAGCCAGGCTTAAAATCATTAATAGATGAAAACCGGCTTCTGTTTTATTCATTTTGGTTATAAACTGTGTAGGCATGATTCTTTAATTCTTCGAGAAATTTAAATCTTTTGGGCAAAACTCCCAATCTTTTCTTGAATTATTTCAATATACTTTAATACTAATGATTTACTGAGTAAGTTTGTGGCAGAAAACAAACATAAAACCAGTATATGAAATTCGGAACAAAAGCAATTCATGCAGGTCAGGAACCTGATCCATCAACAGGTGCAGTTATGACTCCAATATATCAAACTTCCACTTTTTGGCAAGCTAGTCCAGGTAAACACCAAGGTTATGCTTATGCTAGAGGTAAAAATCCAACCAGATCAGCTTTAGAAAAATGTATTGCTGCTTTGGAAAATGCAAATTTTGGTTTGTGTTTTAGCAGTGGAATGGGTGCAATTGATGCTGTTGCAAAATTATTGGCACCGGGTGATGAAGTAATTACTGGTAATGATTTATATGGCGGAACCTATAGAATGTTCACCAAAGTTTTCGCTGGTTTTGGGATTAAATTTCATTTTATTGATTTAAATGATGCAGAAAATATCAAAAAATATATCAACGATAAAACCAAGTTAATCTGGATTGAAACTCCTACAAATCCAACCATGCAAATTGTAGATATTGTTGCTTGTGCTGAAATTGCTAAAGCCAATAATTTAATTTTGGCAGTAGATAACACTTTTGCGTCTCCTTACTTGCAAAATCCATTGGATTTAGGTGCACATATTGTTATGCATAGTGTAACTAAATATTTAGGTGGACATAGTGATGTAATAATGGGTGCATTATGTGTTAACGACCAAACTCTTTACGATAGATTAGCTTTCATACATAATTCATGTGGCGCTACTCCTGGTCCTCAAGATAGTTTTTTAGTTTTACGTGGATTAAAAACTTTACACCTTCGCATGAAAGCTCATTGTGAAAATGGTGAGGTAATTGCACATTTCTTGAAAAATCATCCTAAGATTGAAAAGGTTTACTGGCCTGGATTTACAGATCATCCAAACCATGAAATTGCGAAAAAACAAATGCGTGGTTTTGGTGGCATGATTTCAATAGTTTTAAAAGATGCAAGTCTTGATGATACATTTAAAATTGCCTCTTCATTTGAAGTTTTTACACTTGCTGAAAGTTTAGGTGGCGTTGAAAGTTTAATTAACCATCCTGCAACTATGACACATGCATCGATTCCAAAAGAAGAAAGAGAAGCGGCTGGAGTTGTAGATAATTTATTACGACTCAGTGTTGGTGTTGAAGATATTGAAGACCTCATTGAAGATCTGAAACGTGTATTAGCATAAATGAAAAAGTCCCGAGAGGGACTTTTTTTATCCTTTTACAGTAATTATGTTTCCATCTTTTGTAACAGTGAATTGCTTAAGAGCTTTAGGAGCTGGTCCGCTTTTTACAGAGCCATCAATTCCAAACACAGCGCTATGGCATGGGCAAACTAATTGATTACTACTTTTATTATGATTAACTGCACAACCTTCATGCGTGCAAATATTTGATAGTGCTACATATGTGCCATTGTTGTTAATCACAATTACATTGTTACTCACAACAGAACCTCCACTGCTTAATAATGCACTATTTGTAGAAGCACTTAAATCGAGGGTAAAATTGGCTGTTGGATCTGATGTTTCCGATTTTTTACAGGATTCCAAAAATGTGGCCATACTTCCAGTTGCCACTGTAGCTGCCAAGAATTGAAGAAAAACTTTACGTTCCATAAGAGTTAAATTTATTAATTCAAAACGCAAAAGATGCTTCACAGATTTTAAAAA
>JAIYDG010000260.1 GCA_027487625.1 Bacteroidota bacterium
AATATGAATTAACTTCAGGAACTGGAGATGTAGACAATGCCTTATTTGGAGTTTTAGGTAATGAATTGATCATGAAAGTTACGTCAAACTTTGAAGTGAAACCAAACTATTCTATCAGATTAAAAGTTACGGATTCAAAATCGGCAAGTTTCGAAAATACCTTTGTTATTCAAGTTAAAGACCAAGTTGAAAGTCCGATTTTAGGAGCTGATACTTTCTTGGTAAAAGAGAATGAAGCAGCAGGTAGCTCAGTTGGAATGATAAATGCGAGTTCTCCTGATAATGGTGCATTATTGAAATATGAATTATTAAATGAAGTTCCTTTTAAAGTAAATGCTAGTTCAGGTGAAATAACAGTGAATGGCGTTTTGGATTATGAAACTAAAAGAGAGTTTACACTTCAAATTAAAGTGGCAGATTTAAGAAATGAAAATTTGTTTGCAACTGCTCAAATATTAGTGAATTTGGAAGATGTATTAGAAACTGAAACAGCTTTGCCTGCATTGAATTTCATCTCTCCAAACGGTGATGGTTTAAATGATGCATTTAGCATCAACAATGTTGAGTTATATAAAGATTATTCATTAAGTATTTTTAATGAAAGTGGAATGGAAGTGTATACCAAATTGAATAATTATAACAACGATTGGACCGGAACATATAACGGAGAGCAATTGCCAACAGGAGTTTATTTTTATGTATTCAAAAAGGGTGCTAGCGAGTTCAAGGGAAGTATCAGTATTGTTAAGTAACATTTAAAAATTAAGAAGATGAAAAAGGTATTATATATTATTCTAGCATTACTTGCTACATCAGTAAACGCTCAAGATAGATCACATTTTTATACTAATTTATTGAATCCATTTTTGGTTAACCCTGCTCATGCGGGTAATGGAAAAGGAATTCAAGCGGTATTAAATGCGCGTACCATGTTAGGTGGAATTGAAGGTTCTCCACGTACCATTAATTTTGGTATTTATGGTTCAACCAATAATGATGCAGGATTAGGTTTGAAAGTAATAAGCGATTGGAGAGGTGTATTTCAATTAAGTAATTTTGAAGCAGCCTATTCTAAGAGGGTTCAATTGAATAAAGTTCAAGTATTAAATTTTGGATTGAGTTTAGGAGTTTGTCAAACTGCTATTCGCCAAGAATTATTAAATAGCAATGTTACTTTGGAAGATCCAATGTTAACAGACAAAAATTTGAATAAGTTGAGAGTTACATCTGGTGCTGGCTTTACCTATAAATATGCAGAGAAATTTGAGTTTTCTACTAGCTTTCCTATGTTGATTACAGGCGATGAAGACATCAATGGATTCTTTGTTTCAAGTGCTCATTACAATTTCAAAACAGGGGAGAAGTACACCATTCAACCCCAAGTAAATTATTACAATTTCATATATTCTGATAAAATGTTTGATTTAATTGCCAATGCTTCTTGGAACCAGACACTTTCTTTGAGTGCTGGTTATAGAAGTAATTCTTCTGTAATTGCAGGTGTTGGATTAAATTTTTCAGGATTTTCAGCTAAGTACATGTATTATATGCATACAGGTAATTTAAATGGATTGGCTCCTGCGCAAAATGAAATTGGTATTACCTTCAGGTTTAATAAACCAAAATCAAAAGCACCAGCTCAAGTAAATGGAACAGATGAATTTTCTTTAGAATTAAAGAAGTTGAACAAACGTATCAATGGATTGATGCAGGTTGAATCTACTAATCCTGGTTTAGTAGACATTTCAAAAGAACTAGCGAAAATTTCAACTGATTTGGCAGCATTAACTAAAAAGTATACGGTTGAAACACCTGAGCAAATGAAAGAACTAAAAGCAGTTCAGGAAAGTCTTGAGTTGATGATTGCTAAAAGTAGTAAATAGTATGAAAAATATCTTTTTGATTCTTTTTTTAATTGGATTTTCTGGACTTGCTTTTTCACAAAACAACCAGGTTTTAGATGAGGCACTTAAATTGAAAAATTCACTAGATGCTTATGTGAAAGATCAGTTTGGAAATGCTCCTTTAACTGTAAAAGAAAAATGGATGTTTAGTCAAATGGATTCATTGAGAAAAGCCAACTTAAAACTAGTTCAAAGTATGAAAGATTTAGATACTGTTTAAAAGAAAAGAAAAACTCCAGTTAAGGAAGAAAATATACATTCAATTACATTTAGTATTTTCTTTGAATCGAATTCTGCAATACTTGATAATAAGAACAAACTGTATCTAAATAACCTTGTTAAAAGTTTGAACAATCGAATCATTACACTTCAGCCATTTACTGATGCTTATGGAACTGCTGATTACAATAAACACTTGGCAGATGAGCGATTAAAAAATCTGATTAGCTATTTAAAAGAGCTGGGATTTAATGGTGAAATCAAAACACAAGACTATTCTTATGACTCAAAAGCAGTAGGGCTAAATTCATCATATAACAGAAGAATAGATATTCTTTTATAATTTATATTAAAGCGGTTTATTGTTAAAAACGCAAAAGCCGGATTATTAATAATCCGGCTTTTCGGTTTCTAAAGAATCATATCTCTTCTAACTATTTTCTTTCCCAGCCCTCTCTCCAAAACTCTCACCCACACTCACTCTAAATCCTCCAAACTCACACTCCTCACTCACACTCCCGCCTCGACCATTCACTCCACGACCCTATATACAATCTCGGAATACTTAAACCTGCATAATCCATCGCAAGAAGGGTATGACATGCAGTAACTCCAGAACCACAATGAACAATGGTATTTTGTGGGGTAACACTGCCTAAAAATTCAGTATACATTGCCTTTAATTCATCTTGACTTTTAAACAAACTTTGCTCATTTAGATTAAAGCTGAAAGGCAAATTCACTGCACCAGGAATATGACCTGCAACTAAGTCGATTGGTTCTGAAATACCATCATAACGATAAGCA
>JAIYDG010000636.1 GCA_027487625.1 Bacteroidota bacterium
TTGACATTCTACGTAATATTGTGCCAGACGAATAAAACGCATTTTTAAATCTCTGGTATCCTGCGTTTGCTTGGTGGCATGTTGATAACATAAAATTTTGAAAATAATTGTGTCCATGCGAAATTCAAAAAATTTTTGTCGAGTGCAAAAACAGGCAATATAAAATAAAGTATTACTGGGCAAGTTGCTAAACAATTTTTCAAATGCCTGATTGACATTTTTAGTAGCATTAAATTCTCCGTACATCATTTGCTCATAATGCCAAATGTCCAACTGCTGCGAATGATGGACCAAAAATTGCTTTGCCTTGTTCATAAAAGTCATGGGCCATTTGTGTTTTACATTCAGTTGTGCCAAAGTGACTGCCAACATGGCATAAATGTAAAGGTAATATTTGTAAATATTGGGATAATTAAAAAAATCATTTCTAGCAATCAGCTCAAATCCGTACGCCAACGTTTCGTGCTGTCGATATTTGGAAAAGGCTTCCGTCATGCCAACAAGCCGAATAAAAAAACGGGTTCGAAAGCAATCTGGTTCGACAAATGTTTCGTGTACGGTATCGATAATGGGCACATGCAACATGTTGGTGTCGACGTATTCGGGCAGAGTCCAATCTTTGGGCAAAACGGGAATGGGGAATCTAATAGTATAGTTTTTTTTCCAGAATTTGCAACGAAAAAATTCCATTTCAAAAGAGACTTGTTGATTGGCTGAAGGCCCAAACTTGTAAAAGCATCCTATCGACAGCAGATTCCAATCGTGGCTCACGTGGTCGTGAACATTTGTATTTTCGCAAAACATGTCTTGGTCAAGATTAAAATTTTCATTGTACGCATCTTGAAAAGCTCTGAGTTCTTTCATTAATTGTAGTTTGATGCTCACGTGCACTTCTCTGCTGTCGTAGACAAACAAAAATCTCAAAAAAAATTTTTGAAATCCGCTAGTTGTAAATTTTTTCTTAATATTGTGAATGCCTCCCTCCGAGGCAATAAACTCGCACAATTCAAGTCCGTTCATTTGTGACACCACTTCTTCGGCAACTTGAGCTGGAAGGCCTCTTAAAATGGTTGGAACTCGACCTTCTGCAAGGGCCGCCACCTTTTTTGATGCCAACAAAAGCAAGGTCGGAAGAAGGACAGGCAGCATCCTAAAAAAGGGAGCGCGATTAAAAATAGTATAAAAGACTTGGATTTTTATAAAAAAGTTTAGTTTTTTTTCAACAATTCGAGCATCAAGATGGGCAAAATCAATGACACGTTTATTTACCAGTGGTCAAAAACCCCTGGGTTTTTTACCAAAAATAGAGAATCTATTATTGACTTGCACCTGCAAATTAATGATGCTTGGTACGTTTCTGAAAAATTGGACGGATCAAATATGGCCATTTCTACAGACGGTTATATTGCATCTAGACACAAGATTATTGCAACGCGCGACAACTGTAACACTTTTCAGGGTTTACCCTTAAATCACGTGGTGCCTTTGTTAGATGCGGTCGAAATGCTACAAGACCACTTGGAAACTGCTTTTTTTAGCAAGTACAATTTTAAACTCATTCTTTACGGAGAATTTATGCCCAAAGGGTCGGCCACTTCTAAATTTGACATTTACAATTATGCCGAAAGAGGTTACGACCAAGGAAAATTCTACGCTTTCGGTATCGGTCTGGTGTTTACGGAAAATACCAAAAAGGTTGAGCAAGACGTGGAACGCATTTTTAAACAGGCCTTTTTGCACACCAGCACAAAACAGGAACCTTTTTACTTGGTTCCCATCGACTGGTTTTTAACGGCTCTATTTTACAAGTTTAACATTGATTGTGTGCGACTTCACAGTGTGCAATCAATTCAAAACGTATTTGCTAGGACAGATTTAATGAAACCGCTTTTTGAGCGACACATTGAAGGCTACATTCTTACAAGTCTCAATGGAAAAGGAATGCTCAAGCTCAAGACCCCGCCGCCGCGGTCGGAATTGGCCGATGCTCACATGAAAAATTTGGCCTACATTCACGGTCCTACTCTAACAGTGTTGACTAAACTTTACGAGTCTGGAGATAAGTTTATCAATGTGTTTGATAGAGAAACGTTTGCTAGCTATTTTAATGCCGTTTTTAGTAGTAACGAGAGTGCAATTGAACTGGCCATGGCCAAAGATGTCGTGTCTGATCCAGACTTTGTCGACAGTCAAGTGTGGTTGCACACTGAAAGGCTGCTCTACCTCGTGACACAAAAACTAGAAGACCACTACAACAAAAAACTTGCGCCCCAAGTCAAGTGCGAAATAAAACAAAAAATTGCCAACAAGCTAAAATTAATGTCTAAATATTTTTACAAAGCTAATAAACTAAATTATATTCATTAATGTAAAATGTTCCTTTTGTAAAAAATGTAACTTATTTACAATAATGTATTAATAAACAAAAATAAAAAAACATGCTTTTTATTTAACGACATGATAATTATCTAAATTTCTTGTTTCATCATGTGACTTTAAACGTAGACACTTTTTTGTCTCTAAACTTGTTTTTTACTGTAAACAGTGCCAAAAAAAACTTGACCGCTTTAATGTTAGCTTTGAGCGAGATTTAAATTTCTACTTTTTTGTGTTGAGCGAGATTTAAACTTTTGATTGCGTAAGCGGGATTCAAACCTCTATTTTTTGGGTTGAGCGAGATTTAAACTTTTGATTGCGTAAGCGGGATTCAAACCTCCGCTTTTTGTGCTGAGCGAGATTTAAACTTTTTATTGCGTATTGTTAATTTTGAGTGGGATTCAAACCTTGTCTTTTACTAAGTTTTTTTATATTTTTTAAAA
>JAIYDG010000581.1 GCA_027487625.1 Bacteroidota bacterium
GGTGCAAAAGTTGAATTTTCAGAATCAAAAGAATTTGATTTACCTGATGAGCTTTTAGAAAAATTCAAGGAATTGCCTGAGCTGAAAAAAGCATTTGAAAAGCTTACAATTGGCAGACAAAGAGCTTATGTTATTCATTTTAATGGAACGAAACAATCTAAAACTAAAATTGCTAGAATCGAAAAGTATATTCCGAGAATTATGATAGGAAAAGGCTTTAACGATTGTGTTTGTGGATTATCGAAAAAAATGCCTGGATGTGATGGCTCTCATAGAGAATTAAAATCAAACTAAAATCAAATTCAATTTATATACGCCTTTGGTTATGATTTAATCCAAAAAACTTCATTAACTTGTAAGTCCAATATAGGATTGATGTTTATAAATGAATATAGTATTAGGTATTTTGAAACCAATAAGTTTGGAGAGGCCTCTCCTACTACAATCTTAACTTTATTAGAAGAAACTGCATCCGACCATTGTTTATCTATCAATCATGGTTTATTCGAATTGTTCAAGAAACAAATTGGTTGGGTTTTAGTTTCTGGAGTAATTGAAATGTATCGATATCCTAAGCATAAAGAAAACATCAAAATTCAAACTTGGCTTTCTACTTATACATTGGTAAAAGGAATCAGAGAAAATTTGATTTTTGATGAAAACAACCAAATAATTGGACGAGCAAAAGGATTATGGGTATTTTTCGATATAGAAAAAAGAAGACCCGTAGAAATTTTTGATGATATTATACAAAAATGGTCATTTAATAAAAAGGAATCAATTATACATAATATTATAAGGAAAATCAGTCCATTACAAGAAGCACCAATTATTAAACAGTTTCCAATTCACAGGTATGATATCGACATGAATATGCATGTTAATAATATCAAATACTTACAATGGTTATTGGAAACCATTCCTAATGAAATAATGGATAATTTCTATTTACATCATATCGATGGTAGGTTCATTAATGAAGCACATTTTGGAGACTCTATCATTTCATTAACGAAACCTGTTAACAACAACTCCGAATTTCATCACACTGTATTACTAAAACATACGGGCAAAATCTGCGCAACAGCAACTTCTGTTTGGAAGGAAAGATGAAAGTTCATTTGAAATCTTATAGAAAATAATCCTATTTCTTATACATATTGAAGAAATAATTTGACTTGTTTTTAAAATTCCTTTATTTATATTTAATTTTTAATGGACTAAAAATTAAAAACAAAATATGGGAATTAGCGAGTATTCACTTAGAAAAGGAAGATCAATTGCAACCATCAGGCAATATGTTTTAAATTCATTGGCAGAGCAAGAAGCATCGCAAGCCCAACCTGACCCCAGTATTCAAAACCCACCACCAAATGTTATTACAGGCACGCCTTTAAATCTAATAGATATAGGTGCAGCAGAATTATTTGAAGAATTAAACATCTCACAATTATGTATGGTTGGTCAAGCATCTACTGCATATGAGGCACATGAATACAATATAGATATATCAGCTACACTGGGATCTTCATTAGAACTATTTGGAACTGAAATCGGACTTGAAGCTAGTGTTTCTGTTGGAGGTACTATTACAACTTATAAATTAATTCTTGTACAAAAGCTACCTAATTTGGTTAGGAAGGAATTTATTTTTAGAGATGGTAGACAAATTAATAAATCGTATGAAGTAGCAAAACCTATTTTTTTAAGCAGGTTAAAAGGCATTTCTAAAAGCATAAGGATTAGTGCAAGCGCATTTGCAGGAGTATCCTCAGAAGGAGAAATACCAATTGGACCAATTTCAAATTTAGCAAATTCCCTAAGTAATGATAGATTAGCAATAGCTGACACATTATCTTATTCTATTGAATTGGCAGCAGAAGCAAGCATTGGTTATGAAGGAACCTATATGAGTTTAGTTGATGAATGTCCATCGTGGTATCCATCAACTGCCGATAAAAACTTTCTTTTGGAGATGGAAGCCAATGCAGGTGCATCAAGAAGAAAAATACTCTTAAGAGAAATTTACAACTGGATTTATAAGACTTATAATCCATTTAAAACAAATCCAGTGGTGGCAAATATCTTACTATATGCTAAGGAATCTTGTAATTTTTTTAAACCGAATTTTTCTACAAATTGTATTGTAAAAGCGCTAGATTCAGCCTATCAGTATGAAAATAGCATTCAAGGAGCCCAAGGGAGTAAATCAGAAAATCAGCTTAAATTAAGTCATTACAGATTTTTAGCAGGTATTGTTATTTCTGAAAGTTTTTATACTAAAAATAATGATGGTCAAATTAAAATTGAAACTAAACTTCAAAACCTTGGATTTACTTTAAACAGAAGTGGATTAAAAGAATTAGGAACATTTAATTCTTACCAAAATCAAATAGATGTATATACACGTTACATGAAAAATTCAAACACCTATTTTAGTTTGGTTTTCAATCAAAACATGATGAAAGTCTATAGAGTTTCCGAAGGAAATTCAACTTTAGTAAATTCAGTTCGGATTCTTCCGAAACCTATTTTCCTATCACAAGATGCATCTTTAAACTTACCAGAAAATCTCTTTACAAAATTAGTTTATTGGGGGCATAAAGGAAGTGCGAGTGCTTCTGCTAGAGCAACCTTACAAGGTATTGGCGCAGGCGCCAACATTGAAGGTTGTGCAAAAAAAGCAAAGTATAGAATTCAAAACTATGTTCCGTTTTCTGACGGAGATAATCTCTTATTTACTCAAGATGTTGAAGTTGTTTACAAACAATTAGACATGGCTGCTGGATTAGTTAAAGGAGATTCAATAAAAGGAGCTGAAAAAAACTATAATTCTGTTAGCTATAAGGCCTCTGTTTGTATATGGTTACCAAATTTAAATAGTAGAATAGGTTTTGGCTTAAATAGCTTTGCATTAGAAGGAAGTGGATTGATGTTTGGTAATTCAATTTCATTGAGTTCCCTAAATAAATGGGGAACGCTACTTGATAACAATGTTCTTAAACAAAGAACAGCACTTGCCTTGCATGTGACAGTAACTGAATTAAATAATTTTATTACTGCTTTAAAACAAAAGTTTGGTCCAGTTCTTACCGAACAAAGTATTGGAGCTCCAATAGTTATTCTAGAATCTGCATTGGCTGCAGATGAGGCACCTTTTAATTATTCTATTAATTCAAATAAAGAACCTACACTAAGTAAAACAACTTTAAGCGAATGGTTACAACATTTAAATCTAAACTACAATCAACTAAGAAATCCTCCTCAAATTAGACCTGGGTATGGTCAATTTGGATATTACCAAGCACCACCTGCAAATCCTCCAATTCAAATATTCAGAAATAGATTTTTAAGAGTTAGGGTTCGTAAAAGTGAAATGATAGAGAAAAAGGGATTTACATTTAAATTAGGATTTGAATTAGGAATGGGAAGTGTCGGAATTGAACTAAGTGATATAACAAAGGCTGGTAATGAAGGTGTTATTGATGTTTTTACATTCGATTTAACTGCTAATTCAGAATACATTGAGCCTGCAGGTGGAACAAGCACTGGAAAAAAATCAAGCATGTATGATCCTACCAGTGGAACTAGTATAGAGGTACCTTATGTTTGGCCTACAACCTTAATTTTCCAATAACCATAAATTCCATTTAAATTATGCCCGATATATTAACCTTAGATTGGAATGAAAAACTAAAAACCAGGTATTCATTAATTCCAAATCCATCTTATACATCAGGAACTCACTATATGCTTAGTGATTCCTTGCCTATCTCAAATTTTGCAAAATTATTCGCTTTTATTCCTTTCAGTAATGTAGATGAAATTATTTCATTATTACCAGAAGAATTTACTAAGGATGGCGAATTACTTAGTTTAAATGTTGATATAGATTCTAGCATAAATAGTAGTCTTGTATTTTTATCTTTTAAAATTAACAAAGATTTTTTATTACCAGATATTGGTTCTGGACAATTTATGGTAAAAGATCCTTCACTAATTTTAAGCATTTCATTAGGTGAACAAGATTCTTGGTTTGCAAAAATTACTGGGACTGTAATAATTGGGAGTGGGACTAATTCAATTAAAACCAATATTAGCTTTCATTTACCAACTTTAAACTTTAGTGCCAGTTTAGCAGAACCTGCTTCAGCTTATCATATACTCAATCAATATGGATTCACAAATGTGAGTCAAAATATTCCATTAACTCTATCAGAATTTCAATTAACATGTAATTTTGCTCATTCATTTTATCAAATTCAATTTTCAATTGAAGAAAACTTTAATCTTTTATCTTTCTTTAATACAAGTGATTCATTAATAATTAAAGATTGTCAATTAGGGTATAGTAGTCAGGGTGGTGGTTTTTATATAGGTAAAACCGTTTTTAAATATAAAAACATTTCATTTGACATCAATTTTAAGAGTACTTGGGGTCAAGCAAATTATGTTGCATTTGCGGAAGGATTCATTTCTGAAGGACAAACTGTTAAAATTGAACAAATTTTCGACCCAAATTCTATTCCAGAGCCTTTTAAAAACTTAACAATAGATCGCTTAAATCTAAGTTTTCAAACATCTGAAGGGTTTACTTTATATGGGTCGTTGGAAGGATTATGGAATTGTGATGGTAATAATTTCAAACTAAACTTTTACTTAAGTAATAATAACCAATCCTTTACTGCAATTTGGATTCCTGACAATACAGGAACATTTAATCTATCAAGCTACAATTTAGGTGATTTTGGTAAATATGTAGTGCCAAATGAAGTTGATGTTTCATTTCAGCATATGAATGGAATAACTACTTTTTCAATCTATCTTGATTGCAGATTAGAATTAAACGATGATAAGCTTTCTAAGGCACCCACTTTAAGTCTTACAATTGTTAAAACATTTGGTTCTACAAATGGCTCTGAACAAATTAATGGAACTTTGAGTTTTGGTAAATTTGTTTTTACAGTTGATGTAAGTAAGCAAAAATCGAGCGGTACAATTTTAAATGCTACTTTTAATAATAATGGTAAACCTTTAGACCTAAGAGATTTAATTGGAGAATTACTTCCATATCTAGGAGACAAAACTATTCCATCAATTATCCCTAGCATACAAATTGACACCATTAATTTAAGTTATGATAGTGGAACCAAAGAATTAGACTTTTCTGTTTCTTCTGGTAAAAAAAGTCAACTAAAAATTGCTAATAATAATTTTGAAATCGATTTTGACATTTCGATACAATCTTATATTGATCCAAGCACTAAAATTAGAAAACTAAGTGGTTCAATGGAAGGGCAATTACAATTAGGACAAGCCACTTTTGATATTATATATGATATAGGAATAGCCAAAAGAATAACAGGTTATTGGAAAGCAAATGGTACAAATTATGTGAGTCTCGCTGGTATAATTGGAAGTTTAGGAGTTGGTATTGACACATCAAAAATTCCTGCTGAATTTGATATAAACTTTGCTGAAATTTCGATTTGCCTCAATGTTTCAGTTGGAAGTATAATGTTTAGTGTAATAACTTCCGACAATACTGAGGGCTTTATTTATTTAGAAAATAATAATGGATGGGGATTAATTTTTGGTTTGCTTTTAAAGAAAAATTATTCAATTGATGATATCCCTGTTATTGGAGATGATTTAAAAGTTTTGGACTTTATTAAACTTAAAAATCCATCCTTTATTTTCTCAACTTTTAATGAACCCAATTTTAGTATTGCTACTTTAAACTTCCCACAAATT
The DNA here is from genome assembly GCA_027487625.1 of Bacteroidota bacterium. Classification (GTDB taxonomy): domain Bacteria; phylum Bacteroidota; class Bacteroidia; order UKL13-3; family UKL13-3; genus CAISCU01. Next base: position 5,755 of record JAIYDG010000581.1, read on the forward strand.
CCTAATGGTAGTGGTCAAATGGGTTCTGCTGGTCCAAATCTAGCAACCCAAAAAGGACTAGTAAAAGGCTCAGGATTTAATAGTCTTGGAAGTGGTCCAATAAACTTACAACCAGGTTTATTAATGAGCTTTGATGTTAGTTTGGCAAATAGTTCAAATAAAACACTTCAAGTAGTAAATAAATTGCTTGGAAAGGATAGTTTAAACTTCACTATTCAAATAAGTGAAAATGTTAGTACATCTTATTTAGAGGCTCAACTTGGAAGTCCTTTTGTAATAAAAATAGGAAATAAAAAAATAAGTTTAAAAGAAGCTGCTTTTAGGATAACAACTTCTGGAGCATTTATGATTATTGGAATGTTTGAAATTCCAATGGGAACAGATAATGTATTAGATGCTTATGCATCATTAGATATAAGTGAAACAGGAATACAAGTAACCTTTCAAATTAAGGAAGAAAACTCAAATGGTCAGGCAGCAGCATTGCCTTTTCCAATGGGATTAAAAGGGTTAAAGTTGGATGAAATTGATATTGAGATGGGAATTATTCTTGATCCTCCTTCAATTGATTTAGGTTTAGAATCAAAGTTTCAAATTATAAACCAACCTGCAGATTCAAATGAATTTACCTTCATAGTTTCTTTAGATGAGGAAATTCCAAATATTAATTATTTTTCTGTATTTCTTGACCAGATAAGCATTAAAGAATTACTGGTTGCCGTTACAGGAGACACCCAACCTGATTATCCTGCTGTCTTTGACCAAGTATCTGCTCAGCAATTAAGAATTTACTGGAGTGAAGGACAGGAAATTCTTCCTGATAATACTGTTGCATATCCGGGTTTTGGGTTCAATGGTGAAATCGATATTTTTGGATTCAAAGCACATGCTGGATTAAGCGTAGGAACTTCTGGAATTAGCGGAAATGCCCAGATGTCTCCCATTAATTGGGGAGCACTTCAAATAACAGGTGATGGTAAAGCCATATCAATTAAAAAAGAGTTAATTGGAACTAATTGGGTACCACTTAATAAACCATTACCAGCAAATTCAACTGTACAAGTAAAATCATTTGAAATTGTTCCATCTGGAGGTCCTGTGATGAGTGTAAGCTCTCACTCCTCACCTTACTTTCAATTTTCAGCAGATTTCAAATTATTTAAAGTAATACGAGAGGATATTGATGTAGAAATTACCAATACTGGAATGTTCTTCTCAATTATGTCTAATATAGCAAACGTATTCACTACCTCATTAACTTGTCAAATTAGTTCTGATGGTTTCCATGCTGATGCAACATTTAGTTTTAATTTGAATACTGAGGTTGGACCATTCGATATTATTGGATTAAAAATTGGACCTTACAAAATAAACACAGGACTAAATGCTTCATTTAGCTTAGATATAACTAAATCTAGTTTTGATATGAAAATTGAAGGTAATTTTTACTTTGATAGCTTTCATCTTCATATTCCTACAATTGAACTTAAAGTAGAATTTTCTGAGATTAAAGATCTACCTAAAATGATTGAGGCAAAGATTAAGGATTGTGCTGAAGAAATTTTCAAAGACATAATTGATGAAGCTAAAAAAGCATGGGATGATATCAAAAAGTTTGGAGAAAAAATTGGAAAAGATGCTGTCATTGCATTCGATGCAACAAAAGCAGAAGCAGAAAAATTAGCTGGTACAATAAAAAATGATGCAGATAAACTAGGTAATGATGTTCGTCAAGGATTTGTTGATACTGAAAAAGAGTTGAACAAATTAAAAGATGAAACAAAAGCAAAAATTGAAAAAGGAATTAATGCTGTAAAACAAATTGGAGAAGAAGCAGAAAAGGATGTAGGAAAAGCAGTTACTGCTATAAAAGCTTTACCCGGTGAAGTTGATCACGAATTTAATGTACTTGGAAATGATTTAAAAAGTGGTATATCAAAAGCAGGAAAAGAAATTTCGAAACTTGCTGATGAGGCTAAAAAAGAAACAGAAAAGATTTTGGGTGGTGCTAAAAAAGTTGCTGATAATATCATCGCTGGAGCAAAACAATTAGGAGAAAATATTAAAAATGCAGCTGAACACTTCGCCAATTTTGTTGGAAACTTTGCTAAATCAGTAATTTCAAGGGCAATAAGATTCTTTGGCAATGGTGTTAGAGATTTGATTCATGGATTTAAAGATTTAGTTGGGGATTTTAATAGAATAGCACCTAAAGTATTTTCTGATATTGCAAATGAAGCAAAGAACTTAGGCAATAAACTTGTTGGAGGATTAAAAAAGGTTGGTAATGCTATTGCTCATTTTTTTCACTTTTAAATTAAACTTTTTATGATTTCAAATAGAGAATTTAGTTTCCTAAAATTTAATGGAAGCAATTATTTAGAGCAAAAAACTGGTTATTATGGAATTAATAATTCTGCTTTCGCAATCGATTGTTGGGTAAATTGGACTAATAGGTCTGAAAATGCAATGTTATTTGAGAATAACGCAGCTACAAATTTTCCTTTTACTATATCAATTGAATCATACCAATTAATATTCAAATGCAATAATCAAACCTTAAGTGCTATAATAGACGAACGTTTTGGAACCTGGTTTCATTTCTGTTGCATCTATGATGACAAAAATGGTAAAATGGAAATCTACATAAATGGGAAGTTTATAAATCGAAATTATTTAGACAGTCCAATTAAAAACTTAATGTTGGTTTCTTTTGTAATTGCAAAGCCAAAAGATTCATATTCATTTAAAGGAAATATAGCTTTTTTAAGGTTGTTTAATAATATAAGCCTTTTAAAACCAGAATTTACCGTTTCAAATTTTGGAATACTCGACTCAGAGTCAATTCTTTTTCAATACGAAATGATAAATCCTACTGGTAGCTATATTTCTGGTATTAATGGGACATTGTTTATTAATGGTAATATAGAAAACGAAAAGTTATCGCAAGTTCCTTTTTACTATGCAATAAAAGAGACTGTTGGATATATTAATCAACAAGTAACAATTAAAAGCAAATCAGAAATTAAATCAAATAGCAATGGACTAACTATTGAATTTTGGTTACAAATAAATCCAAATGGAAATTCGAAAATTTCATTAATGGGTATTGAAAGTAAGAATGAGTTATTATCTCATATTCAATTTGAAACTGATTCTGATTTTGTTGTTTCAGTATTTGATAAAAATTTACCAATTATTCAATACAAGCAAGACTTAGATTTGAATTGGCACCATTATGCCATTGTTTATGACAATCAACAAAAGGTGACTCTCTATATTGACGGAAATAAAATCATTACTGAGGAATTAATAAGCCTTGATTATCCCAAAGGAAATTTAAACATGATTCCATATTGCAATAATAACGGTAGTTTCTATGAAATTAGTGAATTAAGGATATGGTCGAAAGAAAGAAGTATCGATGAAATTAAGGATAAAATGCTTTTAAGAATTGACACTAAATCTGAAAATTTATTGGCTTATTGTGCATTTAACATATTAAACTTTCCTAGTACCAATCAAAATTCCGAATTCCAAATTATAGGATCAAATCAAGGCATTTCATATTTAGTTGCCAATGATGGACCTTTTTCAAATGCTCATTTTAAAAATGCTTGTTATTTTGAAAATGGTGCAAATGGATTTTTACATTGTGCAGGTTGGACAGTAAATTATCCCTTGGATTTTTCTATTGGATTTTGGTTAAAAAGAAACTCATATAATTCCAATCAAACCATTATTTCATTTGACAATTTTGAATTAGCAATAAATAATAGAAATCAAATTATATTAAACGTTAACGGTGTTTACCAAGAAATTGAAGCATTAAATAAACAACCTGTATGGCAATATTGGACAGTAACAAGAAATTCGGGAAGTCAGGTTTTCAGTTTATATATTGATGGAATTGTTTTGTTTGAAAAACCTTTGAATTTCTTTTCTACTTTTTACAATATAACATTTGGTGGAAACTTCAATTTCAGCAATCAATTCTATGGCGCAATCCAAGGCATATCCTTATGGAATAAAACTTTAGATACCTCAGAAATCAGTTATTATAAAAACCAAAGATTAGTTGGCACAGAACCTGGACTTATAAATTATTGGGATTTAGATAATTATTCTTTTACAAAAGGATATGAAGATTCACTAAGAAAAATTAACATTTTTATGTTAAGTAATAACTTAAAACCTACAGATTTTCACAAACCTACTGTAATAGATGGTAATGAAAATGGTGGTAACAGGTCAAGTATTTTGCTTGAAATTCAAAATAAAGGAAATGCATATATTCTTGACGAAAAAACAAAAGCTCAGGAGTTAAAAAAGCAAGCAAACATTGAGGCTAATAAAATAATTGCTGCTGCACATTTGGTAGCAAAGAGAAAATTACAAAGAAAAAATGTTGATTTTTATCTACAAACCAAACAACCAAATGGGAGAATTTACAAAATAAAAACTAACGGAAACTCTGAACTTATAACTTATATTCCTTCAATCTGTGGAAATAATATTCCTGGAGTAGATTTTTTAAATAGGAAATTTTATTGGATTGAACCGAATACCTTTAATAGATATGTTACATTTCCTAATTATGAAAGATTAAAATTATATAACAATCAAAGTTTAAACATTATAAATTCATCATTTACAATAATGATGGCTTTAAAATTTGATGCTTGGAATAGAGAAGTATTTTTATTTAATGCTGGAGAAAATGTTGTTGGGCAAGGCTTTTATATCAAAGTAACAAGGGAGAATAGAATTGTATTTGGGGATCATCAAATGGAATTTGGTAATAATAAAATTAATGATAATTTATTAGATTCAAATTGGCATATTATAACCGTAAGCTTTGATATCAATTCATTAAGAGTACAAATTTATTTTGATCAAACATTAGTTTCAGATGGTTATGTCTTGCAACGAGGCATACAATCTTTATCACAAAATGTTTACCCAGGTTGTGATTGGAATGGGAATAATCCATTTTATGGGCAAATGGCAGAAGTGAGAGTATATAATACAGTTGAAAATTATTTTTTGCTTCAAAATTCTTTTTTCAAATTTGAAATTTATAATACTCCAAATTTGAGAGCTATTTGGAACCTTGCAAAACCCAACAATGGGAATCCACTTTCAACAACATTAGATCCAAATAAGGGATGGTGGTCAACTTATTATGGTGGTTCCAATATGCAGGTTTCAAATTTTGAATACCCTTCACTTTGTGAAAATGTCCTAAAATTTAATGGGTACAATTCTTATATTGATTTAGGAAATAGAAGATTTACAAATGGCGGAGGATGCATGATTGAATTTTCTGCAATTAATGATGCACCAAATAGAATTGGTATATTAATGAATCAAGGTAGCTTAGGAAATTGGTACTTTTTTAAAATTTATTTTAACGAACAAAACCAATTTGTATTTGATTGGGATGGGGCAAAAGTTTTTATAAATAGCAGCTTATATTCTAGTGGATGGAATTTATGGCAATGTTTTGTAAGTGAATCAATGCGTAAAGTGGTTGTTTGGGTAAATGGAGTTGAAGTTGGAAGTGCACCTTATAATTATAGAATGCAATATGAACAACCAATATTATTTGGAAATGAAAACTACAATACGACCACTGGGTTTATGGGAAAAATGACTGGACTTCGCATAAATACTGGTTTTATGGGTGATTCAATATTAAACAGAACTCAAAATTATAATATACTATCAGATTATTTAGGAACCGATTATACCGTTAATAAATATTTATTCGGTACAATTACAGGTAATAAATTAAAAGATTTACCCTGGTTGCCACAGTATGCCCAAATGAATAATGTTGAATGGATTTCTAACATCTTGCTTAAAAATGGATATAAATTAAATTCAGTAAATTTTGATGGTTCAAATTTCAATCAAACTTTTATTCCTAGAAATGACATTAATATTTCATTTGGACAAATTGGAAATTCGAGACAATCTATCAATAGTTTTGATGAGGCTACAGGCAATCTTTATGCTGCATATGTTAATACCATCTCCTATTTAAAGTTTGATACTTTGCAAAAAGTTCAAAAAGAACAAAGCAATTTGAATTGGGTCAAAATAAAAACTGAAAAAGATTTATTCAATTTTAATAGTAAATTGATACAATCTATAAATCAAGAATTTTCATGTGTTATAAATAGAAATAATCAACAACTATATTTTTCTGGGGAAATGTATAGTTTCTTAAAACTCGATAAAAATATTCCAATTTATGGCACTTATTGTTTGGCGAATAATACTATTTATTATACTCAAGCAAATAAAATATATGCCTACAATCAACAACAACCTGTAAAAATAATTCAAGCAAACGGCAATATTGGATCTATATTTTCAATTCCTGAAGAAAAGTTTATTTACATTGTTTATACAGGAAATAATGAAGTTTCTGTATATGATATTGAGCTTGACAACTTTACTTCATATTGTAATTTACCTGTTGCAATTGAGGATGTAGTGAGAATAAATGCTGTTGATGCACTTGTTCAATTAGATCAGAAAATAATGGAACAAATGGAACTAAAGCGTTTAAAGATGGATGAAGCTGCAAAAAAAATACTATTAGCAAGAGAAGCAGCCCAAGTAAAATATGGTTATATAAAAACAAAACTTGATTTAGAAACAAAAATATCTAATGAAAAGATTGCAGCAAAAAAACTGCAAACAAATGAAAAGTTAGCTTTGGAAAGAGCAAAAGTTGAGCAGAAAAAACTAGAGAAAATTAACAAAATTAAAGAAGCCAAAGAAAATGCTAAAGAACTCAAACAAAAAGCAATTGACAAAGGCAATCAAATTCAAAACGAAGCACAAAATGAAGCCAATAAAACTAATGCAAGTAGTTTATTGAAGTTCCAACAAGCTAATTCTCTTCAAGAGCAAATGGCAAAAGGAATGATTCAGCCTGCAGACTAAAAACTAAGCTTAGAAGGATTGATACCGATTTCTTATAGAAATGTCAATCCTTCTATCTTTTTGTTAATTTCATTAAATGAAAACCTTTCATTCACATTCTCCATTAAACAATTATTTTTAATTACTAAAATGGTATCCAAAATTGAATTTGATTCATTTGTATGCTCCAACATATCTTCTAATAAATAACCATAAGCTCTTACTTCAATTTTTTCAATTTGAGAAGCATAACTTGAGTTGACATCATAAAATGTTGCAGCTCCAAAATCTCCCAATAAATGATTTCCATCTTCTTTGTATAAAATATTGTGTGCATATAAATCACCATGACAAATACCAAGTGAATGAAGGTGCTGAGCTACTTTGGCAATACCTTTAGCAATGCTTAAAATTTGATTTGTTGTAAAAATAGTTCCTTCTTTAAATACATCTCGTGAACAAGATTCAAAACTAGGAGGATTGCCTAAATTCTTAAAATCTGATGGTATCAAACTCATAACCAAGCCATCTTTAGAATCTGGATGATTTATAATTTTACCTTTAACCTCAACAAGATGTGGAATATTTCCAGCTAATAAACAAACATCCATTTCTGTTTCCGGAAATCCATCGCTGGTAACTTGTCCTTTGAAAACTTTTACAGCAACATCATCATCAAAACCTCTTAATTTACTTTTGTAAATAATACCAGATGCACCTTGACCCAAAATAGTTTCAAGTTTGATATCATTAAAATCAAAAACCTTTAAATCATTTGGTAGTGAAACATGAAAATCAATTGGATTACCTGCATAAGCTAACCAAGCTAATCTTGGCATATTTAATAAGAAATCTGGAAAGGTCTTTATTCTATTCGCTGAAATCCTGATTAGTTCAAGATTATTGCAATTAGCTAATTCTACAGGAAGAGCTTCTATTTGATTCCCTGCAAGTGCCAATTTTTGTAAA
>JAIYDG010000141.1 GCA_027487625.1 Bacteroidota bacterium
GTCGTTGATTTTATCTTTGGCGTGTCTTGAGCGATAATTCTGTCTTCTTTTACTATCTCCGTGGTTTTTGGAAGAATAATGCCCTATTTTATCGTGGTACTGTTGGTATCTTTTGTCGCCGAATGATGTTACGTGTTTTCCATCGGGAGTGTACACAGAGTACTTTTTAAAACCGCGAGTAGCAGGTTTGACTATATATCCGTTGATTCTTTTTTTTTTTTTTTTTCTTTTTATACTGGTAAGAAAATTTAAAGTGCATTTGTATAGAATTTACGGGTAATGGAGTTTTTCCCAGGGCGGAAAGTTTGAATGTGCCGATTTACTAGTGCTCGCATTTCTATAACCGTCGACTTCTTCAACATATCCGAATCGAGTGTAATGTGATCGATATAGTGACTTACAGAACGTGCCATTTCTGGGTCATAATGTCTCGTTTTCATCAGATTGTCCGCGTATCTTTGCAGTCCGTCTCTTGTTTTTGCTGAATCTGTATGTTCGGGTCGTTGTTCAACGATGTCGTAATAATACAACAAGGGATGATCTCTTTTTCCCATAATTCTATCGGACCCAACATAGGGAAGGTCATAAGCAAATGCCACCGGCTTATTATCATAGTCGCCAAGTTTTCCATCGATTTTATCACTAGGTGTCAAGAAATTAGCTACTTCTTTTATTAAACTATGAGGATCAATCAAATTTTTTAAAAATCCAACTGGTGCTTCATCTCTGATAAATGCTCCGCTATCTCCACGGGGATCTTTATATAAAGTTTTAACTGATTTTGGATATTCTATCAAATTTCCTGCCATTTTTCCAGATCTGGCATTTTGGGCCGGTCCACCCATTAAATTTAATTGATGTGGACGAAAATCAAACGTAGCCAATCCAGAACTCTTGCCAGAGTACTGAAAAGCCCGGTGGGGGTTTCCGTATCGTTTTGTGTGTACATCGGTTGTGGTTTGTGTACGCAATATGTTGGACATGTCATGTATTTATTAACGAGATGAGAATTTTATTTTGCTTCCGCTTTTCTTTGCTTGTAAACAGCCATCTTTTGACGCATGCTTATGACTCTATCGACATTTTCCAGATTTTGCAGTCTACGTCTTTCCATGTCCATTCTGGTAGATGGTAAAAATACATCCGGGGTCAACATTTGCTCTACTGCTGGTTCATTTACGTAATAATGTCCAATTTCGTAGGGTGTCTGAAAAATCTCATTTTGTACTCGTTTAGGAACTGTCACGTGATTTGTATCTGGACTGATCAATGGAGGTCTTGCGCGCAGTGCATCAATGGGCACGTGAATTTGCCTGGCAAATCCTACGTCTTGTCTTTTTAATTCTCTACGCTGCCCAAGAAGTATTAGGTCCTGATACTCTCTTCCTGCTAGTTGTTGCTTGTTTTCTATACTTGTATAGTATTGCTGCAATCTTTGTGGGGGAAGACCCTCTCCTTGCTTTAACAAGACCTGTCCGTCACTGATTGCCGAATAAAGAATGTAATCTTGATTGGCTAAAAACCCTCGAGTTGGCAATTTTAGTCCATTTTTTCCTGCTTCTTGTTGGTCATCATATCGCTCTTCGGATATCAAATTTGGATTGTTTAAAATATGAATGGGATCTTCGTAGGTTGGATTCCAGTTTTCCCAATCTTGTTGAGTTTGTGATGCAGCCTGAAGTGCAGGAGGGCGTTCAGAAATCAGAACAGATTGCGCAAAATTTTTAATGTCAAATATTGTACCAGTCAATTTATTGGCAAATGATTCTCTGTCTGTCATAAGTATGTTTATAAATGAATTAGAATTTACAAAAAAAATTAGCGTCGAATGCGTCTCAATCCTTGCTTCATTTGTGCGCCTATTGAAGAACCTTGATTTGATTTTGCTTTGTATAGAATTCCCTTGTTCAATCTTGTTGGCTCATAATCCTGTCTTCCTGGATCAAGATAGAAAGTCCTTTCTACGACTTTTGTTCTTTGTCCTGTAATTGGCAAGCTGTACCTTTGTAGATCAGATCTGCTTTCGTTCATTGTACTAATCTGGCCAACTTGATGTGATGGGACATTATACATAGCATCTAAATCACGGCGTCTACGAAAAACAATTGTTTTGCTTGACATTTTATAGTCAGTTTAGAAGTTTAATCGCGGAAAATACGCCATAAAACATATGTACCGAAAGCACCTCCTATTCCGAGGAAATAAAACCTGTACTTTTCTTGAATTTGATCGATAAGTGGTCTGCCTGCCATTTTTAGTAAAATTAGAAAGTATTTTTCATGGCTGTTTTGCGTCCGTAAAATACAAATATTTTTGATGTTAGCATTACACCCCAGAATGTAGCAAACCCTAAAGCAAAAATCGCAAAGTTACTCTGTTCTTTCATCTTGTGTTATTATTTTATATTATACTCAGAAAAACGGCTTCCTCCATTGGACTGGCAGCAGATACAGCCGCTAACTTACCTGACCGCCTGAAGAAAAAAAAGACCCGTAAAGGAGATAAGCAGTAAATACATGCCGATTTTGTCTTTAGAATTTTGTACGCCTTTATTTTGTGCCTGTTTCACAATAAGATCATTTGTTTTTGCCTCACGCGGCAATGTCTGATAATTCTGCACATGCTGCCCAACCTGACTTACGGGGCCTGCTAGGTTCGTTGGCTGCGGCGGCATCCCGAGGCGGAGAGGTGCAGTGTGGTTGATTGTTATCGTTGGTTGATACAGTCTTGACATTTACACAATTAGTAGTTACAAAATCATTAGAAATATGTCCGTGTACACATGCCCAAAAGATAGCCTGCATATACGCGTCAGCCATGTCGTGGATTCTTCTCCCAGTCCCGTTTAGGAAAGCAGAGGGGGCTAGTTTTTTGGCTGCCTCGACCGATTCAATCTTGTTGTTACGATACCCTTTCGAGGAATACTTCATAAACTTTTTTACATGGATTGGATGAATGACATGCAGATTGGGATATTTGGAAAACAATGTCAACAGAATTATTTGCATGTTGCGCATGTGGCCTTTAAATTGCGATTCGATTAAAATAACATCTTCGAATGTAATTAATTCACTTAATTCATTAAATAGCTTTGTCAGTTCAACGATGCGACTTTTTGTATCAGTACCATAATTACCAATACATGCAGAAGTACAATAGATAGGATAAGCTGGATCATTTGTGTCAAGAAGTACCCATCCGAAATTGTAAAATCCTGGATCTAAACTTAATATCTTCATAATGCTGCAAAGTATCGACGCTTGATATACCTAGTAAGTAAGAAAAAAGAAGCTCCCAACAAGAATCCGTACACTACCCCTCTCATGATGCTGTCTTCTTCGGGTAACTCCAGAGCTGCCTTAACGGATGTAGATGCACCTGCGTTCCTTTTCGGACCACCCCTAAAAATATCCCTGTTTGCCTCAGCTATATCTTTTACTCGTTCTTGGGGAACATCATCTTCCATGGGCTTAGGATCAAGGACACCCATGCTTGTCACATATCGCCCCGCTGAGACGCCCGTGGGCCGGAGTGATGCATTATCGATTTTTTTTAATGCTACAGGTTGAGGTTTTATTGCACTAGCCATTTTATAATAAATGTTGGAAAAAATGTTTACATAAAAGTACCACGAAGCATATCAAATGCAATCAAAGATGTGCCAACAACAAGCATGGGGAAATATTTGTCTGTGTGTGTTTTTGTTAATTGTTCGAGAGGAGGGACAGGCATTTCATCGCGAGCAGACACTTCATGATATTCGGGTCGCTCTTGTGCCATCTCTTTACGTTCTTGGTCTCGAATTCTAGCCATGCGTTTTAATCCGCTTCGAGTGGGAAATATATCCATGAGATCCAATCCAACGAAAACTTCGTGCAGCATAGTGGGTATACAAATAATAGATTGTGTATACTTATCTGTAAATTCGCCTAAATTACCGGCCAGAGTCGAATACAAAAATGGCTGTCCTGACATTATGTTTATTAATGAATAAGAATTTATTGGGGAACAGTAACGTTGCCCATAATTCGGGAAATGGCCAAAGGTTTCACAAGCTGATTAGGATGTGTGCCGCTTTGGGGCATCAAGCGATTAGGAGCGTACGAATCACTGTAAGAACGCGATTTGACAGGATATACCCGATCTGATTTCTGATAAAAGTAATCTCCCATATGCGGATAAATATCTACTTTACAAGGGCGCAAAGAGATCTGCTTTTTCGATCCTTGGATATCCATCACTTTGGCTCGTGTCCATGTTGTGCTGTCATAATCACGTGATGGGCTCATTTCGCCCAACAATCTCATTTCATCTGGTGATAAAAACCGCGTTGCTATAGCTGGCGGCTCATAACCTACTCGAGTAGATGTTGCTGTGACTTGATTTGCTTGGGTTGGTAGAAAATTACCCATCGAATATTATAATAATCAGTATAGAAAAATATATCCAAACTTTTTAGGTAGCTGCAATGCATGGTTGAATTCCTTGGCAAGGCGTCTTTGTCTTCCTGTCACATTATAAAGATCCTCGTACTCTTCCACTTCGCCCTGATAAGTAGGATTTCTTGCAATGTGCGGGGTTTCATCGATCATAACAAATTCAAAAAAGAATTGCTGTTGTAGTTGTTGATCTGTGTATGCTGTCTGATCGCCAAACGTAGAATTGAAATTAGATACGTCAAACCAGGTATATCTGGAAAGGGGCCTACTAAAATCTTGAGATCTGGCCAATGTGTTGGATCCAGTATTGCTTAATCCATTCGCACCAGTCCATTGAGGATTCATATTATTCTGTGTTACAAATGCCAACATCGTTAGTTGAGTCAAATTAAATGGAGGCTGGTCTTTTTCGCGTCTAGCTACCGGAATTGGATTAAATGGCGATGATCCCTGCGTATTAAGACTCGTATATCGATTACTGACAGGGAACCAATTTTTGTTAAATATTTCTGGAAGTTTTTCTGGTTTTACGTCATAATCACTCACTGCACTACTGCTAGCTAGCACTCTCTGACTTGATTTCTCAAATGGGCAGTGTTCCCAGACTCCATATGGTGCTATTTCTGGCAAACATACACACATGGAAACAGGAGGAAAATCTGCATCAATACAGTTGATCTCGAGGATGTTCTTATATGGTTCTTTGAATAAGATTGTACCTGCGCTTCCGCCCTTTTCCGATTTATCCATGTCCGCAATAAATACTCCGTTTGCTGTCAATTGTGATTTGCGTGTTTCTGGAGGAGCCAAGCAAAAATTACCCGGCTCCATCATTAAATATCGCTTCTTAATATCCACCATGGTCGTTTAAATTAAAAAAAAAAAAAAAAATCGTCCTTTACAGCATCCGAATATTTACTCATAATTCTATTGAAATGATATATTCTGTTTTCCATTTGATACTGATAGAGCAATGCAAGCGTCCTTTCTTTTTCGCGATTTTCACAACATAATTCTTTTTTTTGAAAAGCTTGCTTGTACAAAATTTTCATTTTTTTCATGTCTTCTGGAGAAATA